>NZ_JAMYMR010000017.1:0-123332 GCF_040318635.1 Mesorhizobium sp. M1066
CAACCCCCCCCGGGCCCGGGGGGGGGGGGCGCGGTTTTGTTAAAACCCCACTGCCCGCCGGGGGGCGTACCCGGCCGGCACGCGCGCGGCCTGACTAGGTCAGCCCTGGGAGGAATCAGTTCGTGCCCTTGCCGCCGCACTTGCCGGTGGCAACGTTGAAGTTGCCGCAGGACAGAGGCGCGCGCCAATCGGAGATCAGGTCCTTGGAATCAGGCAGATAGTCGGACCACTCGTCACCCATCACCAGGCCCGGCGTGCGCGACACGGTTTCGAACTGGCCGTCGGCCTGGATTTCGCCGATCAGCACCGGCTTGGTGATGTGGTGGTTCGGCATCATCGTCGAATAGCCGCCGGTCAGGTTCGGCACCGACACGCCGATCATGGCGTCGATGACCTTGTCCGGATCGGTGGTGCCGGCCTTCTCGACCGCCTTCACCCACATGTTGAAGCCGATATAATGGGCCTCCATCGGGTCGTTGGTGGTGCGCTTGTCGTTCTTGATGAACTTGTGCCAGTCGGCGATGAACTTCTTGTTCTCGGGCGTATCGATGCTCTCGAAATAGTTCCAGGCGGCGAGATGGCCGACCAGCGGCGCGGTGTCGAGACCTGCAAGCTCTTCCTCGCCGACCGAGAAGGCCATGACCGGAATGTCCTCGGCCTTGATGCCCTGGTTGCCGAGTTCCTTGTAGAACGGCACGTTGGCGTCGCCGTTGACGGTCGAGACGACGGCGGTCTTCTTGCCGGCCGAACCGAACTTCTTGATCGCCGAAACCTCGGTCTGCCAGTCGGAGAAGCCGAACGGCGTGTAATTGACCATGATGTCTTCAGCCGCCACGCCCTTGGCCTTCAGATAGGCCTCGAGGATCTTGTTGGTGGTGCGCGGATAGACGTAGTCGGTGCCTTCCAGCACCCAGCGCTTCACCGAACCGCCATCCTCGCTCATCAGATAGTCGACCGCCGGGATTGCCTGCTGGTTCGGCGCCGCACCCGTGTAGAACACGTTACGTTCGCTCTCTTCGCCCTCATACTGGACCGGATAGAACAGGATATTGTCGAGCTCGCTGAAAACAGGCAGCACCGATTTGCGCGACACCGAGGTCCAGCAGCCGAACACTGCCGCGACCTTGTCCTTGGAGATCAGCTCGCGCGCCTTTTCGGCAAACAGCGGCCAGTTGGAAGCCGGATCGACGACGACCGCCTCGAGCTTCTTGCCGAGCAGGCCGCCCTTGGCGTTCTGCTCGTCGATGAGCATCAGCATGGCGTCCTTCAGCGTCGTCTCCGAAATCGCCATGGTCCCCGACAGCGAATGGAGAATGCCGACCTTGATCGTGTCGTCGGCGGCCTTCGCCGGAGCGGACATCAACAGGCCGGCGGCGACCACGCTCGCCGAAAACATTTTTGTTATTGTCGAGAAATTACCCCTCATATTACGGACTCCCAAGCTGGTTGATTGCACCGCAGCACTACAAAGCAACCCCCATGCCAACCGCTCCGGCGATCCCGAAAGGGCACAAATAAATTAGAGATATCAGCACCTTGGAATATAGGGCTTACAAAACAAAGAGAGGTGGCCAGAAATCGATTGAGAGAAATTTGCGCAGCTTGCGCAGTCATTGCCTATTTTTCGAACATTTGCGAAATTTGCCTAGATTTTGATCTCACCAGTGCCTCAGGCGACCGATGTTGCGGCGCGATGCAAAAATAGGGCAAGCTCGCTCTTCAAGCGAGCGACGTCATGGTTTCAGGTATTTCACGTATTTTCATCGGCATAGTACTTCTGACGGCAGCAACCGGCGCAGCGCGAGCCGATTTCAGCGACGGCAAGATGCCTGACGGCGCCTATCATTGCGAAGTGTACCTGCTTGGCATGTTCCTCAGCCTCGGCGACATCACCATCAAGGGGAACGTCTACAGCGGCCCCGTCTACACCAGCCTCGGCGCCTTCGGCACCGCGCGGCAGGGCTATAACTACCAAATGGACGCAAACGGCGTGATCTCGTGGCTGGGGCCGCTGGGCGGATATACCGCCGGCGGCAATTCACTGTCGCTGACCCAGGCGACGCTGGACGGTGAAACCGCGCCTTCCTTCGACATCATCATGAAGCAGCCCGACGGCGCTTTCACCGCCTCGACCTGCACCAAGCAATGAGGCGGCAGGAAAAAAGGCGCGGAACCTTTGCGGGTTCCGCGCCAGCAGTCTGTCGGGAGGATGTGACTAGATCGTCTTGGCCGACATCTGCGCGGCGATGTAGTCGGCCTGGCGGATCGCGAGCGACACGATCGTCAGGGTCGGGTTTTCGGCGGCCCCGGTGGTGAACTGGCTGCCGTCGGACACGAACAGGTTCTTGATGTCGTGCGCCTGGCCGTGCTTGTTGACGACGCCGTCTTCCGCTTTCTCGCTCATCCGGTTGGTGCCGAGATTGTGGGTCGACGGATAGGGCGGCGTCGGGAAGGTGCGGGTGGCGCCGACCGCATCGTAAAGTGCCGTGGCCTGTTTGTAGGCGTGGTTGCGCATCGCCGTGTCGTTCGGATGGTCGTCGAAATGCACGTCGGCGATCGGCATGCCGTGGGCGTCCTTTTCGTCGGTATGCAGCGTGATGCGGTTCTCCGCACGCGGCATGTCCTCACCGACGATCCACAGGCCGGCCATGTGGTCGTAGTGATCGAGTGCGGCGGTGAACGAGCGTCCCCAGGCGCCCGGATCGAGGAACGCCGCCATGAACGGCAGGCCGAGCGACAGCGTCTCGAACTCGTAGCCACCCACGAACCCACGAGACGGATCGTGCCGCGCCTCGTCGCGGATGATGCCGGCCATGGTCGTGCCGCGATACATGTGCACCGGTCTGTCGAAGATGGCATAGACCGAGCCGGTGGTGTGACGCATGTAGTTCTTGCCGACCTGACCCGACGAGTTGGCAAGCCCATCCGGGAATTTTCCCGACGCCGAATTGAGCAGCAGCCGCGGGCTCTCGATCGAATTGCCGGCAACCGCGACGATGCGCGCCTTCTGCTCCTGCAGCTTGCCGTCCTTGTCGGCGTAGACGACGCCGGTCACCTTTCCGCTAGCGTCGTGGTTGATCTTGATCGCCATGGCGTTCGGCCTGACTTCGAGATGGCCTGTCGCCTCACCCTTGGGTATCTCGGTGTAGAGCGTCGACCATTTGGCGCCCCATTTGCAGCCCTGGAAGCAGAAGCCGGTCTGCTGGCAAGACATGCGGTCGTCACGATCGACCGAATTGATCGCCATGTTGCCGGTGTGGCATTCCTTATAGCCGAGCTTGTCGGCGCCGGCCTTCAGCACCTTGAAATTGTTGTTGCCCGGCAGCCGCGGCCAGTCATTGGTGCCGGTGACGCCCATCTTGGCTTCAGCCTTGGCATAGTAGGGCTCCAGCTCGGCCAGCGTGATCGGCCAATCGAGCAGGTTGGCGCCTTCCAATTTGCCGTAGGTCGACAGCGTCTTGAACTCATGCTCCTGGATGCGCAGCGAGGCTCCGGCCCAATGCGTGGTCGAACCGCCGACCGACTTGACGATCCAGGCCGGCAGGTTGGGAAAGTCCTTGGCCACACGCCAGTCACCCGACGTGGTGCGCTTGTCCGTCCAGGCGAGCTGGCTGAACGAACCCCACTCGTCATTGATGAAGTCTTCGTATTCGTGGCGCGCGCCGGCTTCCAGGATGACGACGTCGACACCCTTCTGGGCGAGTTCGTTGCCGAGCGTGCCGCCGCCGGCACCCGAGCCGATGATGACGACCACGCCGTCGTTGTTCAGATCAAATGAAGCTGCCATGGTTTCCTCCCATGATTTCTGTTTGCGGGTTCAGGAACGACGGGGCTCAGAGCCACTCGATGTCGTCGAAACCGCGCGCGATGTAGCCGCCCTTGGAATAGGACTCGCCCTCGTAACCGAAGATCGGCCACACCTCTTTCTGGTTGTAGAGGCTGACCACGAGGCCGCCTCTGATGGCCTGGAAGAATGGCGTCGCCTCGATTTGCTTCAGCACGGCGACCCGCTGCTCCTCCCAGCCAAGGCCGCGGTAGCCGCCGTCACCGGACTTCTTGTCGAGGTCGGCGATGCCATCCTCGAGCATCGTCTTGTAGGCGGCGTCCTTGCCGGCCTGCTCGTCATGACCTTTCACGGCAATGGCGTAATATTTGTCCGGAACCTGATCGTGCGGATAGATGTCGCGCGCCATCTGGATCAGCGTCGCCATGGTTTCGGGCTTGAGTGCCGATGTCTCGAGCCCCCAGGCATGTTCGGGGCTGATGACGGCGCTGCCGGAGATGACGAGCAGCGCGCCGATGCCGCCGCGTCTGAGAAGCTCTCGACGGGAAAGCCCAGGCTTCGCGTCATAGATCGTGACCATTTTATTCCTCCCTGCTTGCTATGTGCGCTCTGCTCAGAACGCCGTTGCTGGCGCGCCGCCCCTCAGAGGCGGCTGCGATGTCTCCTATTGGAAGCGACCTCCGCGTTGCAGAACCTCGATCTTGTAGCCGTCGGGGTCCTCGATGAAGAAAAAGCGGGCGATCAGCGATCCGTCGCGGTTGAACTCGACGATCTTCTTCGGATTGAGGCCAAGCGCACCGAGACGGTCATGTTCGCTGTCGAGATCGGCGACCGAGACAGCGAGGTGACCGTAGCCGTCGCCGAGCCCGTAAGGCTCTTGCCGATCCTTGTTCACGGTCAGTTCGAGTTCGAACCCCGACTCTTCGTTGCTGAGGTAAATGAGCGTGAATGTCTCGAAGTCCAGCCTGTCGGCGACATCGAGCCCGAATGCATTTCTGTAGAAATCGACCGATCGGGCCTCTTCGAGAACCCGGATCATGCTGTGGATCGCCTTGGCCAAATCAGTCTCCGCTCTGGTGTGGAGACGATTATGCGCGGCACGGACAAAAGGTGGTGGCAGCCGGTTACCACGCCCGAAGCCGTGAACCGTCCTCCATCGCCAACAGGGACAAAAGTCCGATTGCCGTGGCGGCGATTTTGCCCGAGAATGCATGTGGGGACAGGTCAAGCAGTATCAAACTGCACGCCCGTCCACCCAAGACCAACAATCATGGGAGGTTTGTCGGATGTGCAGGGTGTTTGCGGGCCAGGATCCCGAAGGCTATCGCCAGATCAACCGGTCGATTCGCATCGACGGCCACTCGACCAGCATCCAGCTTGAAGGAACATTCTGGGCGTTGCTCGACGAGATCGCCGAAAACCAGAACCTGACGACGCCGAAATTCATCTCCAAGCTCTATGACGAAGCCATAGAGATCAACGGCGCCATCCCGAACTTTGCGTCGATGCTGCGCACCACCTGCGCGCTCTATCTGCGCGGGCATCGGCCAGGAATGGATGAGCAGATGGTGCCGAAGCGGGAGGCCGCTTAGCGTATTGCGCTCAGCTGAGTTCTTGGGCGAGCCCGATGAGAAGCCCTCCAGGCCCTCGAATGTAACATAGCCGATACACGTCTCTATACTGGACGACTTCGCCTTCGAGCCGCGCACCGCGATTGCGGAGCCTTTCGAGCGTCCCGTCAATGTCGTCCACAGTGAACATGACGCGGAGGTAGCCCAGGGCGTTTACCGGGGCGTTGCGGTGATCCGCGACGACAGGCGGCGTGAGGAAACGGGACAGTTCGAGCCGGCTGTGGCCGTCCGGCGTCCGCATCATGGCAATCTCGACGCGCTGATCGCCCAGTCCCGTGACACGTCCGGCCCATTCTCCTTCGATCGTAGCCCGCCCTTCGAGCTCAAGGCCGAGCTCGCCAAAGAAACCAATCGTCTCTTCAAGGTCATCGACGACGATTCCTATGTTGTCCATCCGTTTGAGCGCCATGGTGTTCAGTCTACAAGGTGTCGTCCAGGTCGTAAACTCATTAGCCTGCTTGCCAGCTGAGCAAGTATGATCAAGGGTCTTGAGAGCCTGGTGATGCGTCGCGGTGGGCCTGGCATTGACCGCGACCTCGAACGCCACCCGGTCAGTGGCTGGTTCCTGATTCATGCCTGATGGCACGACGCTGTTTCTATCGGTCCAGGATCCGGGCAGGTAGGCCGGATGCTTCGCGGGATCGTGGCCCGACTTTCGGGCAGCCATCCGGCTTCAACAACACACCCAGACCCGATCGGCAGTTGACCGAACCCTCGCTAACGATTTTGTGATGTGGTTGACGAGGTCATTTTCATCTCGCAGTCTATCGGCATTCGATCTGCGGATTAACCTAACTATCGTTGTCATGATTACTTGGGCGTCACTTCCCGGGTGCGTTCTCTTATTTTCGAGATTCCTAATATGAACCATCGCAATCCTGTTCGAATGAATCGGCGTCTTTTCCTGTCCTCGGTCGCAATATTTACGGCAACCGCGACATCGGCCGGTTTTGCGCGATCGTTCTCGGGCACTTTGCCCTGGACGCCAATGGCATCCGATCCACCCACGCAGGTCGTGGCCGGCGGCTGGCACTTTTTCTCAGCCCAGGAAGCAGCCCTTGTCGAGGCGATCGTCGACCGCATCATTCCGGCCGACGAGCTCAGCATGGGCGGCAAGGAAGCCGGTTGCGCCGTCTATATCGACAGGCAGTTGATGGGGGCGTTCGGAGCGTCGAGCCGGCTTTACACGCAAGGCCCGTTTCTGCCTGGACTGCCCACCCAGGGCTATCAGGGCGAGGCCAATCCGGCGCAGCGTTACCGCACCGGGCTTGCCGCCATCGACGCCTTCCTGAAACAGCGGGACGGCAAGACATTCGTCGAGCTCGCACCGGCCGAACAGGATGCCTTCCTGACGGCAATGGAGGCCGGGAAAGTCGACCTGCCCAATGGCGTCAAGGGGCCCGGTTTCTTCGGGCTTCTGCTGCAGAACACCATGGAAGGGTTCTTTGCCGACCCCGTCTATGGCGGCAACAAGGACATGGTCTCGTGGCGCATGCTTGGTTTTCCAGGTGCCCGCTACGACTACCGCGACCATGTCAGCAAACACAATCAGCCATATCCGCAGCCGCCTGTCTCGATCATCGGGCGTCCCGAATGGCTCGGCAAAGGCGCCTGATCATGACCAAGATACTGCCTCGCAAAGACGTCGTTATCGTCGGCCTCGGCTGGACGGGATCCATTCTGGCCCACGAATTGACCGATCAGGGCCTGGACGTGGTGGCCATAGAGCGCGGCCCCTGGCGCGACACGGCAACCGATTTCAACATCGGCTATGCGCAGGACGAGTTGCGCTACAGCATCCGGCGCGACCTCTTCCTGCAGCCGACCGTCGAAACCATGACGGTGCGCAATGACCCGTCGCAGAAGGCGCTGCCGATGCGCGATTTCGGCTCCTTCCTCCCCGGCAACGGCGTCGGCGGCGCCGGCGTCCACTGGAACGGCCACACCTGGCGGTTCTGGGATTCGGACTTTCAGATAAAGACCAATCTGACGAAGAAATATGGTGCATCGAGAATCGCCGATCTCCAGGTCGAGGACTGGGGCGTGACCGGCGCGGAGATGGAGCCCTATTACGACCAGTTCGAGTATCTGGCAGGCATCTCGGGCAAGGCCGGCAATATCAAGGGGCACTTGCAGGAAGGCGGCAATCCGTTCGAGGATCCAAGGTCGCGGGATTATCCGAACCCGCCGATGCAGATGACCTACGCGCCAACCCTGTTCGCCGAGGTCGGTCGGTCGATCGGCCTGCATCCCTTCCCGACCCCATCCGCCAACATGTCGCGGGCCTATGTCAACCCGCTCGGCATCGCCATGGGTCAATGCACCTATTGCGGGTTCTGCGAACGCTTCGGCTGTGCCAACTATTCGAAGTCGAGCGCCCAGACCACCGTCCTTCCCGTGCTGATGAAGAAGTCCAATTTCGAAGTTCGCACCGACAGCGAGGTTCTGCATGTCGATCTGGCTCCCGGAGGCAAGTCGGCGCGCGGCGTCACCTATGTCGACACGTCAGGCGAGGAATATTTCCAGCCGGCCGATCTGGTGCTGCTGTGCGCCTACGGCCTGCACAATGCCCGGCTGATGATGCTGTCCGGTATCGGCAAGATCTACGATCCCGGCAGTGGCGAAGGAACGGTTGGGCGCAATTACTGCTACCAGACAAATGCCGGCGTGCAGGTGTTCTTCGACGACAAGAACTTCAACCCGTTCATCGCCGCCGGCGCGCTCGGCCAGACGATCGACGATTACAATGGTGACGCGTTCGACCACGGCGCGCTGGACTTCGTCGGCGGCGCGGGCATCAACTGCATTCCCACCAACGGGCGCCCGATCGGAACCAGGCCGACCTTGCCCGGCACGCCGAAATGGGGCAGCGCCTGGAAGAAGGCAACGGTCGAGGGTTACAAGAGCACGCTTGGCTACTCGTCCCAGGGAAGCAGTTACGCGACGCGCAACAACTACCTCGACCTCGACCCGACCTACAAGGACCGTTTCGGTCGTCCGCTGATGCGCATGACGTTTGATTTTCCCGACAACGACATTCGCATGTCGAACTATGTCTGCGACCGGATGGAGGAAATCGCCAAGGCGCTCGGCGGCAAGCAGTACGCCGTCGGCCGCCGCAAGAAGGGCTGGGACAGCGTCCCCTACCAGAGCACCCATAATACGGGCGGCGCCATCATGGGAACGGACCCGAAGAAGAGCGCGGTCAACACCTTCCTCCAAAGCTGGGACGTCCCCAATGTCTTCGTCATCGGCGCGTCGGCCTTCCCGCAGAATGCCGGCAAGAACCCGACAGGAACCGTCGGCGCGCTCGCTTTCCGCGCCGCCGATGCCATCCGCAATCAATATCTGCGCAATCCCGGCGCACCCCTGGTGCAGGCATGAACAAGCTCGTTTTCACGCTCGCCATCGGCGCCGCGGCCCTCAACGCGGGCCCGGCACGGAGTGCCGACCAGGCGGACCAGATCATACGTGGACAGTATCAGGCCGTGCTCGGCGACTGCGCAGGCTGTCATACGCAGGCCGGGGGCAAACCGCTGGCTGGCGGACTGCCGCTCGAAACGCCGTTCGGCATGCTTGTCCCGCCCAACATAACCCCCGACGGCGAAACGGGCATCGGCAATTGGTCGGAAGCCGATTTCCGCAGCATGATGAAGTCAGGCGTCGGCCACAATGGCGTGCGGCTCTACCCCGCAATGCCCTACCCCGCCTATACCAGGATGAACGATCGGGACATTTCCGACCTGTGGGCCTATGTGACGACGGTTGAACCGGTATCGAATAAGGTCGAGGCCAATCAGCTGCCCTTCCCGTTGAACATCCGGTTGGCGATGCTGGGCTGGAATGCCCTCAACTTTACCGAGGCAAGCTTTCAGCCGGATTCCTCCAAGTCGGCGGAGTGGAATCGCGGCGCCTATATCGTCCAGGGTGCAGGACATTGCGGCACCTGCCACTCGCCCAAATCTTTCCTTGGCGCCGACAAGGACAGCGAGTTCCTGCAAGGTGCCTCCCTGCAAGGCTGGTTTGCCCCCGACATCACCAACAATGCGCAATCGGGCCTTGGGAAATGGTCTCAGGAGGATCTGGTCCAATACCTCAAGACCGGCGTCAACGCGCATTCGATTGCATCAGGTCCGATGGCGGAGGCCATCGAGAACTCCACGTCGAAAATGACCGATCCCGATCTCAAGGCGGTTGCAGTCTACCTCAAGAGCCTGGGCTCGGATGTCGACAGCGTCCAACCGGCAAAGCCTGACGCGACACGGATGGCAACGGGCGAGGCAATCTATCGCGACAATTGCTCGGCTTGCCATGGTGGAGATGGTGCCGGGTCAGGCGTGCTTTTCCCTTCCCTTGCCGGCAATTCGATCGTCGCGCAGGGCAGTTCCGAAACATTGGCCCGGCTCGTCCTTGCCGGCAGCCAGGCCGTGCACACGGCTGATGCACCGACTACGCCCGCCATGCCCTCCCTGGCCTGGCGCCTGAAAGACCAGGAGGTCGCCGACGTCCTGACCTATGTGCGCGCCAGCTGGGGCAACGCCGCCCCGGCGGTCTCCTCTGACAATGTCGCTGCCGTACGCAAGGGGCTGACCCGGTAGACCCGTACTCTAGCTTTCTGCTGCGACAGCGAGCGCCAGACGGCTCATGTCTGCGAACAATTCCTGGCGCTCGGAATAGTCGGTCTGTTCGCCGGTCTCGATGTTGTCGACCACGACACACATCGACAGCGCACGCGCCCCGAAATGCTCTGATATGCGATAGAGCGCGCTGGTTTCCATGTCCACGGCCAGGGCTCCTTCCGCCCGCGCATCGGCAAAACGGGCGCGCCCTTCCGGGTGATAGAAGATGTCGCTGCACACCGTCAGGCCGGCATGATGGTCGATGCCGAATTCTACCGCCTTGGCCAGTGACGATGCAAGGAGCGCCGGGTCGGGGCCAGCGGGTCGATAAAGGCCGAAAACCTGGCCGCTCTGGGCGCTTTCCGCCTGTGCCGATTGTGAGATGACAAGGCTGCGCAGTTTCGCCTTTGCGGTCAGGCTGCCGCAGGTGCCGGTGCGGATCAACGTCCGGGCGCCATAATGGTCCAGCAGTTCATGCGCATAGATCAGAAATGATGAAACGCCGATGCCCGTCGCCTGAATGCTGATGGACTTGCCACGAAACAGCCCGGTGAAGCCAAGCGTGCCGCGGCGGCGATTGATGCAGCGCGGCGCTTCCAGGAACGTTTGCGCCATCCACTCGGCACGCTGCGGATCACCCGGCAACAACACCGTGTCGGCGTAGTCGTCCTTGTCCGCTTCGTTGTGCGGCGTCACAAGTTGCTCCCCTAAGCCTTCCTGCCGTTTCACCCGCAATCATGGCGTTGTCACGGCGTTGTGCAAGGAGGAACATGGGGAAGGCTCTAAGACTCGAGCACGTCCTTGACGATCGTCGCCAGTTGCTTGAGCGAAAACGGCTTGGGCAGAAAGCCGAAATGCGCATCTGCCGGGAGATTTCTGGCGAATGCATCCTCGGCGTAGCCGGACACGAAGACGAACTTGATGTCCGGCTGGCGCTTGCGCAATTCACCGAGCAGTGTCGGTCCGTCCATTTCCGGCATGACCACGTCGGAAACGACGATATCGACCTTGCCGCCCAGCGCCTCGAACACTTCCAGCGCCTCGACGCCCGATGATGCCTCGTGCACGGTGTAGCCACGCGAGGTCAGCGCCCGCATGCCGCCCATGCGCACGGCATCCTCGTCCTCGACGAGCAGCACCGTGGCCGAGCCCGACAGATCCTTGGCCGGGTCGGCGACCTTTGCCGGCGCTGCCGGCGCATCGCCGGGCTCGCCTGCTTTTTTCGCTTCGGCGATGTGACGCGGCAGGAAAATGCGGAAAGTCGAGCCTTTGCCGACTTCGGAATCGCAGAAGATGAAGCCGCCGGTCTGCTTGATGATGCCGTAGACCATCGACAGGCCAAGGCCGGTGCCCTTGCCGACTTCCTTGGTGGTGAAGAAAGGCTCGAAAATCTTCTTCAGCACGTCGGGCGCGATGCCGCTGCCGGTGTCCTCGACTTCGACCACGACATAGTCCGCCGGGGCGAGTTCGCGGTAGGAAAAGGCCTTGCACTCCTCGGCGGTCACATTGCGGGTGCGCACGGTGAGATCGCCGCCCGCCGGCATTGCGTCGCGCGCGTTGACCGCAAGGTTGACCACCACCTGCTCGAACTGCCCGATATCGACCTTGACCGGCCACAGGTCGCGGCCATGGTCGACCTTCAGCTTGATGTCGTTGCCGACCAAGCGGGCGAGCAGCATTCTGAGATCGGCGAGCACGTCGGTCAGATTGAGCACTTCCGGCCGCAATGTCTGCTTGCGCGAGAAGGCCAGAAGCTGCCGCACCAGCGAAGCCGCCCGGTTGGCGTTCTGCTTGATGTTCATGATGTCGGGGAAGGAAGGGTCCGACGGACGGTGGTTGGTCAACAAAAGGTCGGACGCCATGATGATGGCGGTCAGCACATTGTTGAAATCATGCGCGATGCCGCCGGCAAGCTGGCCGACCGCCTGCATCTTCTGGCTTTGCGCCATCTGCCCTTCGAGCGCTTTCTGCTCCGTTGTCTCGACGGCGTAGACGATGGCCGACTCCTCGGCCCCCTCGCCGCCGGTGCCGTCGGCGACGGCGTTGACGTAGAAGCGGATGTGCCGTTCGTCGTTGCCGGGCAAAAGCGTGTCGATCGGCTCGATGTCGGCCTGCCGCTGCTGCGCTTTCTCGAAGGCAGCCGCGAAGGCCGGCCGGTCGCGTTCGTGGATCACCGTGTCGAGCCGTACGCGACGGTCGACGGCGTCGCGATCGACGACAGACGAAAACAGCGACAGGAACGGCGCATTGGTACGCAGGATGCGCCCATTGTGGTCGACGCCGGCGATCGCCATCGGTGTCGAGTTGAAGAAGCGGGTGAAGCGCACTTCCGAAGCCCGCAAATCGGCGGAGGCATCCTCGCCTTGCGTGCGGTTGAGCACGATCGTGCGTGTCGGCCCGTTCAATCCTTCGCGGCTGGCTGAAACGCGGTGCATGAAGCGCACCGGCAGCGCTTCGCCCGTCATGGTCGTCAGGTCGAGATCTATCACCGCGTTGCGTGTGGTGCCGGGGTCGGCCTTGACCGAGCGGACCAGCGCCATGCCGTCGCCAGCCACGATCTCCGACAGAGACACGGCGCCGGGCGTGAAGCTGGTGAGGTCGATGCCCAGCCATTCGGCGAGCGTGGCGTTGATATAGGTGACGCGGCCCTCCTGGTCGGCCGAAAAGAAGCCGGCCGGCGCGTGGTCGAGGTGGTCGATCGCCTTCTGCAGGTCGAGGAAGAAGCGCTCCTGCTCGGCCCGCTCCTGCGAGATGTCGGCAAGCTGCCAGGCCAGCATCGGCAGCCGCTGGCCTGGAACGCTGAAGGCGCGGGCGCGTGCCCGGTACCAGCGGGCGCCAGGCTCGGCACCGGGCCGAATGGACTGTGCGAGCCTAAACTCGCCGTCGCCCGGCTGGCCGTCGCGCAGGCCGGACGCCAGGCGATAGATCGTCACCGAGGCTTCAGGGACATCCGAGAGCAATCCCTCGACGGTCTTCAGGTCGGCAGCGGACGATGCTCCGGTCATATCCGCATAGGCGCGATTGGCGTAGACGACGCGGCCCTTGGTGTCGGTGACGAGAAGCCCCTGCGACATCGAATCGACGAAGGATTTCGACAGTTCGTCGCCTGTCGAGCGTGGCGTGACCTGCACGAAGCCGATCGCCGTCGCGAACAGGAAGCCGACGCCGATCATCGCCAGCACGCCGAGCATGCCGAGCAGGAAAGGATCGCCGAGGCGCTCGCGGAAAAGCCCGAAGACGATCGCCGCCCCCGTCAGAACGACGATGAAAATGATAAGCCGGGTGACCGCGCCGGGTCGCGTATTCTGGTCGACGATCGGTACCGGATAGAAATCGCCGCGCGCTTCCTTGGCCATGTGCCCCCTGCTCGTGAATTCCGGTGTTCCGACACCCGCCCCTAGCGGGTTGAATCACATTCTCCAAGTCCGGAAAAGGCCTGGGCGGCAAATGTCGGATAAAAATGATGTATTCCAGGCTTCGGAGTTTTCTAGCTGTTCACCAGCGTGAAACGCAACTTGCGGTGGCCCGCTGCAACGGTCTAGTGTCTCTTCACTTCCAAGGGCGATCAGGGGAACCCAATGCAATGGCTCGATAGCGTGGCAGGTCCCGGTTATGCCGCAGCATTGTTGTGGACGTTTGCAGCGCTTGTCCTGCTGGTTATCGTTCTCGTTATCATCAAGCTGGTGCGCAACCTGACATTCGGAACCTTCGTCGCCGGTGGCCGGAACCGCAAGACGCGACTGGCCGTCATGGATGCCACCGCCGTCGACAGTCACCGCAGGTTGGTGCTGATACGCCGTGACGATATCGAGCACCTGCTTCTGATCGGCGGCCCGACCGACGTCGTCGTCGAGCGCGATATCCGACTTTCGGCGCTACGCCGGCCGGCATTGACCGGAGATGGCGGCTTGCAGCCGGTTCCGGCCGCCGCGGCCCCGGCAAGACCGCGTCCGCCGCAACCCGCTCCGCCGCCGGCGAGACAGGCTCCCGCTCCACAGCCGGTGAACACGACGCCGCCCGCCCGCCCGCGTACAACGGCGCCGCCGGCACCTGCACCGAAGCCGGCAACGCAAAGCTATCAGCCGACCAATGTCACGCCGTTGCCGGCCTACGGCTCCGCCAATGCCAACACCGCCCGGCACGCGCCGCCACCACCGCAGCCGGTGCAGGACAGCATCGACGACACGCTGATGAGGGAACTCGAAGTGTCGCTGGACCAGCCCCGTTCGGGCGGCCCCGTGGGCAAGCCGGCGGCGCCGCCGTCGCTCGACGACGAGATGACCAAGCTTCTCGGCGAACTCTCCAGTCAGAAGAGATGAGCGACCGCCGGGTCGCTATCACCGCGAAACATCGTCGCCGGTCCACTGGTCCACTGCCGAACCACCTCGTCCGAAGCGCCAAATATCAAGGGTTTGCTGCCTTCGCCCGCCCTGAGCGGTGGATGCCGCACCAATAAAAATGGCCGGAAAACCGGCCATTTCAGAATCGAGTTCGTTCGAGGACAGCCGGCCGTGAGCCGCCGGCCTTGACCTTCAGTCGTCGCGATAGACTTTTTCGCGGCGCTCATGCCGCTCCTGCGCTTCGATCGACAATGTCGCTATCGGACGCGCATCGAGCCGCTTCAGCGCGATCGGCTCGCCGGTCTCTTCGCAATAGCCGTAAGTGCCTTCGTCGATGCGCTGCAGGGCGGAATCGATCTTTGCGATGAGCTTGCGCTGACGGTCGCGAGCCCTGAGTTCGATGGCGCGGTCGGTTTCCGAAGAGGCGCGATCGGCCAGATCGGGGTGGTTGGCGTTTTCTTGCTGCAGGATTTCCAGTGTTTCGCGCGCTTCGCGCAATATGTCATTCTTCCAGGTAACGAGCTTTGAGCGGAAGTAGGATTTCTGCCGCTCGTTCATGAACGGCTCGTCTTCGGAGGGTACGTAATCGGCGGTAACGATGTCGTTCATTCGACTCACCCAAACTGCCCCAAATTTGGCGCCTATATATTCGTCGTCCGACGCCTGCACAAGCGCAATCGGCCGCTGTTTCACGCAATTGTTAAAGTACCCCGCCACGCGTCTTTGCAGCCGCGTACGGTCGCTTTGGTACAAACTCCGCCGAGACACTTTGGATCCGGTGGCTCATGCTTTCCGAGATCGGCCTTGATCCCGGGGCCGATACGCAAGCGCCTTTGCAGCAAGCAGCATTGGGTGATTCGCCGTGTTTGAAGAGCACGGGCCATTGTGCGCAACGCCGTTCTCGTGGCTAATCCCGGGAGGCTTCGGCATTCGGAGGTTGGGTGAGCAGGCTTTATCTGTTGCGACATGCAAAGGCTGGCTGGGCACTGCCCGGCATGCGCGATTTCGACCGTCCGCTCGATGCGTCCGGCCGCGCCGATGCCGAAATGGTGGGGGCCGCCATGCGCTCCCGCCTCTATGTTCCGGACCGGACGCTCTGCTCCAATGCCAAGCGCGCCAAGGAGACGCTGGAAGGCCTGGCCGGCCAGACCGACACCGGCCGGGTTCTGTTCTTCGACGCGCTCTACAGCGCGGACGCGGCCGGGTACCTCCACCTTATCCGCGACAATGGCGGATCAGGCTCATTGCTGGTCATTGGCCACAACCCGATGATGGAAGACCTCACCATGGCAGTTTCGGGCGACGGCGACGAGACCGCGCGGGTCACGCTGAACCATGGGTTCCCGACCGCAGGCCTGGCGGTCGTCCGCTTCGACGGCGATCTTGCCAGCGCCGCCCAAGGCACCGGTTATCTCGAAGCGTTCCTGACGCCGGCCGATCTCTGAAGCCATTTCAAAGCCAGGTTGCAGAGCCTATATCGGACGGACCGAAGTCCGAGAGAGCAAATTTTGGCATCATCGCTGACCACCTTCACCGACGAGGCGAGGATTGCCCTCGACACGCTGTCGGGCCGCGCCACCGGGCTTTTTTCCCCATCGCTGCGCCTCGGCGTGACGGGATTGTCCCGCGCCGGCAAAACGGTGTTCATATCGGCCCTTGTCCACAATTTGATCCATGGCGGCCGCCTGCCGCTGTTCGAGGCGCAGAAATCTGGGCGCATCGCCCGCGCCTTCCTCGAGCAGCAGCCGGACGACGCGGTGCCGCGCTTCCAGTACGAGGATCACATCGCCGCTCTGGTCAACGACCGCGCCTGGCCCGACTCGACGCGCGCCATTTCGGAACTGCGGCTGACCATCGAATATGAATCGGCTTCCGGCTGGAGCCGCATGTTTTCCTCCGGCAGATTGTCGGTCGATATCGTCGACTATCCCGGCGAATGGCTGCTCGATCTGCCGCTGCTCGGCAAATCCTTCGCCGATTTTTCGCAGGAAGCCTTCGAAATGGCCGTTCTGCCGGTGCGCGAGGACCTTTCGCAGAGCTGGCGGGCGTTGTCGTCCGGGATCGACCCGAACGCCGATGCCGACGAGATGACGGCGCGCCGCCTGGCCGAAAGCTTCGCCGCCTATCTGAAGGCCTGCAAGCTCGATGAGCGGGCGCTTTCGACCTTGCCGCCCGGCCGCTTCCTGATGCCGGGCGATCTCGAAGGCTCGCCGGCCCTGACCTTCGCGCCACTGGTCGGGATCGGCGACAAGCGTCCGCGCCCGGGGTCGCTGCACGCCATGATGGACAGGCGCTATGAGGCCTACAAGACGCATGTCGTCAAACCCTTCTTTCGCGAACACATCACGCGCCTCGATCGCCAGATCGTGCTGATCGACGCCATGCAGGCGCTGAACGCCGGCCCCGGCGCCATGGCCGACCTGGAACGCGCGGTGACCGAGATCCTCAGTTGTTTTCGCCCTGGCCGGGGCAGCTTCCTCACCGATCTGTTCTCGCGGCGCATCGACCGCATCCTGGTTGCCGCCACCAAGGCCGACCATCTGCATCACGAAAGCCATGACCGGCTGCAGGCGATCGTGCGGCGGCTTGCCGACCGCGCCGTGGCACGGGCGAATTTCACCGGCGCCGATGTCGATGTGGTCGCCATGGCGGCGGTGCGCGCGACGCGCGAAGGCACCGTCAAGCAAGGCCGAGAGACGTTGCCAGTCATTATCGGCACGCCGATCGCCGGCGAGAAGATCAATGGCGAAACCTTCAATGGAAAGACTGAAACAGCCATATTTCCCGGTGATTTACCGGAGAAAATTGATGCGGTTTTTGATCTTTCGGGAGCCGATCACAAGCAGGATGCCGCGGATCCTGCAATCCGCTTCGTCCGTTTCCGTCCGCCAAAGCTCGAACGCACGGCCGAAGGCGTCACGCTGTCGCTGCCGCATATCAGGCTCGACCGTGCCCTGCAGTTCCTGATCGGAGATCATCTGGCATGACCGCGCCCCGCAAGCCGGCGGCATTCCGCATCGAGCCGGAAGCCGAACCAAGGCAGGAGGCGCCGGAGGCGCGCCGTATCCAGACCGACACCCAGCGCAAAACCCGGCCGATGAAGACCGATGTCGCGATGGTCATCCCGGCGGAAGTCGATGTCTTCGACGAGCCTGACATCATTGCCGCGGAGCCGCCGCCGGCTATCGCCCCCAGAAAACGCTCACTGCTCGGCAGCATCTTCTTCGGCGCCTTTGGCGTGCTGGTTTCGCTGGCTGTCGGCCTGTGGACCGACCAGCTCATCCGCGACCTCTTCGCGCGCGCCGAATGGCTGGGCTGGCTGGCCGCGGGCATGGCTGCCATCGCCGTGCTGGCGCTTATGGTGATCCTGATTCGCGAGTTCCTGGCGATCGCCCGCCTTGCCGAGGTCGAAAAGCTGCAGAAGCGTGCGCTCGACGCGATCGCCCGCGACGATCCCAAGGCGGCACGATCGGTCGTCGACGAATTGTCGGCCTTTGTCGCGGCCAAACCCGAGACCGCGGCCGGCCGGCGCGCGCTGGCCGAACTGCGCGGCGAAATCATCGACGGCGGCAATCTCGTGCGCTTGGCCGAGGCTGAAATTCTCGGCCCTCTCGATGCCAGGGCGAAGGTGATGATTCTCGAAGCCGCCAAACGCGTTTCGCTGGTGACGGCGGTCAGTCCACGCGCACTGGTCGATGTCGCCTATGTCGTGTTCGAGGCCGGGCGGCTTATTCGCCGCCTGTCAGAACTCTATGGCGGACGGCCGGGAACGCTGGG
Source organism: Mesorhizobium sp. M1066 (assembly GCF_040318635.1). Classification (NCBI taxonomy): domain Bacteria; kingdom Pseudomonadati; phylum Pseudomonadota; class Alphaproteobacteria; order Hyphomicrobiales; family Phyllobacteriaceae; genus Mesorhizobium; species Mesorhizobium sp. M1066. The sequence continues at coordinate 18,152 of NZ_JAMYMR010000017.1, forward strand.
TTTCTTCCGCCTGGCGCGCAGCGTGCTGGCGCATCTGGCGGTTACCGGCTCGATCGCGATCGGCGACAGTTTCGTCCAGCAGATCGTCGGCCACGGCCTGGCCGCGCGCCTTTCGGCCAAGCTTGGCGAGGGCGTCGTCAACGGCATGATGACGGCACGCATCGGCATTGCCGCGATGGAGACGGCGCGACCCCTGCCCTTCAGCGCCGCCAAGCGTCCCGGACTTGGTGATTTCCTCTCGGCGCTGACATCGTTCGCAACCAGGAAAGATGGTGAAACGACCCCATCCGGCAAGTGAGCCGGGCTGGAGTGTCTGGACCTTCGGAATTGTTACCGGACTGCTTTGCGGCGGCCCCGCGGTGACGAAGCATTAACCAATCTTGTTCATGGTCAGACGGGTTCCAAACAGCATCTTTGTTGCCGGGTGTCGTCGATGAAAAGCGTAATTCTATCCAGTGTCCTGCCCCTGGCAACGGTGATTACGGCAGTCGTCGGCATTGCCGGAGTGGCCTCTGCGGCGGAGCCGGACAAGCAGTTCTTCCAGTCCGCCGAAGGCAAGTGGATCGGTCCCGGCGAAATCGTCGCCGGCAAGTACAAAGGCACGAAGTTCAACTGCAGCTTCACCGGCTCGACGCCCGACGGCAAGGTCGGCATGTCGCTCGACGGCGGCTGTCGGGTCGGCATGTTCACCCAGCCGATGTCGGCCAAGATCGAGCGCAAGGGCCGTGAGGGCTACAAGGGCAGCTTCATGGGTGGCGCGACCGGTTCCGGCCTCGACATCATCGGCGGCAACGTCGTCGATGCCCGCAAAGTGGTCTTCACCATCAACCGCAACCAGCTGCGCGGCGTCATGCAGGCTCGCATCCCTGACGACAATTCGATGACGGTGACTATTGCCGTGCGCGTCGACGACCAGCTGGTGCCGGTGATCGGCATGAGCCTGAAGCGCGTCGACGCGGTCGAAGTCGGCTCCATCGCGCCGAACTGAACAATTCAAAAGAAAAGGCGGCGACCCAACGGTCGCCGCCTCGTTTGATCCAATCGAATCAGGGCGTTAGCCTTTGATCGTGGCCGTCAGTTCGTCATAGGCCTTGCAGGCGTCGGCCAATGTCGTAGCGCCCTGATACTTGGTTGTCACCGCCTGGACCTTGGCCGTCAGATCAGCCGCTTTGGACGGGTCCTTGGTAATCGCTTCCTGCAGCGCGGTAGCCATGTCCTGCGCCTTCTTGGTCGCGATTTCCGCCGTGCACTCGGGCGCCTTCGAGCAAGCCGAACCGGCAAGCACCGCCAGGCCGACGGCAACAAACAAAAACTTCTTCATGTCAGTCATCTCCTCAAAAAGGGCGCGACTTGATCGCCGATCACCCTCCAATGGCCGAAGCCGAGCGTCCTTAGCCTTCGATTGCGGCAAGATGCAACGTGTTCCCGGCCTCAACTTGTGTATCGCGCCTGCAACATCGGCGGCGGCCCGGATTCAGGCTATTTTATCAGCGGCAGCAAAGTTCAGCTGCGCGGCTGCAGCAGCGCCAAGACGGCGGTCGATGCGGCAAGGATAGCAGTCAGAGTCAAAGGCCCAGTCGCGCCATAGGTGTCCACGACATAGCCGCCGACAACCGCGCCGATGGTGATGGCAATTTGGAAAGAGGTGACCATCAGGCTGCCCGCTGCCTCCAGCGCATCAGGCGCCGCGCGCGACATATTGGTCGGCAGCACCACCGGCGCCATGCCAAAGGCGAAACCCCACAGCGTAACGAAGCCGAAGGCAACGCCGATATGCGAGCCCCAAAGCACCAAAGTAAGTGCCGCAACCGCCATCAACGCTGCGGTGACTGCGAGGGCCATGTGGATGTTGGTGTCGGCCATGCGGCCGCCGGCAACATTACCGATCACGGCAGCGATGCCAAACCCGAGCAGAGCCAGGGCAATCGGTCCGGTTGTAAGGAGTGTCACCTGTTCGAGGAAGGGACGCACATAGACCGAGCCGGCAAAATGCCCCGTCATCAGCAAAACAATAGCCAGCATGCCGAGTTGGATGCCGCGCCGCCGGGTCAGCCGAAATACATCTGCAAGGCTGTTGCTTGCCGTTGCAGGCAAGGTCGGCAGGCTGAGAAACTGCAGCAACATGGCAAGCGCGGCCAGCCCCGCCGTCATGGCCATGGCACTGCGCCACCCTATCCAGTCACTGATCAGCGCGCCCATCGACGGTGCGGCAATGGTGGCAAGCGAGACGCCGAGGGTGACGATCGCCATGCCCCGACCTGTCGCATTGGCGCCAACCAGCCTCGCCACGACGGCGACCGAAAGTGCCCAGAAAGCGCTGAGAGCGATGCCCAGTCCGGCCCGGCCCAACAGCAACAGCCAGAAATCGGTCGCCAGCGCCGCCAGGATATTGGAACCGACCGCAAGGGCGCTGAGACCAACCAGCACCGCCTTGCGGTTCAAGCGGCCGATGAGAACATTGCTCAACATGGCCGTCACGGCGCCGACGGAAGCGGTGGCGGTGACGACCTGGCCGGCCGTCCCCTCGCTGATGCCGAGATCGCGTGCCATTGGCGTCAGCAGACCTGCGGGCAGGAATTCGGCAGACACCAGGGCAAAGCTGGTGGCCGCCAATGAAATGACCGCGAACCAAGTGGCTGCGCTCCACGCGGCTGGTGCATCGGCATCAAGGCCAATCGCGGCGTCTTCAAGCTGTAATGTTGTGTTAGTCACGGAAAGATCTCCAAAGTTTGGAGGTCTTAAATAGGCGAGTCCGCTCGGATGATATGTATCTTAGAATCCGAAATTCATATCCATTCGTCCGGGAATTGTGCGACGCACAACGCCCGGCGAGACATTGGTGATGCGCTTGAACGCTCGCGCGAAGGATGCCTCGGAATCATAGCCCAAACGGGTAGCGACTTCGGCAACCGACAAGCCGTTTTGGCCCAGCAATTCGCGGGCAAGCTGCATACGCAGGCGGGCGAGATAGTGTGCGGCACCCTCTCCCAATACCGCACTGAAACGCTCGGCGAAAATCGAACGCGATTGGCCTGCCACGCCGGCCAGGCTTCCCAGCGTCCAGTTGTGGCCGGGGTCGCGGTGCATGGCCGCCAAAGCGCGGCCTATATGGGGGTCGCGGATGGCTGCGAGCCAACCGGTGGTCGAGGCTCCGTTGCAATTGACCCAGCAGCGTATGAGCCGGGCCGTCAGCAAGTCGGCCATACGCGACAGAATCGTGGCGCTGCCCATCTGCGGTTGCGAGGCCTCCACCGTCATGGCCGCCAGCAAAGGACCGACGACCGGGTCATTGCCGGCCACGTCGCAACCCTTGATGACAGGCGGCATCAACGTGATCAATGGGTTGAGCGCATAGGAGTCCAAGGCCATGGAGCCGCAGAAAAGGGTGCTCGTCGCTCCCGTTCCTTGCCGTACCACTTCGCAGACGTTGCCCCCCAACTTGATCACCTGGCAACCTTCGAGCGAGTCCCCTGCAACGTCCGGCGCGCTCGCCAGCCGATGGGCGATGCCTTGCGGCAGCAGCACCAGATCGCCATCGCGCAACTCCTGCCAGCCTTGCGATTCAGTATGAATCCAGCACGGGCCCTGGCCGACAAAGTGAAACCGAAGCAGCTGTTGTTGCGGAAAGTCTATGCTCCATGGGTGCCGGAGCTCGCAGCGACCATAGTTGACACCACTCAAGCGAAAGTCTTGTAAAACTTCGCTGAGCGCATCCATCGGGATATGTGGCGTCGAAGACGGCCGGGACGAATAGTCAGGCATATACGAGATATAGATGCCGAACGTCCGGCAGGCAAGCGGGGACCGTTGTTCCACCAGGGGAATCGCTGCAACGGCACCCTACCTTTCCCGGCAGATTTCTCGCCTTGCCTCCCGCTCCAACTGCATGCAAGGAGTGCTGTGCGACACAGGGACAAGAGGCATGGCGGCGGAAGCATCGGGCAGTGATCTGGTTCAGGTGGTGGCGCTGCTTGCTGCCGGTGTCGTCGCCGTCCCCATCTTCAAGCGCATGGGCCTCGGCTCGATCCTCGGCTATCTGGCTGCCGGCGTGGTGATCGGCCCGTTCGGCCTCGGCGTCTTTTCCGAATCGGAAGCCATTCTTCATGTCGCCGAACTCGGCGTGGTGATGTTCCTGTTCATCATCGGGCTGGAAATGCAGCCATCGCGGCTGTGGGGCCTGCGCCGTGAGATCTTTGGCCTCGGTGCGTTGCAGGTCGGCGTCTGCGCGCTTCTGCTGACCGGTGTCGGCATGGCGGGAGGGTTTCCGATCGCGCAATCCTTCGTCGCCGGCGCCGGCTTCGTGCTGACCTCGACGGCGATCGTCATGCAACTCCTGGAGGAACGCGGTGAAATCGCCGCGCCGAAAGGCCAGCGCATCGTATCGGTCCTGCTGCTCGAGGATCTTGCCATCGTGCCCCTGCTGGCCCTGATCGCGTTCCTGGCACCCGGTGGAGCCGACACCAGCCTGTCGGAGCGGCTGTCCGAGGTCGGCATCGGCCTCGCCGCGATCGTCGGCCTGGTGGTGGCCGGCCGCTATCTGCTCAACCCGTTCTTCCGCATCCTGGCGGATGCCCGTGCCCGCGAGGTGATGACCGCCGCGGCACTTCTGGTCGTCCTTGGGTCAGCCCTCGCCATGCAGCTCAGCGGCCTGTCGATGGCGATGGGTGCCTTCCTGGCCGGCGTGCTTTTGTCCGAATCGACCTTCCGGCACCAACTCGAAGCCGACATCGAACCCTTCCGCGGCATCCTGCTCGGTCTGTTCTTTCTTGCCGTTGGCATGTCGCTCGACCTGCATGTGGTCGCGGCGAACTGGCGGCTGATCGCCGTCTATGTCGTCGCCTACATGGTGATGAAGGCGTTCGGCATCTACATCGTCGCCCGTATCCTGAAGTCAGGCCACCGCGAAGCGCTTGAGCGCGCGGTCTTCATGGCACAAGGCGGCGAATTCGCCTTTGTCCTTTACTCGGCGGCCGCGGCGGTCGGCATCATAGACGGCCAGGCCAACGCGACGCTGACGGCGATCGTCATCATCTCCATGGTGCTGACGCCGCTGGCGATCATCGCCTTGCGCTATCTGACGCCGCGCGACGAGCAGTCGCTCGACGGCGTCGATGTCGCCGATGGCCTGACCGGCAGCGTGCTGGTCATTGGCTTCGGCCGCTTCGGCCAGATCGCGAGCCAGCCGCTGCTGCTGCGCGGCATCGACGTCTCGATCATCGACAATGACGTCGAAATGATCCAGGCGGCGGCCGATTTCGGCTTCAAGGTCTACTATGGCGACGGCACGCGACTGGACATCCTGCATGCCGCCGGTGCCGGCCGGGCGCGCGCCGTGCTGATCTGCGTCGACAAGGCCGATGTGGCTGTTCGCATCGCCCAGCTGATCAAGGCCGAATTCCCACTGCTCATAGTCCTGGCCCGCGCATTCGACCGTGGAACGGCGCTGCAGCTCATCCGTGCCGGCGTCGACTACCAACTGCGCGAAACCTTCGAATCCGCACTTGTTTTCGGCGGCTCGGCACTGGAATCGCTGGGCGTCGATCCCGAAGACGTGGCTGAAACGATCGAAGACGTCAGGCGCCGCGACACCGATCGCTTCGAAACCCAGCTTGCCGAAGGCATTCGCGCCGGACAGCGCTTCCTGAGAGGCAATATCGGCACGCCGATTCCGACACCGCTCTCCACGCCGCGCCGGCCTGGTCAGGCACTCAATGAAGAGACCGCGGGTGTGCTGCACAAGTCCGAACCCGCCGATTGAACAAGGAACTATGCATGGAATTGGACAGCCGGGCCCTATCGGTCACCAAATTCTGGCGCGATGCCGGCGAGGATGCCTGGTTCGAGAAGAACGAAGCATTCGATGCCGAGTTCCGCGACCGCTTTCTCGGCCTGCACTATGCCGCCGCTCGGCGTGAATGCGACGACTGGCTGGAACATGCCGAAGGCGCGCTGGCGCTGATGATCCTGCTCGATCAGTTTCCGCGGAACTGTTTTCGCGGCACCGGCCATATGTACGCGACCGATCCGCTCGCCAGATATTTCGCAGAGAGGGCGGTCGCGGCCGGCCATGACCTGGCACTCGAGGAAGAACTCCGCGTTTTCCTCTACCTGCCGTACGAGCATTCGGAACTGCTGGCCGACCAGGACATTTCGGTCGAGCTGACGCAGGCCAGGGCCGAGCCCTACCTGAAATACGCTGTCGAACACCGCGACATCATTCAGCATTTCGGCCGTTTTCCGCATCGAAACAGGATGCTCGGCCGCGAAACCACGGTGCAGGAGCAGGCGTTCCTGGATGGTGGCGGCTTCTCGGGCTAAAAGTTCGGCCGTCGCCTTGCCCAGAAATCAGGCCAGCCACCAATCCCGGCCGGACGACAATCGCTCGATGCCTGAAGTATCGACGGCGACCAGGCGGTCGGTGATGCTGCGGCCGCTGACAACCAGGCCGGGCGCGATCTCGGCCAGTGGCGCCAGCACGAAGGCGCGCTCCAGCATGCGCGGATGCGGCACCTCCAGCCCGGTCTCGTGGATGACGCGGTCGCCGAACACCAGAATGTCGATATCGATCAGCCGCGGCCCCCAGCGCTCCTCCCGGACCCGCTTCAGCTTGCGCTCCGCATCGAGGCAGAGGTCGAGCAAGGCACGCGGTGCAAGCACGGTGGAAATCTCGGCGGCCGCATTGAGAAAATCCGGCTGATCGAGCTTGCCCCAGGGCGGCGTGCGATAAAGCGACGAGACGCCGGTGACGCGCGTATCCGCGTCGGCATCCAGCATTCGCAGCGCCGCGCCCATGGATTTCGCCGGATCGCCAAGATTGCCGCCAAGGCTGAGATAAACGGTACTATTCGGGCCAGACAACGGTCACCTCGACATAATCGAGCACGCCGGGCACCGGTGCGTTCGGCTTGCGCACCGTGATCTCGGCTTTCTTTATCTGCGGAAAACGCGCCGTCAGCGCACGGGCCACTTCGAGCGCCAGCGACTCGATCAGAAAACGGCGCTGCCCGGTGATGATCTTTTCAATGACGGTGAATGCAATGCCGTAGTGGACCGTATCCTCGATGGAATCCTCGGCAAGCGCCCGGCCTGGATCGACGGTGAGAACGGCATCGACATAGAAGCGCTGGCCGAGCCTTTCCTCCTCGTCCAGCACGCCGTGCCGGGCAAAGAAAGCGCAGTTCTTCATGCGGATGACATACATCGCTCAGTTTCTCGCCCGGTCCGTCTGACGCGCCAGCATAGCATCCGCAAGCGCCAAAGCGTCCACGTTGAATGCGACATCGTGGACGCGAAACAGATCGGCGCCCTGGAGCCTCAATATAACGCTGGTCGCCGCTGTTCCGACCCCTCTGTCGGCGGCATCACGGCCGGTGACCGTGCCGATGAAGCGTTTTCGCGACGTACCGACCATCAGCGGCAAGCCGAGTGCATGCAATTCCGAAAAGCGTGCCATCAGGTCGAGATTTTCCTCCGCCGTCTCCTTGGCGAATCCGAAACCGGGATCGAGCACGATATGATCGTCGGCGATGCCGTTCTGGCGGGCGATTTCCAGCGACTTTCGCAGGAACGTCAGTTGGTCGGCAATCACATCCGGCAGCTTCTGGCGATCCCGCCCGGTATGCATGATGACAAGCCCGGCGCCGGTGTCGGCAGCGACACGCGCAATATCGGGCTCGCGCTGCAAACCCCAGACATCGTTGACGATATGCGCGCCGGCGGCAACCGCCAGCCGCGCCGTGTCGGCGCGATAGGTGTCGACCGAAATCAGCACCTCGCTCACGCCCGCCAGCGCTTCGATCACAGGCAGGATGCGGGCCTGTTCCTGGCTCGCCGATACCGCGGCAGCACCTGGGCGCGTCGATTCTCCGCCGACATCGACAACCAGTGCCCCTTCCCCGATCATGCGGCGCGCCTGGGCCAGCGCCTTTTCAGGGGCGTCGAACTGGCCGCCATCGGAAAAGCTATCGGGCGTGACATTGAGGATGCCGACGACCACGGCCTTGCCGCCAAGGTCGAGATGGCGTCCATGCGCCAACTGCCATCGCCTGGCCGTCATTGCTCATCGACCATGGAGTTCATCAATCATGTGTGATCCCTGGCGGATCAATTTCATTGCGCCGGCAACGGCCGTAAAGCAAGGTGGTCGAAGAGGCAACATGATGAAACGATCCATGCTTGGCATAAAAAAACCGTCCTTGGGCGTGAAACAATCCTTGGCTTGCGCGCTGCTGCTCGCCATGACCCCGCTTCCGGCGGCTGCCGCCAATCTCGTCAAGACGTACAGCTATTTCGCCATCGGCGGCAGCACGCTCGACGACATCGAGGCACAACTCTCCAAACGCGGGCCGGAGGTGAAAAGCACAGGCACGCGGCACCCGGGCGCCACGCAAATGGCCTTCACCACCCGTATCAGCTACGCGCAGACGCCGAGTTCCTGCCGGATCGCCGACGCGGTGGTGACCGTCAAGGTGAAGGTGATCCTTCCCGAGTGGCGCCGCCCGCGCAAAGCAGATGCCGATGTCAGGCTGTTCTGGGATACGCTGTCCGCCGACATCAAGCGCCATGAGGAGCGCCATGTCGAAATCGCCAAGAACCATGGCGGCGAACTCGAAGAGGCCTTGAAGGCCACCTACCCGCAAAAGAACTGCGACGCCGCCAAGGCCAAGGCGGCCGCGATCACCGCGGCTGTCCTGGCCAGGCACGACCGCGCCCAGCTTCAGTTCGACCGCGTCGAAAGCGTCAATTTCGAAAGCCGCATCTTGCGGCTGCTGCGCTACCGCATGGAGCGCATCGGGAACGGCCGACTGCCGCCGACCTGAACGCACCCGAACTGAAGCCAAATTCGCCGAAGCGTAGTGCCAGATTCGAAAAACTTTCGAGCCGCTGTCGAAACCGGCCTATATGGGACGACATATATCAGGCTCGCCAGACGCGAGCATAAAACACCAATGCGATCCGCACGGTCGAGAAACCGGAACGGCTGAACAGCGCCGGTCAAATCGCAAGCTTATGGATGAACGATCATGGACCAGGCTGTCGATAACAAAACGATGGCGGAAACCGGCACGCCGATAACAGAGAGCGAAAAGAACGCCATTATCGGCGGCGTGCTGTTGTCGATGCTGTTGGCGGCACTCGATCAGACCATTGTCGCGCCGGCCATGCCGACCATCGGGCATGCGCTCGGAAACGCACACTATCTGCCATGGATCGTCACCGGTTATCTCCTGACCGCTACCGCCGTGGCCCCGCTCTACGGCAAGATTTCCGATGTCTACGGACGCCGGCCAACCGTCTATGCCGCGATCCTGATCTTTTTGGCGGGATCGCTGGTCAGTGCGATGGCTCCCAACATGTTTGTGCTGGTTGTCGGGCGGGCGATCCAGGGCGCCGGCGGCGGCGGCTTGTTCGCTTTGACGCAGACCGTCGTCGGCGATCTCGTTCCGCCGCGCGAGCGGGCACGCTATGCCGCCTGGTTCTCCGGCACATGGGCCGTCGCCAGCGTTGCCGGTCCGTTGCTCGGCGGCACTTTCGCCGAGCACCTGCACTGGTCACTGATCTTCTGGATCAACATTCCGCTTGGTGTTCTTGCGATGGCGATCATCAACAAGCCGCTCAAGAAACTGCCCGTTGCCGCAAAGCGCCATCGTATCGACGGCCTGGGCGCGTTGCTTCTGATCATTGCCACGGCGCTGCTGCTGCTCGCATTGAACTGGGGCGGCAGCGCCTATCCCTGGATTTCGCTTGAAGTCATCGGCGTTCTCTGCGGTTCGGCGATTTTCTGGGGCGCTTTTGCCTTGCGGCTTATGCGAGCCGCCGAGCCGCTCATCTCACTCGAAGTGCTTGGCAATCCAATCGTTCTGGCGGGCACGCTTTCGATGTTCCTGCTTCAGGCCGCAAGCGTCGGCATGGCTGTGTACCTGCCCGTCTATCTTCAGACGGTGCTTGGCCTGTCAGCAGCAGAGTCGGGCATCGCGATGCTTGGGCTTTTGCTGGGGACCGTCGGCGGCGCGGCATTCAGCGGGCGCATGATACCGCATTTCACCCACTACAAGCGCATTGCAATGGTGGGCGTCGTCTTCAGCATGCTGTGCCTCTGCCTGCTGGCCGTCGTCGCAGGATATGCAACGCTGCTGGAGGTAGAGGTCTTGACGATCTGCATCGGGTTTGGAACCGGAACGACGTTTCCGGTCACCACCGTGTCGGTGCAAAACGCCGTCGATCGCGTGCATCTCGGCGTCGCGACGGGCGTGCTGACATTCCTGCGGTCGCTTGGCAGTGCGCTTGGTGTCGCGATGCTCGGCGCGGTCGCTCTGGGTTACGGCTTGCCGCTTGCCGGTGAAGGCATGCGGATCGTGGGCCATAGCGCGACGGTCGAGCCGTTCGTGATGATCTTTGCCGTCGCCGCCGCTACATTGCTGCTGGGGCTGATCACGCTGACGCTGATGCCCGAAAAGGAGCTTCGCGGTTACGCCGACAATGCGGCGCCGATCCTCGCCGAGTAAGCTTCAGCCGGAGACGCCGAGCTTCTTCTGCAGGCTGGTCGATGAGGTCGTGTACTGGAAAACGATGCGCTCGCCGGGGCTGATGATGCGCTTGGCGGCCTGCGCCATCAGCGCCACTTCGTGGAAGCCCGACAGGATCAGCTTCAGCTTGCCCGGATACCAGTTGATGTCGCCGACCGCGAAGATACCGGGCACCGATGTCTGGAACTTCTCGGTATCGACCGGAATAAGGTTCTCGTGAAGGTTGAGGCCCCACTCCGCGATCGGTCCGAGCTTCATGGTCAGGCCGAAGAACGGCAGCATGCGCGTGCAAGGCACCTCGACATCCCCGTCCGGTCCCTTGATGGTGGCCGATGACAGTTGGCCGTCGGCACCGGTCAATCCGGTCACCTGCCCGACCTGGAACTCCAGCTGCTTCATTTCCTGCATGGCATACATCTTGTTGACGCTGTCGGGGGCGGCACGGAACTCGGGCCGCCGGTGCACCAGCGTCACGCTCTTTGCCACCGGCTGCAGGTTCAGCGTCCAGTCGAGTGCCGAGTCACCGCCGCCGACAATGACGAGGTCGTGGCCTCGAAAATCCTCCATCCGGCGCACCGAATAGAAGACACTCTTGCCTTCATAGGGCTCTATGCCGGGGATCGGCGGACGCTTGGGCTGGAAAGAGCCGCCGCCGGCGGCAATCACCACCACCTTGGCCTCGAACACCTCATTTTCGTCGGTGGTGACGCGAAAACTGCCGTCCTCCAGTTTTTCCAGGCTGGAAACCATTCGGTTGTAGCTGAAATCAGGCTTGAACGGCGCGATCTGTTCGAGCAATTTGTCGACCAGCCCCTGCGCCGAGATCGAAGGCCAGCCTGGAATGTCGTAGATCGGCTTTTCCGGATAGAGCTCCGCGCACTGGCCGCCCGGCCGATCAAGAATGTCGATCAGGTGGCACTTCATGTCGAACAGGCCGAGCTCGAACACGGCAAACAGGCCAACCGGCCCTGCCCCGACAATAAGCACGTCTGTCCTGGTGATGTCGGTCATGCCTGTGCCTCACTGCGCATGACCCCGAAAATCGGATCGATTTTCGGAAAGGATCATGCGCAAATAAAAGTGCTACAGCGTCCTTTGCGCCTCCAAGAGGACGCGCGGCGCTGTAGTGAAACAGCAGGACACTGCATGACCATCGCTCCGCTGCCAAGCCACAGCGGGAAAAATCAGTTGGCAAAGATACCGCTTATCCCTGGCGGGCAGGCACCCGTACGACCAGGCCGTCAAGCGCATCGCGGACCTTGATCTGGCATGACAGGCGCGAGTTGGGCTGGACGTCGTAGGCGAAGTCCAGCATGTCCTCTTCCATCGCTTCCGGCTCGCCGACTTCAGCCGTCCAGGCTTCGTCGACATAGACGTGACAGGTGGCACAGGCGCAGGCACCGCCGCATTCGGCCTCGATCCCGGGCACGGCGTTGCGGATCGCGTTCTCCATGACCGTAGAGCCGTTCTCGGCGTCCATGTCGAAATGCGTGCCGTCATGGGCAATGAAAGTCAGCTTGGTCATTTGTCACCTGAAGGGAGTTCCAGCCGAGATAATCACTCCGGCTGACAAGTCAACTGCCGCATGAAAGCGCCGCCCGATGACGTTTTTCCGCAAATCGGGTTCGGCGCGGATTCAGCGGTTGATGGCGGCGATGAAATCGCGCACTTCGTCGATCAGCGTGCCAAGCCGCTTGAGCGTCTGGCCGTCTTCCGGCCGGTGCTCGATCTCGGTGGCGCAATCGGCGATGGCAAAGGCGCCGACGCCCCGTGCCGAACCCTTTAATCCATGGGCGAGCAGAAGCCGGTCCTTGATGTCGGCGTCGACTATTCTGTCGCGCACGGACAGCGCCTGCTGTACAAACAGCGCCAGCACCTCTTGCTCAAGGCTGCGGTCGCCCATCGTCTGGCGGGCAAGGTGTGCCAAATCGACCGGCCGTGACCGCCTTGGTCCGGATACGTCGCCCCCGGGCATTGAGAAGGCAATGCCGCTTTCGCCACGCATAAACTCGAACTCCGTTTCTTCGATTCGCCCAAAAACCTAGGCGAATCCAATGGACAACGGGTTAATGAATGGCCGGGAAAAATGTTGCCAAAGCGGCGCCCAAATCACAGTTCCGTTAACCTTATATTTAAAGTTTTACGTATCCCGCGGAATGCATGTTTTCTTTACCCCCCTGTGTCATTACGATACGAGGGGTCCATTTTCAGCCTCCTGCGCGGGGCAAGACAAACAGAATTATAAGCCCGCGGCAGCTAGTACAGGGTAGCGAAGGCATGGCAAAGAAACCAACGACGACGAGAACTCTCGACAGCGACGTGGCCAGGGAACTGGAAAAGGCGCTCGATCTCGACCTCAGCAACGAGATCGGCAGCGGCGACCTCGACATCGCGGCTTCGATGGAGGATCTGGAAGCTCAGATATCCCAGGCGGCCGACGAGCTGGCGCGCGAGGGACGCAATCATAAGCCGGAACAGAACCCGGAGCCCGTGGTCAATCAGAACCAGGCCGCAAAACCCGCGCCAAAAGCCAAGCCTGCCGAGTTGCGCCCCGTGGAAACACGCAATGGCGCCCAGCCCGCGGGTTTCGCGCCGGCCAATGACGATCGCCAGAAGGATTACAAGACGCTCCTGCACAGCCTCAACAGGCGTGCCTCGAACACCATTTACTGGGTCGTCGCCTTCGTTTCGCTCGCCTGGTTCGCCGGCGCCGGCGGTTTGGCCAATCTGCTTTTCGGACCGAGCATCTGGAGAATCCGTACGCTCGACCAGTTCCTTGCCCGTCCGGAACTGATCGGCCTCGCCGTCGCGGCCATCGTGCCCGTCATTCTGTTCTGGGCCTTCGCCGCCATGATTCGCCGCGCCCAGGAAATGCGCATCGCCGCACAGTCGATGACCGAAGTGGCCTTCCGCCTGACCGAACCGGAAAACCTAGCCCAGGATCGCGTCATGATGATCGGCCAGGCCGTTCGTCGCGAGGTCGCGGCCATGGGCGAAGGCATCGAACGCACGCTTGCCCGCGCCGTCGAACTGGAAACGCTGGTCCACAGCGAAGTCAACCAGATCGAACGCTCCTATTCCGAGAATGAATCCCGCATCCGTTCGCTGGTCGACGGGCTCGGCAGCGAGCGCGAAGCGGTCGTCACCCATGCCGAGCGCGTTCGCGCCTCGATCACCGGCGCGCATGAGACGCTGAAGGACGAGATCGGCGCCGCCTCCGACATCATCCGCGACTCGATCCTCAATGCATCGACCAAATTGTCGATGACGATCACCAATTCCGGCGACACGCTCATCGATCGCATCAACGAAAGCTCGATGTCGATCTTCGATTCGGTCGAAGGCCGGCTCGATTCGATCACCGACCGGCTGTCGACCTCGGGCGAGGCCTTCGCCAGCCTGCTCGACACCCGCATTGCCAAGCTGACGGACACCACGGACGGCCTGACGCGGTCCTTGACCGATCTGCTGGACGATCGCACCACCGGCATGGTGTCGCTGCTCGGCGGTGCCGCGCGCACCCTCAATTCCGAATTCGAGGCCAGCCTCAACGGCATCGAGCGCACGCTCGCCGAACGCGGCCAGGCACTGATCAGCGAGTTCCAGACCCGCGCCGAGGCGCTCGACACCGGAACGCAGAAGCTCAATGCGGCACTCGAGGCCCGCGCCCGCCAGATCAACGAAACGCTGGTCGAGCGCGCCCGTGAAATCGCGCACACCTTCGCCGAGAGCAAGGACACGCTGTCGGCGATGATCGATCAGGGCAAGACCCAGATCGGCGCCGACATGGCCGACATCGTCACCTCGACCTCCTCCATGCTCGAAGCCCGCGCCAGCGACTTCGCCGGGCGCATGGAAGCCGCCCGCCACGTCGTGTCGCGTTCGTTCGACAGCGACATCCAGCGGCTCGCCGACGCCCGCGTCGGCATCGAGGAAGCTGTCGAGAACCACAGCAGGAAACTGTCCGAAAGCCGCGAGCGCATGGCCGCGGCCATGGAGGCCGACCTGGCGAAGTTCGCCGAGGGCCGCGCCGGCATCGATGCGGCGGTGACCAACCAGGTACAGAAGCTGGCCGAAGGCCGCAGCCTGATCTCGCGTGCTCTCGAAGAGGATCTGCGCAAGGTCAATGAATCACGGGCGGCCATCGATGCATCGCTCGGCAGCCATCTCGAAAGGCTGGAAGAAGGTCGCAACAGGCTCTCCACTGCCTTGAACGAAGACTCCGGGAAACTGGTGCAAGCTCGTACGATCATTGATGAAATGGTCGCAGGCCATGTCGGAAAACTCGCCGAGGGCCGCAACATCCTGTCGCGCGCTTTGGAAGCCGATCTCGGCAAACTGTCCGACAGCCGCGCCGACATCGACGGTCTGGTCGCCGGTCAGGTGGAAAAGATCGCCGAAGGCCGCGCCGTGCTCGCCAAGGCGTTGGAAAACGACATCGTCGGCATCAAGAGCCTCATCGAAACCCATTCCGCCAAACTGGCAGAGGACCGCACGCAGCTTTCCCATTCGCTCGACAATGATCTGTCCGGCATACGCGGCCTGATCGAAGGGCATTCAGGACGCCTCGCCGAAGACCGCAGCCTGCTGTCGCAGACCCTTGAAGCCGACCTTGCCAAGCTGGCCGAAAGCCGTTCGAGCATCGACGGTCTGGTCGCCGGTCAGGTCGAGA
This sequence comes from Mesorhizobium sp. M1066, assembly GCF_040318635.1. Classification (NCBI taxonomy): domain Bacteria; kingdom Pseudomonadati; phylum Pseudomonadota; class Alphaproteobacteria; order Hyphomicrobiales; family Phyllobacteriaceae; genus Mesorhizobium; species Mesorhizobium sp. M1066. The sequence goes on from NZ_JAMYMR010000017.1 coordinate 33,350, forward strand.
AGCTGGCCGAAGGCCGCGACATTCTCAAGCGCGCGCTGGAATCCGACCTGAACACGATCAAGGGCGTTATATCGAGCCAGTCGGAAAAGCTGGCCGAGGATCGCGGTCAGCTTTCCCGGGTCCTGGAAGCCGATCTGCAGAATGTGAACAGCGTCATCGCCGATCACATGAACAAGCTCGTCCAGGACCGCTCCGCCCTGTCGAGGGCCCTTGAGGAAGATCTCGCCAAGCTGGCCGACAGCCGTTCCAGCATCGACGGGCTCGTCGCCGGTCAGGTCGAGAAGCTTTCCGAGGGTCGCGACATCCTGCGGCGCGCTCTGGAATCCGACCTCAATGCGATCAAGGGGACCATTGCCGATCAGTCGCAGAAGCTGGTCGATGACCGGGCACAGTTCGCCCGGGCGCTCGAGGCCGATCTCGAAAGCGTCAACGGCCTGGTCAACAGCCATTCCGAACGGCTCGCCCAGGATCGTTCAACACTGTCGAGGTCACTTGAGGCCGATCTGGAAAACGTCGGTGGCCTCGTCAACAGCCACGCGGAAAGGCTTGTCCAGGAGCGCTCGACCCTGTCGAAGGCGCTCGAGGACGATCTCGCCAAGCTGGCCGAGAGCCGCTCCAGCATCGATGGGCTGGTCGCCGGCCAGGTCGAGAAGCTCGCCGAAGGCCGCGACGTTCTCAAGCGCGCGCTGGAAGCCGATCTGGCCAAGCTGGCCGAAAGCCGCTCCAGCATCGACGGCCTGGTCGCCGGCCAGGTCGAGAAACTGGCCGAGGGCCGCGACATTCTCAAACGCGCCCTCGAAGCTGACCTGCAGAAGCTGACCGAAAGCCGCAGCGATATCGACGACGTCATCGCCGGACATGTCGGCAAGCTGTCCGAAGGTCGCAATATGCTGACCCGCGCGCTGGAAGACGATCTCGGCAAGCTCGCCGAAACCCGCAAGGACGTCGACCGCTCACTCTCCGGCCACATCGACCAGATCGCCGCCAGAAGCTCGGACATCTCTGCCGCGATTGCGGGAGACGTCGAGAAGATCGAGCAGGCGTTCAGCCGTCAGACCGGCATCATCGAGGAGCGCGCCGGCACCATGGAGCGTGCGCTCTCGACAGGCGTCGACAACGTCCGCGCCGTGCTCGAGAAGAGCGCCGTGTTTGTCGCCGGCGCCCTGCGCGAGAAGGTGCTGGAAGTCACCAGCACCCTGCACGAGCAGGCCGGTGCCGCGTTCAGCGACGCCGACCGCAAGATCGCCGAGCGCGCCGAGCAGACCTCCGCCGCCCTGCTGGCGCGGGCCGAAGACATCGCCCGCACCTTCGAGGATGCAGACCGTCGCCTGCACGCCCGTGCGGAAGATACGTCGAGCGCCTTGCTTGCCCGTGCGGACGACACGTCCAGCTCGCTGCTGGCCCGCGCCCACGAAACCGCCGATCAGCTGGCTGCTCGCGCAAGTGAGATCGCCGGCACCTTCGAAGCGGCGGACCAGAAGCTCGCCGCCCGCGCCCAGGAAACCGCCGATCAGCTGACCGCGCGGGCTCAGGACACCGCCGACCATCTGGCAGCTCGTGCAAGCGAGATTGCCGGCACGTTCGATGCCGCCGACCAGAAGCTGGTCGCCCGCGCCATCGAAACGGCCCAGTCGCTGGCCGCCCGCGCCGGCGACATCCTGCGCAACTTCGAAGGCGCCGACCAGCGGCTCGGTATGCGCATCGGCGAATCTGCCGAAGCGCTTGCCGCACGCGCATCGGACCTTGGCCGCATCTTCGATGCCGCCGACCAGCAGCTCGTCTCGCGCATTGCCGAAGGTTCGGAAGCGCTGTCGAGCCGTGCCTCGGAAATCGGCCGTATCTTCGACGACGCGGATCAACGTCTGGTGTCGCGCATCGCCAGCAGCACCACCACGATCGGCGAGCATGCCGAGACCATCGTCGGTGCCTTTGCCGATACCGAGCAAAGGGTCGCCGAACGCGCCAGGCGGACTGGCCAGGAAATGGCCGTGCACGCCCGCGAAATCGAGCAGGCGCTTGCCGGCGCCGACGAGCGGCTCGCCTCGAGCGCGGCGGCCGCGGCCGCCCGTGTCGAAGAGCAGGTCTCAGGCGTCGAGAACCGCCTCGCCTTCACGGCCGAGACGATGGGCCAGAAGCTTAACGAACAGGTGTCGAATGCCGAGGCGCAACTCGTCTCGCGCGCCAATGTGATCGCCGAGACCTTCACGGCGGTTGGCCAGCATATCGGCCAGAGCACCAACGATGCCGCCAAGACGATCGGCGCCAACACCCGCGAACTCAACACCATGCTCGCCGCACGTTCGGCCGAAATGTCGAAGATCCTCGACGAAACCGCACGGCCCTTGGTCGAGCGTTTCGCCCAGGGCGGCTCGGACCTGGAAAAGAGCATGGAAGAGGTCACCGAACGCGCCACCGAGAAGCTGCGCAGCGAGAATGCCGCGCTTGTCGACGCACTCGCGAACCGCACCGCCGAAACCTTGTCGGCGGTCGAGGGCGCCCGCTCGTCGCTGTCCGACAGCGTCGCCGATCTCATCGGCCGGATGACCAAGTCCAGTTCGCAGCTCGGCCAGCTGATCGAGCAGGCCGCGGTCAATCTCGGCCAGGTAGATGAACGCCTGAGCGGCAGCACGCAAAGCTTCGCCGCCACCACCGAGAAAGCGGCGCAGACCTTCGCCAGCTCGGCGCGACTGGTCGATTCGAACACGACAAGGCTGACGGAACTGTCGTCGTCCACCTTGCGCGAGGTGGCGTCGATCGCCACCAAGTTCGACGAGCACAGCCGCCTGCTCTCCAGCGCTTCGGACCTGTTGAGCTCGGCCCAGAGCAACCTCGAACACACGCTCGAACGGCAGTCGTCACTTGAGGACCTTGCCGTCGGCCTGGTCAAGAAGTCGGAAGATCTCGAAAGGGTCATGCGCTCCTTCGAAAATCTCGTCGGCCAGACGCTGCAGAACGCCGAAGGCAAGACGATGGAATCGGCCGACAAGATCCGCAACGCCATCACCGACGTCGTCGATTCGGCAACCAAGCGCTTCGCCGATGCGACCGAAGAGATGCGGCGCACCGCGGGCTCGATCAAAAGCGAACTCGACCTGACCCGGGCCGAGCTCAAGAAGGGCGTCATCGAAATGCCCGAAGAGGCAAAGGAATCGACCTCGGCCATCCGCCGCGCCGTTTCCGAGCAGATCAACGCCCTCAAGGAGCTTTCGGACATCGTGGCCAAGTCCGGCCGCGGCGGCGGTGACGGATCAGAACCACGCAACCTGCGCCCGGCGCCGCAAGCGCCGGCCGCACGCGCTGCCGAGCCGCCGCGCCGCGCACCGGCACCGCAGCCGGACCTGCGCACGCCTCAGGCGCCCTTGGGCGGCCCTGCATTGCGAGGCACGCTCGACCTTGAGCGTCCTGCCGAGGCGGCACCGCGTCCGCGCGGCGATGCCAGCGCCCGCACGCCTCAGGGCGGATGGGTGCGCGATCTGCTTACCGCGGCATCGAACGATGAGGACCTCAGGTCGGCAGCCCCTACGGCCCCCGTGGAAGCGCAGCGCGCTACCCCTGCCCAGCGCTCGCCCCTGCATGTCGTGGAATCGCTGAACTCGCTCTCCGTCGATATCGCGCGAGCCATCGACCACGATGCTTCGATCGAGCTGTGGAACCGCTACCGGCGTGGCGAACGTGACGTGTTCACGCGGCGGCTCTATACGCTGAAGGGACAGCAGACGTTCGACGAGATTCGTCGCAAGTATCAGGCCGAGGCCGAGTTCCGCGCCGCCGTCGACCGCTACTGCGACGATTTCGAGAAGCTGCTCAAGGATGTCTCGCGCAACGACCGTGACAACATCATGGCGCAGACCTACCTGACGTCGGACACCGGCAAGGTCTACACAATGCTAGCCCACGCCAGCGGTCGCCTGCACTAGCCGGCATACGACGGAACTGAAGAGGCGGGGCCACGGCCCCGCCTCTTGCATTCGAGAAACGTCTCGACGCCAAAATCCGATTTCGCGACACCCGCAAGACTGTCGGCGAAACGTTGTCCTGCTTCATGAGGATGCTGACTGTGAAGACGGCAATCATCTTCGACTGTGAGTTTCTTTGCCTTGAGGGCTCCCAACGCAGATTTTGGTGCGCGGCCCACGACCCCGACCCCGTCATCGCACAGATTGGCGCGGTCAGGCTTGGACTTGAAGGTGACTTTCCCCTGCTCGGCACACACAAGGCCTATGTCAGACCGGTCGACCGGTTTGGTCAGAGATACGCCCTCGACCCGTTCTTCGCCAAACTGACCGGCATCACCGAGGAAGATCTGGAGACCGAAGGCGTGGCGCTAGGAGATGCGCTCGCCGACGTCGATCGCTTTTCCGACGGGTCGCGATTCTGGTCCTGGGGCAAGGACGAATTGAACATGATCGCCATCAGCTGCTATGTCGCGGGCATTCAGCCTCCGATCCCGGCCACCCGGTTTGACAATGCCGTCAAGCTGCTGATCGCGGCCGGAATGCCGATCGAGGATCTGGCGAGAACGCCGAGCAACAAGCTTGCGGATTACTACGGCGTCGAGCACCCGCCATTGCAGGGGCACGACGCGCTCGATGACGCACTTTCCGTGACCTATACCCTGCAGCACCTGATGAAGACCGGAAAGCTCCGCCCGGAAATCTTCGACCGCTTGTAGGTAGAGAAGCCTGGAGGGATGAAGCTTTGTGGGATTCCGGCGCCCCCGCGCTCAGATCACCGAATCCGTCCAGCTCACGATCTGCCCGGCGGCGTCGCCGAACGCCTTGTCGAGCGCGCTGACATAGGCAGGATTGCCGCTGCCCGAGACGGGTGCGGCTGCGGTGAAGCTCTTGGAGGCACGGACCTCGCCGTTGCGATCGTTCAGGATGCGCACGAACAGGTCGACCTCGGCATGCTCGCCGCCGTCGACACGCACCTCGAAGGACCGGATTTCGACGATCACCTGATAGTCGATCGCCAGGCCCTCGCCCGGCTTGCCGACGCCGGCAAAGCTGCCCGAGCGCTGGAACGTCTCGGCCAGCCGCGCCTGCACGATCAGCGGCAGCCGGTCGGCCCATTGCGCGCCCTTGAGATACTGGATCGAGCGATCCGACGGTTTGATGACGATGTTCTGGCTGTCCAGCGCCTTGAGCGCCGACGGCTGCGCGATCAGGATCTGCCGGCGGCTATGGCCCTGCGCGTCGACCGAAGGCGCTGACAGCTCGAACGTATCGAGCGGCGCGGGCTTGCCGCCCAACGCCGCGCAGCCGGCCAGCGTCAAGGCAAGCAGTGCCGCAGCCGAAGTCAACCCGCCCGTTTTCACCCACACAGACTTCACGCGCGATCCCCGTTGTCCCCGGATCGTAAGATCGACCCGTCTTCGCGGCTCATGTTTCTGGGGCGCGCCGTCGCCGAAGTCAACGCCGCGCCCTGCCATCGAATTGCCGAACCTCGCCGTCGCCACCCGAAAGGATGCGCTGCGGATTGCGGCTGAGATCGGTGACCGCCTCTTCGATGCGGCTGATCGAACGGCGGCTGTCCTGCACCAAAGCCTCGACATTCGAAAGCCCCTGTCCCGAGAAGCGCGCCAGATTGTCGGTGATGACGCCAAGGCGGGCATTCAGCGTGTCGGCAACCTGCTTGAACGACTTCAGCGTCGCCCTGGCATCCGCCATCACGCCGTCGGCCTGGCCCGACCCGAGCAAGGTATCGACCTTGGCAAGAATGCCATCGACGCGCACCGAGGCATCGTTGAGCCGTTGCGCGAGCTGCTTTGCATCCTTGATCGTCTGGTCGATGTCGTCGGCCCGGTTGGCGAACTTGTGGGTCACCTCCGCAATGTCGGCGGCGGCCTTGTCGGCGCTCTCGCTGGCCTTTTGGATGTTGGCGAGCGCCGAGCGCACTTGTGCGGGATCGATACCGTCGAGCACGTTGTCGACCTTGGCCAGCGTGCCTTGCGTCCGTTTGGCGAAATCGTTGACCGACCCCACGGCTGTATCGACGTTCTTGATCACGCCGTCGAGCTGCTTCGACGTCTCCTTGAGGTTACCGGTTACCGCGTCGACATTGGCGACGATGCTCTTGATCTTGTCCTTGTCGACGGCGTTGAGAAGGCCTTCGGCTGCTTTCAGCGTGCCGTCGAGTTTGCCGGAAACGCCTTTCAGCTCATCCGCCAGCGTGCTGGCGGCGGACAGGAACTTGTCGATCCCGTCCGAATTCTTGGCCAGCGCATCGGAGAAGGTCTGGACATTCTGGACGGTCTGCGTCAGCGGCCCGCGAACGTCCTTGGTGAAGCCTTCGAGCTCGGTCAGCACCTTGTCGGCGCGGGTGAAGATATTCTGCGCCGTCTGCAAGAGGTTGGTCACCGCCGACGGGTTGGCGACGATCTCGGCGACCTTACCTTCCTTTTCCGCCTGGTCGAGGAGTTTTACCTCCTTGGGATCGGCGCCCTTGAGTTCGATATTGGCCTGCCCGGTCAGACCGGCAAGCCCGATATCGGCTTGCGTCGATTTGGTGATCGGCGTCATGCGGTCGATCTCGGTATCGGCGATGGCAACCGTCGGATTGTCGACGTCGATATAGACGCGCTTGACGTCGCCGACCTTGACGCCGTTGAACAGCACGAAACTGCCGCGGCCAAGCCCGGACGCCGAGCCCGGAATGCGCACGCGCAGCAACGTCGTCTCGCCCTTGTCGCCGATCGCCGCCGTCCAGTAGACGAAGGCAAACGCCGCCAGGATCGCGGCCAGCGTGAAGATGCCGACAATGACGTAGTTGGCTCTGGTTTCCATTGTCTCACTTATGGCTATGCGCGCGCCGCAAGATCAAGTTGCCGGGCGCGTTTTCCGCGGAAATAGGACTTTACCCACGGTTCCTCGCTCTTCAGCATGTCGTCGATGGTGCCTTCGACCAGCACTTTCTTCTTGCCGAGCACGGCCACCCGGTCGCAAGCGGTGAACAGCGTGTCGAGATCATGCGTCACCATGTAGACGGTCAGATCCATCGTATCGCGCAGTTTGACCACCAGCTCGTCGAACTCCGCCGCGCTGATCGGATCGAGGCCCGATGTCGGCTCGTCGAGGAAGACGATGTCGGGATCGAGCGCCAGCGCGCGGGCCAGCGCGGCGCGCTTGATCATGCCGCCGGACAGTTCGGACGGGAATTTCTGCGCCGCATCGGGCGGCAGTCCGACCAGCTCGATCTTGAGCATCGCCAGTTCGTCCATCAGCTTTCGCGGCAGGTCGAGATATTCGCGCATCGGCACCTGGACGTTTTCCAGCACTGTCAGCGCCGAGAACAGCGCGCCGTGCTGGAACAGCACGCCAAGCCGCATGTCGATGCGCAGACGCTCGGCATCATCAGCTTTCTCGATATCGACGCCGAACAGCTTGATCGTACCCGACTGCTTGCGCGTCAGGCCGAGAATGGTGCGCAGCAGAACGGATTTGCCGGCACCCGAGGCGCCGACAAATCCAAGGATTTCGCCGCGCCTTATGTCGAGCGACAGTCTGTCGAGGATAAGCTTGTCGGCGAAGGACACGCTGATGTCGTGCGCGGATAGCACGATGTCGCCCTCGCCCGCGTCATCAGCCAATGCGCCTGCCCTTTTCCTGTTTCGCAGCTTCATCTCAGAACTCGATCGCTGCGTAGAACATGGCGAAAAGTCCGTCGAGGATGATGACGACGAAGATCGACTTCACAACCGAAGCGGTAACATGCTGGCCGAGCGATTCGGCGCTGCCGCCGACCTTCATGCCTTCGACCGAGGCAATCGTGCCGATGATCATGGCCATGAACGGCGCCTTGATCAGGCCGGCAAAGATGGTGCTGAGATCGATGGCGACGCGCAGGCGGTCGATGAAGGCGGCCGGCGGGATGTCGGAATAGAGCCAGGCAGCCAGTATGCCGCCGCCGAGCGCGGCGAAATTGGCGATAATGGTCAGGCACGGCAAGGCGATGACCAGCGCCACTAGGCGCGGAAAGACCAGGACACCGATGGGATTGAGCCCGATGACTTTCAGCGCGTCGACCTCCTCGCGCATCTTCATCGAGCCGATCTCGGCGGTGATCGCGCTGCCGGAGCGGCCGGCGATCATGATTGCCGTCATCAGCACGCCAAGCTCGCGCAGGATCAGCACGCCGACCAGATCGACGACGAAGATATCGGCGCCGAAATAGCTGAGCTGATAGGCGCCTTGCTGGGCAACGATGGCGCCGACGATCGCCGACATCAGCACCACCACCGGAATGGCGCCGACGCCCATGCGGTCGATCTGGTTGAAAATCGCCGCCGGGTTGACGGCATGGCCACGGCCGAGCTTCATCTGCGCGCCACGGATGGTGGCGCCGAGGATGTTCATCGAGGCGAGAAAATCGTCGCGCATCTCGTAGACCCGGCGGCCAACCGCCTCCAGCGCGCGAATGACGATGTTGGGCGGTCGCGCCGGGCCGGATTCGGGCTCGCGCCGCACGGCCTCGCCGACAGCTTCGAGCAGGATCGAAGCGATCTCGCTCTGGCCTTGCATCTGGATCTCGACGCCCTTCTTCTCGAAGGCGCTGACCAGCCGGTCGATCAGCCAGGCGCCGGCGGTGTCCATCTTCTCGATCTTGGAAACATCGAGCGCCAAGGTTTTGAAGCCGCTTCGCTTTTCGATCTTGCGCATGTCGGCGTCGATGACCGCGACGGTCCTTGTGGTCCAGATTCCGGAGAAAGCGCAGCCAAGAACGCCATCCTCCTCGCCGATCGCCACGCGCGGTTCGTGGTCAGCCTCCCCTGCGGTCGTGCCGCTTGCGTCGCGCTTGCCGATGGTCAACATGGCGTCCTGTTTAGCCTGACGGGTCTGACCTGTCGATTTGCCGACAACGCTTGTCGCATAGCAGGAGCAGAAAAATATGGCGCGTGTCATTTCGGTCGAGGCCGAGCGTTTTCCCATCGCCGGAACCTTCACCATTTCGCGCGGTTCCAAGACCGAAGCCGAGGTGATCTCCTGCACGATCGGCGACGGCGGCCACTTCGGCCGCGGCGAATGTGTCCCCTACAAGCGCTATGGCGAGACCATGGAGGGCGTGCGCGACGCGATCGAGGCCATGCGTGGCCGGATCGCCGGTGGCATCGGCCGGACCGCCTTGCTCGATGCGATGCCGGCCGGAGCCGCCCGCAACGCCATAGACTGCGCCCTGTGGGATCTGGAGGCAAAGCTCAGCGGAACCTCGGTAGCAGTCGCGATAGGTGCTCTTCCCTTGCAGGCGCTCGAAACCGCCTACACGCTGTCGCTGGGCGAGCCGGAGGCGATGGCGGCGCAGGCCCGCGCCAATGCCGCGCGGCCGCTGCTCAAGGTCAAGATCGGCGGCGACAACGACATTGCCCGCATCCGCGCGGTCAGGCAGGCAGCGCCAGACAGCCGCATCATCCTCGACGCCAATGAGGGCTGGAGCGACGACAACATCGTTGCGAACCTCGCCTTTGCCGCCGAACAAGGCATCGCGCTGATCGAGCAGCCGCTGCCGGCCGGTCGTGACGAGATCCTGCGCCATATCGCCCATCCCGTGCCGATCTGCGCCGATGAAAGCGTGCACGAGGCTGGGAATCTCGAAGCGCTTGTCGGTCTTTACGATGCCGTCAACATCAAGCTCGACAAGTCGGGCGGCCTGACAGCGGCACTGGTGCTGCGCGATCGCGCCCGCGAACTCGGTTTCGGCGTGATGGTCGGCTGCATGGTCGGCACGTCACTGGCGATGGCGCCAGCGGTGCTGCTTGCCCAGCATGCCGATTTCGTCGACCTCGACGGTCCGCTGCTGCTTGCCCGCGACCGGGTACCGGGCCTTATCTACCAGGGATCGCTGGTGTCACCGCCCGATGTGGCGCTGTGGGGCTGAGCGCGCAGCAAGCCCGATGAGCACCAGCCCGATCAAGGCGATCGGGATCATGGCAAAGAAGCCGTCCACGCCGAGACGGTCGTAGAGCGGGCCGGACGCCAGCGTCACCACCGCCATGAAGAAGCCGTTGGAGAAATAGGCAATGCCTTGCGCGGCACCTGTCCGCTCCTCGGAGACGGTTTCGCCGATCATCTTCTGTAGGCCGATCAGCCCAAGCGCCACCGAGACCGAGTGCAGCGACTGGACACCGAAGAAACCGGGAATGCCGAGGCCGAGCGGCCAGACCAGCGGAAAGGCGATCCAGCGCACGATGGAGCCGATCCCCGCCATCGCCATGATCGACACGACGGAGAACCGGTCAAAAAAGCGGGTGAACATCATGAACATGCAGACTTCCGACACCACACCCCAAGCCCATAAGAGACCGACAACCGAATCACTGATGCCGATCGATTTCCAATAGATGGAGACGAAACCGTAGAGGAATGCGTGGCTGGCGGTGATGACGCCGACGCCGACGGAAAAATACAGGAAATACGGGTTGAGAAGCTTCGGCGCCGAATGCTGGATGTCGGCGGCCGACAGCGGTGAGGCGCGCCGCGGACGGCCTAGACGCGGCGCCAGCAGCCCGGCGGCAAGGGCCGCGGCAAACGCCGCCAGAATGACAACCGGAACGGCCTGCGAACCGGTTGCCGACAGAATGAAGCCGCCGGCGACATTGGCGCAGAGATAGGAGATCGAGCCCCATTTGCGCATGCTTGTGTAGTTCGAACCGAAGCGGCGGACACCCGAAAGCGCCAGCGAATCGGCGATCGGCGAATGCGGCGTCCAGACAATGGTCAGCGCCAATGAGACCGCCAGCACCATCGCATAGGTCGGCGGCAGGAAATAGCCTGCCGACAAGAGCAGTGATGCAGCCATCAGCGCGACATAGACATCGGCGCGGTCCCTGGCACGGTCGGCCAGCGCGGTCAGTAACGGCGTCGTCACCACGCGCAGGAACATCGGCGCCGCCAGAATGACGGCGATCTGCTCGGCGTGAAAACCCTTGGCCTGCAGCCACAGGGGAAAATAAGGCAAATGCGTTCCGAGCGGCACGTACAGCGTCGCGAAGATCAGGCTCATGCGCAGTTCGAAATGGCGCGGCTTGACGAGTTGTTCGGGCGAGAGCTGCGGCAGGGCCATGAATCGATCCAATCGCGCTGTATTCGACCGGACGGCAACGCGTGTCGATCCCTTAACATGGACGAAAACCGGGCGAAACCGTTTGGACTAATCGATTGATTCCGAAGCCCGAAAAGACTTCGGACTATGCTGCCTGCCCTACCCGATCTTCGATGAGCAGCGGGATAAAGGGCTCGTCCAGCGACTCTGGCAGCACCTTCGCCCAGGTCAGAATTTCCATGCGGCCGTCAAAATGCTCGACCACCGCCGTGCAGCTTTCCACCCAGTCGCCGGTGTTGATGTACTGGACATCGCCGAAATTCTCGATGACGGCATGATGGATGTGGCCGCAGATGACGCCGTCGACATGCGAACGGCGCGCCTCGTCCGCAAGCATGGTCTGGAACGAGCCGATGAAGTTCACCGCCTTCTTGACGTTGTGCTTGGCCCAGGACGAAAACGACCAATACGGCAGGCCGAGCAGTTGCCGCAGCCGCGTCACCACGCGATTGACCAGCATGGCCGCGTCATAGGCGTGGTCGCCGAGATAGGCGAGCCAGCGCGCATTGTGGACGACGGTATCGAACTGGTCGCCGTGGATGACGAGCAGGCGTTTGCCGTCGGCGGTCTCGTGGATGGCGCGATCGGCAACGACGATGCCGCCGAAATGCACGCCCTGGAACTGGCGGGCGAACTCGTCATGGTTGCCGGCGATGTAGGTGATGCTGGCGCCCTTGCGCGCCTTGCGCAGCAGTTTCTGCACGACGTCATTGTGGCTTTGCGGCCAATGCCAGCTCCGCCGCAGCCGCCAACCGTCAACGATGTCACCCACCAGATAGATGATATCGGCATCGTGATATCGAAGGAAATCGATCAGGAACTCGGCCTTGGCCGCCTTCGAGCCCAGATGGACGTCGGAGATGAACATGCTGCGGAAAGTGCGGGGCTCTTGGCCGGACATCGCGATTTCACCGTTGCTTTCGCGAGCCTATGCCCCGATTCATGCAACAACCGTATGACGGTTGCGATTGGTCCAGCCGAAGGACTAGCTTGCCGGCCAAATCACAGGAGAAATCGTCATGGATCTTGGTATCCGCGGAAAGAAGGCCATCGTCTGCGCTTCGAGCAAGGGACTTGGGCGCGGTTGCGCCATGGCGCTGGCCGAGGCCGGCTGCGATGTCGTGGTCAACGGGCGCAACGCCGAACTGGTGGCGAAAACCGCCGCTGAGTTGCGCGAGCGCTATGGCGTCACGGTGACGGAAGTCGTCGGCGACGTCTCGAAGCCGGAGGTGCAGAAGGCGCTGCTCGCGGCTTGCCCCGAGCCGGACATCCTCGTCAACAACAATGGCGGCCCGCCGCTTCGCGATTTCCGCACGCTTGATCGCGAAAAGATCCTCGAAGGCGTCACCCAGAACATGGTGACGCCGATCGAGCTCGTGCAGGCCGTGCTGGACGGCATGGCGGCACGCGGCTTCGGCCGCATCGTCAACATCACCTCGCTGTCGGTCTATGTGCCCATCCCCGGCCTCGACCTGTCGTCCGGCGCGCGCGCCGGCCTGACCTCGTTCCTTGCCGGCGTGGCCAGAACGGTTGTCGACCGCAACGTGACCATCAACAGTCTTTTGCCGGGCAAGCTCGACACCGACCGGCTGCGCGGCCCGCATGAAGCCGGCAGTGTCGAAAGCCCTGAGGCCGCAGCCGCGCGCAAGACCCGCATCAGCGCCGACGTTCCGGCCAAGCGGCTCGGTACGCCGGAGGAATTCGGCCAGATCTGCGCCTTCCTGTGCTCGGTCCATGCCGGCTATCTGACCGGGCAGAACATACCGATCGATGGTGGTCTCTACGTCAGCGCATTCTGATCAACTTGTCCGTGAAACTGCAGGAATCGTCTGTCAGAAAATCAACATAAGCATCTGATTAATTGTGGCTTTCGACGCGCCGCCGGGTAAAGCTCTCGGCGCGTCAATTAGCGTCGCGAAAAACCACGGCTGCATGCTAAAAGGGAATCTCCAGCCAGATTTCGAGGGAGCGGCCGCATGGAAGGCGAGAGCAAAAAGACGGCACGTTCGGACCTCGACGAAGCCGCCCTCTACTTCCACAAGCACCCAAGGCCGGGAAAACTCGAGATCCAGGCGACCAAGCCGCTCGGCAATCAGCGCGACCTCGCGCTCGCCTATTCGCCTGGCGTCGCCGCCCCTTGCCTGGAAATCCGCGACGACCCGGCGACCGCCGCCGATTATACCGCGCGCGCCAATCTGGTCGGCGTCGTCACCAACGGATCGGCCGTTCTCGGCCTCGGCAATATCGGCCCGCTGGCCTCCAAACCGGTCATGGAAGGCAAGGCCGTCCTGTTCAAGAAGTTTGCCGGCATCGATGTCTTCGACATAGAGATCGACGCGCCCGGTATCGAGCGCATGGTCGAGACGATCTCGGCCCTGGAGCCGACCTTCGGCGGCATCAACCTCGAGGACATCAAGGCGCCGGAATGTTTCGAGGTCGAGGAGCAGTTGAAGGCCCGCATGGCCATACCGGTCTTTCACGACGACCAGCACGGCACCGCCATCATTGTCGCCGCCGCCGTGCTCAACGGGCTGGAATTCGCCGGAAAAACCATATCGGACATCAAGATCGTCACCTCCGGCGCCGGGGCTGCCGCCCTTGCCTGTCTCAACCTCCTGGTCTCGCTCGGCGCCAAAGTCGAAAACATCTGGGTCACCGACCGTTTCGGCGTTGCCTACAAGGGCCGCACTGATGAGATGGATCGCTGGAAAGACCCTTATGTAAAGGACACCGAGGCGCGCACGCTGGCCGACGTCATATCGGGCGCCGATGTCTTCCTCGGCTTGTCGGCGGCAGGCGTGCTGAAGCCGGAACTGCTTGAGCACATGGCGCCAAAACCGCTGATCCTGGCGCTGGCCAACCCCAATCCCGAGATCATGCCGGAAACGGCGCGTGCGGCGCGTCCCGATGCGATGATCTGCACAGGCAGGTCTGATTTTCCCAATCAGGTCAACAACGTACTTTGTTTTCCTTACATCTTTCGCGGCGCGCTCGACTGTGGTGCCAGCGCTATCAACGAGGAGATGAAGATGGCGGCGGTGCGGGCGATCGCAGCGCTAGCACGCGAAGAGCCATCCGACGTCGCGGCACGCGCCTATTCCGGCGAGACGCCGATCTTCGGCCCTGAATTCCTGATCCCTTCGCCCTTCGATCCGCGCCTGATCCTGCGCATAGCGCCCGCGGTCGCCAAGGCAGCCTGCGACACCGGCGTCGCGACGCGGCCGATCACCGACTTCGCCGCCTATATCGACAAGCTGAACCGCTTCGTCTTCCGCTCCGGCCTGGTGATGAAGCCGGTGTTCTCATCCGCCAAGGCGTCGAGCGCCAAGCGCGTCATCTATGCCGACGGCGAGGATGAGCGCGTGCTGCGCGCTGCCCAGGTGGTGCTCGAGGAAGGCATCGCCGAGCCGATCCTGATCGGTCGCCCGCACGTCATCGAGGTGCGCCTGAAGCGCTACGGCTTGCGCATCAAGCCTGGTGTCGATTTCGGCCTGATCAACCCGGAAGACGATCCGCGCTATCGCCATTATGTCGACCTTTTGATCGAACTCGCCGGCCGGCGTGGCGTCACGACGGAAGCCGCGCGCACCATGGTCCGCACCGACAACACGGTGATCGCAGCACTTGCGCTGAAACGCGGCGATGCCGACGCCATGGTCTGTGGGCTAGAAGGGCGCTTCGAGCGGCACCTGCGCAACGTCACCTTGATCATCGGCCCCCGCGCCGGCATCAAGGACCACGACCTGTCGACGCTTTCCATGCTGATCTCGCAGCGCGGCATCATCTTCCTGACCGACACCCACGTCTCCGTCGACCCGACGGCGGAAGAAATCGCCGAAATGACCGTGCTGGCGGCGGAAGAAATCCAGCGCTTCGGCATCGAGCCTAAGGCAGCGCTCTTGTCGCATTCCGATTTCGGCTCGCGCGATTCGCCCAGTGCCCTGAAGATGCGGCAAGCAGCGGCGATCCTGGCGCGCATCGCGCCTGACCTTGAATGCGATGGCGAGATGCATGCGGACACTGCTCTGTCGGAGCACCTGCGCCAGCGCGTGTATCCCCATTCGAGGCTGAAGGGCGAAGCCAATTTGCTGGTGTTCCCCAACCTCGATTCGGCCAACATCACGCTGACGGCGCTCAGAACCATGACGGATGCGCTACACGTCGGGCCGATCCTGCTCGGCACCGACATGCCGGCGCATATATTGACCCCGTCGGTCACCTCGCGCGGCGTCGTCAACATGACGGCGCTTGCCGTGGTCGAAGCCGCCCACAAGGCACAGGCGGTCGTCAATCTGGGCTGAACGCGGATTTCGCGGTAAACTGCAGTTAACCGCGAACACGGTAGCCTTGCGGGGCTAACAGTCGGGATTTGGCAGGCGGAGTTTGGGCGGATGGCAAGCGGAGGGAAGAAGCAGGCGCATGCTGCCGTGCTGCTTGGCCTCCTGTTGTCCGCAACCTGGGGGGTGGCCGAGCCACAGGCTGCTTCGCGGGTCTGCCGCCAGCTGGAAGCCGATCTTGCCGCGTCCTCGCGCGGCGGCGGTGGCGGTCCGGCGCTGATCCGGAAATACGATTCCGCAATTGCCAGGCAGCATGAGCAGATTTCGAAGGCTCGCAGCCAAGCGAGCCGGGCCGGGTGCGGTTTTTCGCTGTTTGGCCGCAACCTCAATCAATGCGCCGGGCTCAACGCCACGATCGACCGCATGAATGCCAATCTCGACGCCTTGCAGAACAAGCGCGAGCGGCTGGCCAGCGGCGGCTCTCGCCGCGACCGCGGACGCATCCTGGCGGCGCTTGACGCCAATGGCTGCCGCGACGACATCGTAGCGCCTCGGCGGACGCCTTTGCAGGAAGCCAACCGCGACGGCGGCAGCGCAAACCTGTTCGATCAGCTTTTCGGCGGCAACAGCCAGCAGCTCGATACGCCAGATCCACCTGACCAGCTTGACGATCCTGGCGAGGAGCGCAGCGTCCGCCGGGTGCTCAACCAGCCCGGCATACCCGATTTTCCGAGCGTCGGCGGTGAGTTCCACACCTCCTGTGTGCGCACCTGCGACGGCTACTTCTTCCCGATGTCGAACTCAGCCTCGGCTGGCGATTTCGAACGTGACCAGAAGAATTGCGAATCGAGCTGCCCCGGCACCGAAATGCAGGTTTTCTACTCGCGCGGCATGGGCGAGGATTCGGCCTCGATGACGTCATCTGTCACCGGCCGGCCCTACAGCGAATTGCCGACCGCCTATCTCTACAAGCAGCCATCGCGGCCGCCGGCTTGCGGCTGCAACGCCGCCGCGCAGGGTTTTCAGATCATCGCCGGCAACCCGCCGAATCCGGAACAATTGCAACCCGAGACGGACTCCGCACCGTTCATTCCGGTGCCGATCTCCAAACCGGATCCAGGTGCCGATCCCGAAACGCTGGCCAATCAGGAAGGCGGGCTCGACCGCGAGACGATCAAGCGGGTTTCCGCCAAGCCGGTGACGTCGCCGATATCAGCCTTGCCGCCGGAACAGCGGAAGGTCAGGGTCGTCGGGCCAACGTTCCTTCCCGACCCATCAGCGGCAATAGATCTGCAAGCTCCGGCCCCGAAGGCAGTCCGGTAAGGGCTGTCCTGAGCGGCATGAACAACGCCTTGCCCTTGCGGCCGGTCGCTTCCCTGATGTTGCCCGTCCAGTCCTTCCAGATCGTCGCGGTCCAAGGTTCCTCCGGCAGCAGATCGAAGGCCTGTCGAAGGAAATCGCGGTCGTCATCGGAAAATTCCGGCTTCTCCTGCGGTCCTTCGCGCAGGATACGCCACCAGTTGACCGCATCGGCCAGCCGGTCGAGATTGCCGCGCACCGCCAGCCAGAACGGTTCGGCCTGCTCGCCGGAGACGCCAAGCACGATCAGCCGGTCCTGTGCCTCGGCGAACGGCATGTGGTGCAGCAGCGACCGGTTGAGCACGAACAGCTCGTCCGGATCGAACTTGGCGGCGGATTTCGATGTCGCCGCCGGATCGAAGCGTTCGGCGAGTTCGCCCATCGTCGGCACCGCCGCGACATTCTCCGAAGTGCCGACCAGCACGGCCAATGATGCGACGGCCATCGGCTCGATGCCGTCCTCGCGCAGGCTCTCGATGGAGAGTGCGCCGGTGCGCTTCGACAAGCCCTCGCCCGATGCGGTGGTCAGGAGATTATGGTGGCCGAACACTGGCGGCTCGGCAGCCAGCGCCTGGAACAGGGCGATCTGCACGCCGGTGTTGGTGACGTGGTCGTCGCCGCGGATGATATGGCTGACGCCCATCTCGATGTCGTCGACGACAGAAGGCAGCGTGTAGAGATAGGTGCCGTCTTCGCGTATCAGGACCGGATCGGAAAGCGAAGCGAGATCGACGGTTTCCTCGCCGCGCACCAGGTCGTTCCAGTGGATTTCGGTGCGTTCCGGCTGTTGTGAATCGCCTGAGAAATTGGGGAGGAGAAACCGCCAGTGCGGCCGGCGGCCATCGGCCTGGTACTCGTCGATCTGCTCTTGCGTCAGCGTCAGCGCCTCGCGGCCATAGACCGGCGGCAGGCCGCGCGTGCGGCGCACCTTGCGCCTGAGATCGAGTTCCTCCGGCGTTTCGTAGCAGGCATAGAGAACGCCTGCCGTCTTCAGCCTCTCGACCGCCGCGTCATAGACTTCGAAGCGCCGCGACTGGTACTCGGTGGCGTCGGGAAAAATGCCCAGCCAATGCAGGTCGTAGAGGATGGCGTCGGAAAACTCCTGCTTCGAGCGCGCAATGTCGGTGTCGTCGAAGCGCTGTATGAAGCGACCCTTGTTGTTCATGGCGAACAGCCAGTTGAACAGAGCCGTGCGCGCATTGCCGATATGGATGCGGCCGGTCGGCGAAGGGGCGAAACGAACGGTAACTGTCATGAGCGGGGCGTACCGGATGCTTTTACGATTGACAAGACGCGCCCCCGCGCTGCCCGGCAGACATAGAACATGGCGGCTGGAATGAAAAGACCGGGCGGTGGACGCCTCAGGAGGCGCGCAGTCCGGAGACGGCCTTTGTAACCGAGCGCTGCCAGCCGCTGGGGCCGACGACCGGTTGAAGGCGATCAGCGGCCGAAATCATCGGAACTGAGGCGGGTCCAGCGGTCGCCCACCAATCCACCGATAAAGATGTCGCCGGAGCGGACCGCTTCCGTGACCTCGGCGATCCGCGAGCGGACCATCGTTCCCCCGGCATAGCGGAAGAAGACATTCTTGTAGCCAAAGAGCTGGGGGATGAATTTGGTCTGCGTCTGTCCGGTGATGCCGACGCAGCCCATCTCCCATGCGGCGGCGACAAGCGCATCCAGTGTCGCGCCCCAGTGCGATCCGAATGCCTGGATTTGCAACAGGTTCGCCATGTCGCCGGCTTGACCGTAGAAGGCATAACAACCGAGCATTTTGCCCGTTTCGTCGTAGGTCCCACCGAAATGAAGGGGGCCGTCGGCCCGCTTCTCGGCCGCCAGCGCAAGCAGCCGTGGCAATTCCCCATCCTTCCAACTTGGCCGAAGGGCGTAACCAGACAGGAGGGTCGGCAGCTTCTCGGCAAATTGCACGGCATCGATCGGCTCACGGTGGGTGCGATGCGACGATGAATGCTGGACGGGGAGCTCGAACCTTCTTTTCGCAAGAGCATCGAATGCTCGCGCAAAGGGGTCGAGTATGAGGTGAGGTAGGCCAGGCCATTTACGGTGCAGTGCGGCGGCGGCCATTCCCGCCGGCCGGAAAACATATGTCCATCCCAGACAATGCACCGGCAGGAGTTGATACTTCATCGGGCGCGCGAAGGCCAAGGATGTCCGGTTGGCTGAATCGGTCAGCTGCAGATCGAATTCGCCTTGATGCAAGGCACGCAGCAATTGCGGTCCGGCCGAGCCGTCATCGGTGCCGGGGTCGGCCATGAGCGGCCCGATGATCGCCGCATTCAATGGCGCTCCATTGATCTCGTAGCGGGCTTTCAGAACGCCGAGGAATCCACCCAGACGACCCTGCCGGTTGATCTGGACAAGAGCGTTGCTTTCACCGGAGTGGCCGGCAGGGTCGAGATAAATCTCTCTCATATACGCGGCCGTCTCGGCGATTGCGCGATCGAGGAGGTGACGCCGCCGCCGGCGAAACTTCATCAGGAAGAGTGCGGCGACGCGCTCGAGATCTTCGGCAGCGAGCGGACGAACCGAGCCATGCTGAGATTCCAGCACTGACGGCGCAGCCAACTTTTCCTCGGCATTCGCAGAAAGATGCATCGTGAAGAACGTCCGTAGGTTGCTCTCCATCGGATATATATCAACCATTGGTAGAAACAACGTATCTCGGTCGGTATGATGAACAGAGGTCTCAAGACTTACTATCCGGACAGGACTTCACAGGCAAATCAAGTCGGCCAGCATCACGGCGCTGATCGGCGGGTTGGCCGCGGCCCTGCGATCGCATGCCCTGCTCCAGCCCGCTGGGCTGACCGTGCCGGACAGAGGCGGCCTCCGGCCGAAGCGGGAGGCCGCCTCAATTCAGCTCACAAGTCCCTTGGTCAGTTCCAACGCCTGGCGCTCGAACAGGCGGCGGTAGATGCCGCCTTTCAGCCGGATCAGTTCGTCATGCGAGCCCTCCTCGACGATGTTGCCGCGATCGAAGACCAGCAGCCGGTCCAGTGCCCTCACCGTCGAAAGCCGGTGCGCGATGACCAGTGTCGTGCGGCCGACCATCAGCCGCTCCATCGCCTGCTGGATCAGCACCTCCGATTCCGAATCGAGGCTCGATGTCGCCTCATCGAGGATCAGAATGCGCGCATCGGCAAGGAAAGCGCGCGCGATCGCCACGCGCTGCCGCTCGCCGCCCGACAGTTTCACGCCGCGTTCGCCGACCAGCGTACCGTAGCCCTTCGGCAGGTTGGTGATGAAATCGTGCGCACTCGCCAGCTTCGCGGCATGCTCGATCTCCTCCTGCGTCGCACTCGGCCTGGCATAGGCGATGTTTTCGGCCAGCGACCGGTGGAACAGGATCGGCTCCTGCTGAACGATGGCGATCTGCCCGCGCAGCGAGGCTTGCGCCACCTGCGAGATGTCCTGGCCGTCGACCAGGATTTGCCCCGCATTCACGTCATAGAGCCGCTGGATAAGCTTGACGAAGGTGGTCTTGCCCGACCCCGAATGGCCGACCAGCCCGACGCGCTCACCCGGCGCGATATCGACCGAAAAGTCGCGGTAAAGCGCCGATCGGTGATGGCCATAGTGAAAGGTGACGTTGTCAAAGCTGATCCGTCCTTCGGTGATCCGGATCGGCTCGGCACCTGGCCGGTCCTCGATGCCGAGCGGTTCGGACTGGAAATCGACCAGCTCTTCCATATCGTTGATGGAGCGCTGCAGATTGCGGATATGCGTGCCGATATCCCTGAGATAGCCCTGCAGCACGAAAAGCGAGGTCAGCACGAAGGCAACGTCGCCGGCGCTCGCCTGCCCCCACGACCACAGCATCAGCGCCAGGCCAATCACCGCGGCGCGCATGACCAGCAGCAGCACCCCTTGCGTGGTGCCGTTGATGGTGCCGCGCACCCAGGTGCGCCGTGTGCGCGCACGCCATTTGGCGACGACCTTGGCGAGGCGGCGTTCTTCGCGCTCCTCAGCGCCAAAGCCCTTGACCACGGCATTGCAGCTGACCGCGTCGGCCAGAGAGCCGCCGAGGCGGGTATCCCAGGTGTTGGCGAGCCTTGCCGCCGGCGCGACATAACCAAGTGACAGCAGCGCCGTCACCGTGATGAACAGCACCGAACCGGCAGCAACGACCGCACCCATCAAAGGCCAGAACCAGCCGAGCAGCAACGTCGAGCCGACCAGCATGACGATCGACGGCAGCAACGCGATGAGGATGGTGTCGTTGAGCAGGTCGAGCGCCCACATGCCGCGCGTCACCTTGCGCACGGTCGAGCCGGCAAAGCTGTTGGCATGCCAGTCGGTGGAAAAGCGCTGGACGCGATGGAAAGCATCGGCGGCGATGTCGGCCATCATCTTCAACGTCAGCTCGACGATCCCCATGAACGCCAGGTTGCGCAACACAACGCCGGCCAGCGCGAGCGCCATCAGCATCGAGAACGCCATCAGCGCGGCATTCCAGGCAATCGCGTCGGCGCCAGCGCTGCTGGCGACGGCGTCGACCAGCCGGCCGGAATAGAGCGGCGTCAGCACATCGGCCAGCGTCGACAGCAGGAAGCTGCCCATGATGAGCGAGAGCCGCCACGGCTGGCGCCGCCAATGGGTAAGCGTGAAGCCAAGAACGCTGCGAAAGGCGCTCGCGCGCAAATCGATCTTAAAACGAGCCATGATGTCATTCGGGCACAAACGAGCCCGATCCCAGTAGGTCGAAAATTGAAGAAGCCGCGCAAGGGGCCAATGAGTGCCCGGAAAGCGGAGTGGCATATTTGGCGTCTCGCCCATAATCGGGCGGCGACCGGCATCGGCATAAGCCTGTGCTCGATCCGGCATCAGCACGAAGGGCAAACCTTCGCTGAGCGCCGGATGAGACCTAGGCTTCGCGGCCTCGCATTACCATGTGAAATACTGCCATTCGGACCTCCCGCAAGACAATTGCGGAGGGGTCCTTATAGAGACGCTCCGATAAATGGCCAAGACGGGCTGACGCCAAAAGCGTATCTGGTCCAACCACTGCGATTATTTTGCAACAATGGCGGGCAAGCCGCGCCTCATTCAGGAACGCGATCGAAGCGCATGTAGCGGCCATCGGTTGATGGCTTGAACCCGAGCTTTTCATACATGCCATGGGCATCGCTGGTCGACAGGCTCCAATGGAAAACGGTCCTGACCTCCGGATGGTCGATCAGGGCCTGAACAAGCCGGCTTCCTATGCCTTGCCCGCGATTCTCCGGCCAGACGATGATATCGGCGAGATAGGCGAACACCGTGCGATCGGTGATCGCGCGCCCGAAGCCGACTTGCCTGCCATCGACATAGGCGCCGACGCAAAGCGAATTGGCAAAGGCGCGGCGATGGACTTCGTCACTGCGTCCGGCGCCCCAATAGCTTGCCATCAACAGGTCCGATGTCGCACGGAAATCGATCCGTGACATGTCGAAGCTGATTTCACAATCGGGCATGGCTGTCTCCGGCCGAACCGCCGCGCGCTTTCGGTACTTAGCTGCGATCCCTGAAACGATTGGTGATGGGATAGCGGCGGTCGCGGCCAAAATTCTTTTTGGTGATCTTCACGCCCGGCGCCGCCTGCCGTCGCTTGTATTCTGCGATGTAGAGCAGGTGCTCGATGCGCGTCACTGTCGCCCGGTCATGGCCGCGCGCGACGATGTCGTCGACGCCCATCTCGTTCTCAACCAGGCATTCGAGGATATCGTCCAGCACCGGATAGGGCGGCAGCGAATCCTGGTCGGTCTGGTTCTCGCGCAATTCCGCCGATGGCGCCTTGTCGATGATGTTTTTCGGGATCACCTCGCCCGAGGGACCAAGCGCGCCCGGCGGCACGTGGCTGTTGCGCCAGCGCGACAGCGCGTAGACCTGCATCTTGTAAAGATCCTTGATCGGATTGAAGCCGCCATTCATGTCGCCATAGAGCGTGGCGTAGCCAACCGACATCTCGCTCTTGTTGCCCGTGGTGACGACCATCGAGCCGAACTTGTTGGAGATCGCCATCAGGATGGTGCCGCGCGCACGGCTCTGCAGATTCTCTTCGGTGATGCCTTCCTTGGTGCCTTCGAACATCTGCGTCAGCGCGTGCAGAAACCCTTCGACCGGCTCGAAGATCGGCACGACGTCGTAGCGGCAGCCGAGCGCCCGGGCGCAATCCTCGGCATCCTTCAGCGAGTCCTTCGAGGTATAACGATAGGGCATCATGACGGCGCGCAGGCGTTCCTCGCCGAGCGCATCGACGGCGAGCGCCGCGCAGATCGCCGAATCGATGCCGCCGGACAGACCAAGCACCACATTCTTGAAGCCGTTCTTGTTTACGTAGTCGCGCAGACCCAACATGCAGGCGCGATAGTCGGCCTCCTCCCGGTCCGGGATTTTCGACATCGGCCCTTCGGAACAGACCCAGTGATCGCCCTGGCGTTTCCATGTAGTGACGTCGACCGCTTCCTCGAACTGGCTCATCTGGAAGGCAAGCGTCTTGTCGGCGCCAATGGCAAACGACGCGCCGTCGAAGATCAGCTCATCCTGGCCGCCAAGCTGGTTGGCATAGATCATCGGCAGCCCGCATTCGATGACCTGGCGGATGACGACCTGGTGGCGGACATCGATCTTGGCCCGGTAATAGGGCGAGCCGTTCGGCACCAACAGGATTTCCGCGCCGCTTTCGGCCAGCGACTCGCAGATATCGACATCGCCCCAGATGTCCTCGCAGATCGGAACTCCGATGCGCACGCCGCGGAAATTGACCGGCCCCTGGATCTCGGGTCCGGCCTGGAACACGCGCTTCTCGTCGAACTCGCCGTAGTTCGGCAGATCGAGCTTGTAACGCTCGGCGATGATCTTGCCGCCATCGGCGAAGACGATCGAATTGTGCGTGCCGCTCTTGCGCTTCAACGGCGTGCCGATGATGACGCCGGGACCTCCATCCGCGGTGTCGGCGACAAAATCCTGTGCCGCCTTTTCGCAGGCTTTCAAAAAGGCCGGCTTCAGCACCAGATCCTCCGGCGGGTAGCCGGCGAGGAAAAGCTCGGTATAGAGCACGAGATCGGCGCCTTGACGCGCGGCATCCGCCCTCGCCTCGCGGGCCTTGGCGAGATTGCCTGATATGTCGCCGACAGTCGGATTGAGCTGGGCGACGGCTATGCGCAGGATGTCGAGCTTCTTGGTCATGCCTGCTGACTTAGCGCGGCAAAATTGCCCGGGCAATGGCGTTCGTTTGGACCAATTCGGACCGATTGACATACGTCAACCGTGTACGGACCGATCAACGTACTTCAATCGTGGCGATACGACCAGGTATCAGTCGTCGCCCATATATTCGCGCAGCGCTTGCGGCGAATGGTTCTCGCCGATCGACATCGCCAGGATGCGTGAAATATGCCGGCGCGGCAGATGCGTCTCCGCTGCCCATTGGTTGATTTGCCTCTGGATCTTGTCCAGGTCCTTCTTCGAAGTCGGGCTTTCGGCGATGTCTAGGCCGGCGTCGCGCAACGCCGCGGCCATATCGCTCGAGATGACGAACGCATCCCAACCCAGCCAGCGCAGGAAATACTGGCCCGTATTGCCGCCCAGCCGGCTGCCATGCTTGCCGAGCCAGGCCATCAGCCCGACCTGGTCGTCAGCCGGCCAGTTGGCGAGGAATTGGCCGAAACCGCCATATTCCTTCGACACGCGCTCGACGAAGGCAGCGTTGTTGCGCACGGATCTGATCTTCTGCGGGTTGCGCACGATGCGCTGGTCGGCCGTCAGATCGTGCCAGAAATCATCGGGCTGGAACAACAGCCGCTTCGGCTCGAAGCGCAGAAACGCCTCCTCGAAGCCCGGCCATTTCTGCTCGATGACTACCGATGAGTCAATTAAACATGATCTTGCGCCACGATGTACGCTGTTGGGACGGGCCGCAGGACGCCTTCTCAGCTAGGCTCTGCGGCGCTTGGAAAGAGCCCGCAACAGGACCACTTCGTTCATGATCCCGCTTCGCACAACCCCGACGATTTCCTCAGCGAGGTCTTCCCTCTGTTCCTTATCGATGCGGCAGCGGGATTTAGTGTCACCTATCTCGCCACGACAGAATCAAACTTGAATTTATAGAGCGGACTCACCATCGAGGACTCCTCCAGCAGATTGGAGTCCGCAAGCCCGCTGACATCCGACGGGTAAAAATGCCCCGAGAAAACAATTGTTTGGCCGACCTCTAAACCCAACAGAGTTTGATACAAGCTCGAGTCAGCGGTTATGAAACTTCCGTCCTCAGGCTTGGTTCTTTCCGACGACCCAAGTGTTTCTGCGGTCTGGTTTAGAATTCCGCTCACCATCGAATCCGGATTATCCAATAGGCCTCCCGAACCAATTCTAATTTCGTCGCCGATCTCAACGGAAAGAGACGCCCAACGGCCACTCACCCGATCAACTTTGGACACCTTCCCTACCCAGTTCGAGACTGAACCGTCTTTGCTGAACGCTTCGAGCTTTTTACCCCTCTCCTGTACAAGCGTGGATTTCAGCAGGTCGTTTTCTGACCCCTTGTATCTCTGCCGAAATTCGCCGTTGATTGCTAAAAACCTCGCTTCTTGATCAGGCATGACCGGATCAGATTGAACGTTCTGAACCGGATTAGGCTGGGCACCTGCGGCGTCGGTTCCATTGCTGTAGCCGGCGCTGGCGGCAGTCTGGGTCCCAACCGCAAATTTCGTCGAGTTACCATTGAGGTTGATGGCAAGGTGCAGCAAATACAGCCCCCCAACTCCAACCACGAACCTGACCAGAAATTTCGTGCCAAATTTGCCCTCGGTCGCCCGAGCATCCGCAGTGTTCGAATTCGAAGGAAACATCAAAGCCGACACGGCCTTCTCGAACTGCTTCTTGGTCAGAGTTTTGTCCGACAGCAACCCGTACAGCTTGTCGATTTCCTCGGCTATCCTGAGATGCTTGCCGCTGACGAGCTGCGACTTGGCACTCTCGTATCCTTTTGCGGAGATAACCCCCCTCTCCCGGAGAGACGAAAGACGAATTAATTCATCGGCAATTTCTGCGCTCATTCCCAATCACCCCAAACCCGTACGTCGCCACCTAACTCAATAGCCAATGGTGGTCGGATTTTCAACGAGAATTCCGTAACTTACTACGTCTTTCTAGGCGTTTCACCGGATGTTGTTCGGTTCACGGTTTGAAACTGGCAGCGCAATGCTGCCCTATGTCAGCGACCAAAAACTTCGGCACGATTCTGAGAGAACTCCGCAACTTGCGAGAGCTTACGCAAGAGGAGTTGGCGCTCCGGACGGAGAGGTCAGTAGACGCCGTCTCCCAGTGGGAAAGAGGTTTGTACTGGCCAAATTTCGAAACCCTTGTGCGCCTCGGCAAGGCTCTGGATGTCCCCGTGAGAGTTTTCTTTCAGGACGGCGATCTGGCTCAATCTGAGCAACGTGCCATGCTGGAGATTCAGGCCAGCGTGATACTCTCAGGGCTTACCGACAGCGATTTGAAGGTCGCAGTGGAGCAGCTAACGGCGTTGGCAAAAAGAACCAAATCGGCCTCTTAAGCAGAAATCCCCGAGTCCCGCTTTTGGCAGCTAAACTTCCCGCACCCTCCAATGATCAGCCTTTGACTTTCGTTTCCCGCCTTGGTCGCACCGAGTGACAGCTAAGTGCTTAACGCCGGGCGACCCGTAGCCCAGTTCTGTCCAATGCACTCCGCCGTCTTTTGTCTGGAGGGCGGGAGGACAGGAGGACTCATCCAGTTTGGTCGGCCGTTTTGGCGAGGCTAGGACGAAGAAAAGCCTGAGCGGGTCCGGAAAACCGTTGTTGTACTCCACCAGCGCAGTCAGCCTAGTCAGCTTGCTTTTAACCTGCCTATTCCCCCAGTGCTGCCCCGCCTTCGCCTCGACGATAATCAGGGTCCGTCCGTAGGCGACTAAGAGATCAAAATCCTCCTGTGTGCCCTTAACCTGACCCGACCCATTTGGGTATGGAGGGAAAGGTTCTTCAGATTTCAATGTGGTCGATAAGGCACCGAACAACCAATCAACATGATAGTCGATTGCCCACCATGCGTTCTCCGGGACCCTGACGTCCGCTTCCGGTCCAAAAATCGCATCAAGCTTGGCCCGGAACACTTGCGAGAGTGGCTGAAGCCCAACCGCCTCCCTTAGGAGCCAATATCGCTCTTTTCGGTTGAATCGGTCGAGGGCGGACACAAGTACTGACATTCAAGACTCCACTTAAGGAAAGGAATAACCCACCGTCGAGTTCCAAACTACATCAAGATGCCCCAAGGCTGAATGCATATTCGTTGAACAGCTTGGCGCATGTCAGTTCGTTATTGTCTAGCTTCGATTCTATAAAGCCTGTCTGAACCAATGCCCGAACATCATGGGTAACAATCCTCATGTCCTCCCTCGAAAGTCCCTTCACCGTGCCATAATAGGTTTTCCTTTTGGAGTTGTCGGGGTGTTCCGGGTTATCGGTGGGCTTCAACAATTGCATGTTCAGAGGGATATAGCCGAACCCGAGGATAACCACGGTTCTAGCCCTGCGAACGGCAGTGTGGATTGCTTGAATCTCGCTGGATTCTCTGTCCACACCTTCTGTGTAGGTCTTGATGTTTCCAGCTAAAGACAAAAGAGCGGAGCCGGGCATATCTGCGCCGAAATCTGCAAACGCTACCCCGCCCATCCAAGGCAAGTTCCCGACTGTTCCATAGGGATGGTAAATCGACATCGATTTGACCACGTCTGCCGCTTCTTCTGGCGAAACTCCGTAGTAGGTTTGGATGGCATGATACATAAAGTGCTCAAAACACCGATCATAGTTGAAAGTGATCACGTCGAGATTCGTCAGCCTTCTCTGGAATTCGTCAAAGTCTGACTCAAAGAGCAGGCTGGCGAACCGGTTATACCAAGAGTCGCTCAGACTTCCGAAATTAAACGGATATCCCGAACTGTCTGTTTTCAGGGCCATCCTGCTATTGCCTTCTGCGGCCAAGATGCAGCGTACGATTCCGAGTTTCCCGCAAAGCTCAAAGAACTCTGATTTGCGATGTGAGTGAAGGTAGTTATCTATCGAGCGGGCTAAAGGTAGCGCAGCACTTATCCGTTCGCAGGCTTTTAGCAATTCGGAGCGGTCATTGCCGGTCGCATAAAGGGCTTCGTTGATCGCCCCGTCCGCAACTCCACGTTCGATTAGCTGTAGCGGCGAGTCGCTGTAAACTAGTAAGGCGTTCGAGATGTCCCGTTTCAATGCGTCGCCTAGCGGCAAGCCAACCTCGTAGCTGGCCCCTGCCCCAAGGATCAAAAGCGTTCTGTCGGCGAACATCGCTGAACCTTCGGTGTCAACTGGGTTCTACATTTGGCAATGAACTTTCGATAAAGCTACACCGAAACAGTATACTCCTCATCGTCTCTCACCTTAGTCAAAAGGGCGACGGCTTCCTTTGAATATCGCCTAAAACATCCGTTGCCGGACGGAACAGCATAGTGATACTGGTTGTCACTCGAACAGATATCAATCCCCTTCTCATCTCGTATTCTCTCAATCAGCTTGCGAGGCCTGTGCCATCTACCATATCCGAGTTGTTTCCCAACTGCCGTTAGAGTGAATGGGTGGCTCGCATTTGGGCTGTCGGACTTGGCGATACCCAATAATTTTGGAAGCTCATCATCTGAATCAGCAACAGATTGAAGTTGATCGTAGTTTATTTCCAATCCACCTTTAGGTATATCGGTACGCAGTAGCTTGAAAAAACGAGCTGAAATAGCTCGAAGCAATTTTGGATTTACCCACTTGAGAGGGCTTTGCTCAGACAGTCTCGTAAAGAGCCAGTCAAACTTGTCTGTTACAATAGCCCGAACACGAAGTTGCGAATCTTCCGATCCAATGACGTACTCCTCCCGGAAATCAGTTAAGGTGGCAGCATCTGGCCGCCACTCTACATAGAATATATTTTCTATTAATTTATCCGGTCCTCCTAGTATTTCACCTATATCTTGTATTATTTCAGTAACATTTGGGTCTCCTAGTCCATAACCAAATATAAAAACAGGATGCTCAGCAAGATATGTTAGAAGTTTTGCAGAAATATACTTCTTCTTTGTTCTGTAATTCTTATAGTCTTCACCCGTAATAACCAACGATGCCGGATCTTCCATCGAACCGTGAATTTTGAATATCTCGCCAATGAGATTCATGTCCCGGCGAATGACCTTCTCTCCCACTACAGCTTCATAGTCGCCGAATATGCTCTCAAGAAAACTGTCGTAGTTCGTTGTTATGATTGCGTGAGGGTTGGTTTTCCGAAGGAGCTTTATCTCTTCGGCGAATTCTAACGTCTCGATCTCAGTTGCCGCCGGGCTGGCTCCAGAAATTTGTTGGGCTACGATATGTTTTAGGAACAACGACCTATCGGAGTTTTCCTCGAAATACTCGCCCGGAAAGCTGTTTTTGCCCGTTGTCCAAGCCCATTCGAACGCCTTTTCTTCGAGGATCGTTCCTATCTCAATGGTGCTTTGGTTTGTTTTTTGCCGCAAATATTGGAAGTCGGGGTCTGACATACCGATGTAATTGGCCACGTCTTTCAGGAGTTCCATCCATGTCGGCGCATTGAAATATCGCTTTGACACACCTGTTCCGATGAAGAAAATTGGTTGGCATTCCAAATCTTCGAGCGTTTCCTTGATTAGCGAGGACGTTCGCTCTTGGTAACGCTCGTACGGTGACTGCGGCATCATCTCCCCTTCCGGTTCTAGCAGGACCGTGTCTTTAGGCCCTGCTCCAGTGGGACCAACCGTAAGCACCGCTACCCGTCCCACACAAGTCGGTTTGACATTTTAGGAATCTTATCCTATGACTTCTTAGAGGCTATTGGGAAGGATTCGGGATGTTTGTGGGGTATGCGAGAACCAGCACCGTCGAGCAGCAAGCAGGTTATGAGGCTCAGCTTCGTGATCTCAAATCGCAGGGTTGCGACAAGGTTTTCAGGGAGCAGGTGTCTTCCGTAAATTCGCATCGCCCGGAACTAGAGCGAGCAATCGAGTTCGTGCGAGAAAACGATGTTCTCGTTGTCACCCGACTTGATCGACTCGCCCGCTCCGTTGGCGACCTGCAACAGATTGTTGGCAGGCTGGAGGCCAAGAAGGTCGGGCTGAAGATACTAGACATGGCGATTGATACGTCCTCGGCAACCGGCAGACTTCTCATGAATCTCGTGGGCTCTATCGCCCAGTTTGAGCGTGAGATTATGCTGGCCCGTCAACGGGAAGGCATTGCCAAGGCCAAAGCTGAACACAAGTTCAGAGGACGTGCCCCCACGGCCCGCCGCAAGACATCTGATGTCGTCTCGATGCATCGGGCGGGAAAGAAGCCAACCGACATTGCCAAGGCACTCGGCGTGGGCCGCTCATCGGTCTACCGAATTTTGGCAGCAGTAGCATAGTGGGACTCGGAGGATAGGCACGATTGCGGAATCGGGGCGCAGCTTCAACATCAGGCGCTATCGATACACAGCGCCATTTTCGCCGGCGCTTTAAGGTTGACGGCTTGCTGTTCGAATTCGCCGCTATCAACGGCGGCCCGGTGACATTCCGAACCATCGGCGGGGCAACCCCATTGAAAGCGTTTGCAGGCGGCTCATGGTTGGCATGGGACGCCGAGGTCGCCCAGTTCACGGAAGGCGGCTACTTTCGAAATGGATTTCCCGTTCTGCGGCACGTTGTGGCGTTGACCGCAGAATGGGTCCAGCGGGAAAAGCCCTACAGCTTCCATTTCGAGGCGACCGACGACAGAAAACACCGGATTTATGAATACCTCGTCGCACGATACGGCAGGTCGATAGCTCACCGGTATACATCCTATCGGGACGGCTGCCTGTTCTGCTTTGTGCGCAGGTCCAATCCATAGTTTCTGCACTCAATCCGTGCCGAGCAGCTTATCGCCCGTTTGACTGCCGTACTTACGGAGCCGATTCGGAAAACGGCAAAATATTATACCTGTTCTACAGATCAAAAAGCAATATTATTTCGTCAAAAGTCAACAAGTCTTTGTCTACATATGTCTGACATAATGTAATACGCATCAATATTCTTCCAATCCGCTAAGCGGATTGTCGGTCAGCATTTCCATTTTGTCATATCGCCAAGCGATTTATCATGAGCATTTTTGAAAAGGCATTGCGCCAACAACGTTATAATTGTATCTAATAGAAAGTAAAAGAAATGAATATAGACGAATTTCTCCAATCAATGGATGTAGAGAAAGCACCAAAATCAATACAGACTATAATCGATAATTTTAGAGAAGATTATCGAGTAATATATATGGAATTTATGACTTCAGTTAGTGGTGATAGATACCAAATTGCAAACTTTCAGCTATCACAGCTTTTAGTCGAGATGAACCTCTCGATCCTATATATCCTGCAATCTGCAAATCTGGACCCGAAGCAATATGTTTAGTGTCCGTCTCGATCAACCAATACACGACGCTCTGGGCATCCTAGCAAAGCGATCCTCGCTCAATGCCAGTTCATTCGTCCGCCAGATCATCAACAACTACCTTGCTAAGCACGCCACGAAAGTAGCTAAAGAGCTGATTCGAAACGAGGTGCATAAGCACGATCTGAATCAGTTCGTCACCATTCCATTCGTACAGGCAAGCGATCCGGAAGCTGCCTACCGCCGACTGTCCGGAAAGGCCGAACACGCCATCACGCCGGCAAAGCCATTTGCCCTTTTCGAAAGGGATCGCCCCACAGGAGAGCGATTGGTGAAAGCCTACTTCTCGGCCATGCGTAGGAAGTTTGGCTCAGATGGTAATCTGCCCGCATTGGGCGTTTATGAGACGATAAAAAAGAACGGCATAGATGCCACCTTCTTGCATTATCACTGCCTGCTGGCCATCCCAGAGCCCGAGGAAGGCCGTTTCGTCGAGGCGACCTCCGATTTCTGGACAAAGATAGGAAATCGCCACTTTGGCACGCCCATCATTTGCAAGGTAGAACGAGCTAATTCCAAGGAAGCCGTGGCCGGATATGCATTGAAAAACGTCAATGACGATTACCCAATCGACTCCATCATCATGGTGGGTTTCGACCGGGTACTCGGTTGACGGAAACAAAGCCAATCAAATGGTCGGCAAGCCTGCTGACTGCACTTTCCTTGATAGGATTATTATCCTAGTCTTGAAGTTTCCACACGGAGATCGCAATGGCTAGGTCGAAACCCTCACAGCGGCTATCGCAGGCTGAAATCGACCGCTTTGTGGCGGCAGCGGAAGAGCTACACAAGGCCATCGTGAAGCCGTTCATATCGCCGCATTGCGACCACTACCGAGCTACCCGTGTCTTGCATGAGGTTCTATTGAAAGCCGTTCGAGATGTCACCGGCAAGGAAGTCGGGTTCATCCAGTGGTACACGACGGGACCGGTACAAAAAATCTAATTGGGTCAATCTGCCGCTTTGATGGCTACAGCGGGTTCTTCCACTTTCGGCAGTTTCTCCCGCTGAAACTTTTCGGCCTTCTTCACTATTGCATCATAGCGAAGTGGGTTTGCCTTTTTCAGATAGTTCACAATGGCCAATTGGCGGCTGTAATCCGCATTCGAAAATAGTTTCAACTCCAATGACGGCCAGATCGTAGCCACTATGGAAAAAGCTATGGCTATGAACAGAAGACAGATGATTGTTCCGCCAATAAACATGATCATGTATGAAAGGAATTGGTATTCGATTGCAAAATTTATGACTGGTGACATGATGTTGAATTCATCGATTTGGGAGCTTTGAATCGATATGGGCCTGTCCCCTACGGCCACAAAGAATTTGGCTTGTGGTTCAATTCCATTACTCAGGCGATAGCCGCTTGATATGGCAGAAACAGTGATCACGTCACCGGGGTTCATGGTGAAGTGCTTATCACCCGAAAGGGACTCTATTATCCCGTCATGTTGAATCAATGCATTCTTATATTCCGTAGCTCTAACCAGAACATCCTTGTAAATCCGGTTCCCATTGTTACGAATGTCAAACCTTTGAATCGTATACAGTTCGGCATAGGAGTTTGGGTCTGCGGAAACCAGCAGCTTTTTACCGGCCTCCATGGGAATGCCAACTATCGTTTCATGAACTGCAATATTTGGGGTTTGCGGACCATCTGTCAGAAAATAATAGCTGAATGTCGCAACAACAATCGCACTCAAAATGGAACTTATGGTTGCGATAAAGACGTTTTTCATTGCCCGCCGTCCTAAGTGAAAATCGAACCAGTATAACAGGCAAATCCTATGGTTACAGGAGCTTACCGGGGTTTCCACGGGTTTTATTGGGTCCGTCAAACCTAGTTTGTAGCCGATTCCTATAATTTTTTAGAGTCATGGAAAGCTGGACGCAGAACACACCAATTGTGTCTCCGATTCAGACGAATTCCTAAGGTGTCCTGTCCCGCTCTTGCTCTGCCACGGCTGACAGGATGGTGAACATCAGCTTGGCTATGCCATTGCCGGTCACATCGCCACCGATGTTCAGCATGTGAAGCTGAACACCATATCCCTCACGTCTTCCGAGGTGTTCAGACCATCACGGGCTGAACGAACCATACGATCTAGCTTGGTGACTACGATCACATCCCCTTTGCCTGTTTCTGCCACCATACGGCCCCCTGTGGACGTTCAGCCAGTGGAATGGAACCAGACACGCCAGCTTCAACGAACGTCTCTGTGTCCGTCCAGCCCTTCATCATCGCATAGCCTGCAAGCTCACGGGTCTGGGTCTCCAGTGATTCACCATTCTTGGCTTGTTCGTCGGTGCTGACTCGAATGATACCTTTCCGGCTCTAGCCAGTGCAAATTCTTCCTTGGTTCTGGTGGCCTTTGGCAGCTTGGTCTTGTCACCCCCAAAGCCCAAATTCAGGACGAAAAACGCTTCTCTGCCGTCCTTGTCCCGGTTGTCGGGATAGATGGTTCTGGTGGCACCACCTTTGAACTTGATCACGTATCGGGAGTCCAATGCAGACTTCTTTGCAGCACCTTCGGCAGCACCCAGCCATAGTTCCTTACCAGCTTCGTTGTCAGCTTCCATGGCGGCTTTGCGGTACACCTTTGCCCAATGCTTCCTGTCCAGTTCGATGGACTCCACAATGGTCCTGATGTGTTCAGCCGCCTTGGCTCTTAGCTGGTATAGCTGTTCAATGGTCACTTCCCCTTTGCCAGTTCCTACCTTGGGGAAATGAATGCGGATGCCGTCTATGGATGCCTCACGTTCTGACTGGATTTTATTCCGCTCAATCTCCAATGCCTGCATCTCGTCGTTGATAGCCTTGATCCGCTTGGCATTCTTCACCATGGGTTTCCTGAATGACTCCTCTAGGATGTCATCGGCTTCCGTCATTTTCACGTACTTTTGTTGGTTCTTAAACAGCCCTAGCCGCTCACCATCCAACTGTTGAATTTTATCAGTGATTGTCTCTTGGCTTGATCCTGTCCCGCCATGGATGATTTCTTGAAGATCGATTTCAGCGACAAACGACAAGAACGAACCTTCAAAGCGTTCGTAGTTCCATGGTGCAGCTTCATGACATTTCCCGGTTAGAGAGCCCTTGCAGTAGAACTGTATGGCTCTGCCCGGCTTTGGGTTCCTGATGGTCATGGGCTCTTTGCAGAATGCACACTTGGCGATGCCCGAGAACAAGTTGGAATATGTCTTTCCCTTCCTGCCTCTCCCGGTGCGCTGGCGTTGCGCCATGCCTGCCTGAATGCGGTTGTATTCCTCTATCGTGATGACTTGTGGAAAGATCATGCACGGTTCGGACTTCGGTGGAGCGTAAAGCCCGTATGTCGCCTTGGATTTTAGGATGTAATGGACATTCGCTATCGTCCAATATTCTGCCCTGCCCTTCCTACGCTTATCCATGGCAAACGGTTTGATGCCATTGGCATTCAGGGTTTTGGCAATCATGGGCAAGCCACAACCGGCCAAGCTCATGTCACACACTCGCCTGACAATCTCTCCCTTGTCTTCGTCCAGCTTGGCCTTTTTGGTTTCAGGGTCTTTGAACAGCCAACCCGGCAGATTGCCAGACACCACTTGGCCCGTGTTTTGGGCAAGCGCATTGCGCTTGATATAGCTGTTCTTCACTCGCTTCCCTTTCATGGCTGACTCTTCCTTGGCCCGCATTGCCACCAGCACAAGAGTCAGTGCGTCCATGTCGTCACAATCGGGACGATATTCCTTCTCTGGCGATAGGGTGACGATGATGATTCCAGCTTTCCAAATCTCTTGGACGATGGCAGCGGTGGCAAACATGCCTTGACGTGACAGGCGATCAATCGACTCCACCAACAGGTAAGAGCCACGCTTGATTTTTCCTGCCTCTGCGGCTTTCAGGAATGCCCCTAGCGCACCCTGTTCAAGGTTCCTGCCCTTGAATGCTGACAAGCCTGCATCGGTCATGATGCGATCATCAGCCAACGGGATTCCGTTTTCGATGCTCCACTTTTCGGCCAATGCGAATTGGCGTCTGTAGCTATCGCCAGAACCTTGGATAGCGGTGGACCAACGAATGTATGAGTAGGCTACAGGTCCGGTGTAGGCCAATGCCGTTTCAGCCACCAAATCCGGCTTGATAGATTCAAAGTTCAGTGATTTGGCCACGATAGATTCAAAGTTTTGATCCGTAGGCACTATAGATTTGTCATTTGTTTTCATATGGTTAGCTCCGTTCGGACACATGTGGGCGTGCCCCAAAACGGTTTCAAGGGCTACCCGATGTCCAAACGTTTAAGACGTGACGCGCCAGACGAAACCAGCGGCGAAGACGCGTTCGGCCATAACAGAGAGAATGCGATTGTCGGCGATGTCAGCCACGGCGGCATTGTCAGGCGCCGGACCCAGCAGCGACGTCAGTTCCTCTTCGCCGCCTTTGCGTTTTGCGGCGCGTGCGCGAATTTTCTTGAAATCGGCCATTGGTCCCTCGGCAACTGGAATCAATCTAACACTTCCCGTGTGAGCCGGCAGCCTCTACCTCTTACGGCAAGCCAATGACCCTGGAGATGGCCATGAACAAGACGATCGACGACCTGGCGAACCGCTGGCTCAAGCGGCGGCCGGACGGCCTCAGCCAGCTCGAAAGCCGGGTGCTGCAATCGACGCTCGAACGGACCACCATCTCGCGCGACACCAACAAGGCCGTCGCCTTCCACCAGACCTTCGGCGACCGGCTCGCCGACACGATCGCCCGCATCGGTGGGTCATGGTCTTTTATCCTGACCTTCATCGCCTTTCTGATCCTGTGGACATCAGGCAATGTCTGGCTGCTGTCGCGTGACGCCTTCGATCCCTACCCGTTCATCTTCCTCAATCTCGTTCTGTCGATGGTCGCCGCCTTGCAGGCGCCGGTGATCATGATGGCGCAGAACCGCCAGACCGAACGCGACCGCATCGACGCCGCCCACGATTACGAGGTCAACCTGAAAGCCGAGATCGAGATCATGGCGCTGCATGAAAAGCTGGATGAACTGCGCCACGGCCAGATTCTCGGTATGCGCGACGAGATCGTGCAGCTGACCGAAATGGTCAAGCGGATCGACGAAAGGCTGTCTTCGCAGCAGTCGGCTTCATGACCGACGCAATCCATCATTTCATCGAACAATACGGGCTGCTCGCG
The DNA here is from genome assembly GCF_040318635.1 of Mesorhizobium sp. M1066. Taxonomy (NCBI): domain Bacteria; kingdom Pseudomonadati; phylum Pseudomonadota; class Alphaproteobacteria; order Hyphomicrobiales; family Phyllobacteriaceae; genus Mesorhizobium; species Mesorhizobium sp. M1066. The sequence goes on from NZ_JAMYMR010000017.1 coordinate 69,744, forward strand.
GTCTTTATCGGTTGCGTCGCGGAGGGCGAAAGTGCCGCCATCCTTGGCGGCTTCTTCGCCCACCAGCAGGTCTTCGTCCTGTGGCACGCGGTTCTTGCGGCCGCGCTCGGCGCCTTCGTCGGCGATACTTTCTTCTTCATCCTCGGACGAAGCTTCGCCGACCACCCCTATGTCGTCAGATTGCGCAAACGGCCCGGCTTCCGCCGCGCCTTTCGGCTGCTCAACACCCATCCCGACATTTTCGTGCTGTCCAACCGCTATATCTACGGCATGCGCCTCGTCGGCGGCATTGCGGCCGGGCTTTCCAACATCGCCGCGCCACGCTTCGTCATCCTCAACGCGCTTTCATCGGCGGTCTGGGCGGTGCTGTTCGGCACGATCGGTTATGTCTTTGGACTTGGCGCCGAGCGCGTCATCGGCCAGGCGTTGATGCATCACGAACGGTTGCTGATCGGGCTTGGCATCGGGCTGACCGTGGCCGTTCTGGCATGGCTCGTCGCCCGTCACATCGCCAGGAAGGAACGCGCCAGGGAGGACTGATCGTCAATCCACGCCGAGCGCCTGATCCCCCCGATCGAGGATAAGCGGGATGATCAGGTCTTCCTCGTCGGCAAGATGCCTTGTCAGCATGGCGATCAGCCGGCTGTTTTCGTCGGCATAGGCGTCGGCGGCGAAGCGCTGTCTGTCTTCGCTCTCCTGAAGCGTCTTGATGAACGCGTTGGCCGCCTCGGCATTGCGCTCCAGCCCTTCATGGATGGTGTGATGGTCGGCATCGAGAATCTCGAAACCGTGCTTCAAACGGGGCTCTGCCTTGGCGAAGACCGGAAAATATTGATAATCCTCGACATTGTGGTGACCGTCGAGATGCCCAAGAAAATGATTGAGGCGCGGCGCGAACCAGCGCGCGAAATCAGGCGCCGTCAGCCGTCCCTCACGGTAGTCTCCAATACCGTTGGCCAGCATACCGCCAAGTTCGCGGAACATGTCGTGCCGCTGCAGCCACATATTGGCGATGCCATGGATGTTGGCATGGTCTTGCCAGTTTTCACGCGGGTATTTTTCGACGAGCCAGCGCAGATCGTCTGGCAGGCCAGCACGCTCAAGAAGCAGAAAGCTCGTGGCTTCGGACATGACAGTCTCCTTTGGTGACTGGCATGTAGGCATCGAAAGGCTAGATCGGTAGTCCCGTAATCCGCTCGATAATGGCGATGCCCCAGACGCCGGCGACGATGAGCACCGAAATCAGCACCGCCAGCGAACCGCAATCCTTGGCCAACTGGATATCGACATTGAACTCGCGGCTGAAAGCGTCGCATGCCGCCTCGATGCCGGTGTTCAGCACTTCGACCATGATCAAGAGCAGCACGGCGCCGATCAGCAAGGCATAGCCGCGCCACGAGATCGAAACGAACCAGCCGAGCGGCAGTGCCAGCGCAAGCAGCGTCAGTTCCTGCTGGAAAGCCTTCTCGCTGGTGGCCAGCTTGCGAAACGCGCGCACCGAATTGAAATAAGCATCGATCAGCCGCTGCATGCCAAACCCCTTTGCGAATCACCGGCACGGGATAATGCAATGGCTGGCCAGATCAATGGAATAAGGTGACTTGTCCAAGATTCATTCAGCAACCGGTATGGACGGTGTCGACTTTTCAAACTGTGGCAGCCCGTCGTCGATCGAATAATAGTCGCCCTTGTCACCGACGAAGATATGGCATTCCCCCTCAAGGCCTGTCGGCTTGTCGAACGATCCGGCCATGACCGAAACGTAGTCCTGGTCTCGCGGCTTCCAGAACAGCACCGATCCGCATGCCTTGCAGAACCCACGCCTGGCGAAGGTAGAGGCTTCGTACCAGGTGATACTTTCCGTGCCCTCGATCACAATGTCGGCGTTGGCAACATTGGTCGCGGCATAGAAATGTCCGCTCTGCTTGCGGCATTGCGAGCAATGGCAATAGACGACGCCACGCAGCGCTCCGTTCGTTCTGAAGCGGACGGCTCCGCACAGACACGATCCCTGGTGACCATCACTCACGTCGACCTCCTTGAAGAAAAGTGCCTGGCATCGCCTTCAGGATTCCAGCTTTGCGGCCCACGCACGCAAGCAAATGCGACATGTACTGGCGTGGAGAATCCGAAATTCGGTTTCATTTTCAAGAGTGCGATGCCCGAATCGCGAATTCAAGCCGCCGCACCGGCGTTGTTTCCAACTGTTGGACGCACGGACTAAGGCTTTTACAGCCCGCAGACAGAGAAAACCCGCTGAACCTCTGTCAGTTAAGGAAACTTTAGCGACAGCGCATTTATGGTCACCTGCAAGCGAAGGCCGTGGGTGGGGACGCATCCTTTCGCAAGTTGTTCCGAAGCGTCGGTCGCATTCCCCAGGGCTCGGCGACAAAGGGTATCCGTGAATTCCGCGGAACATCCGAGGGGAAGAACCAAGATGCAGCCGGCAGCTGTCCCGACCGAACGAAGCACCGACATGGCAGCCAATGTTGTCGCGACAATGCGCCAATTGGGCGTGCTCGGCCTGCCGCGCAATTACGAGATCTTCTATGAGGCCCTGAGCGGCACCAATCGCGAACTCAGCCTGGCCGTCGTTTCGCTGACCAGCCGGCCGACACAGGATGAACTGGATCAGATCGGGCGCACTTTCTTTGCCCACAACCATGGTCCTGGCATCGTCGAGCATGCCAGAGACGTCATTGCCAGGGAGCTCGAGGAGGTTGCTTCGCTGCTGCGGAGCGAGCGCAGCCACATCGAGAAATACGGCAGGATCCTCGATGAGACATCGAGCGGCCTCAGCGGCCGCAGCCTTCTCTCTCAGGATCTCCTGCAGAAGATCGCCAACGCCATGGCGGTTGCCACCAATTCGACGATCGATCACGGCCGGCAGGTGGCCTCTACGCTCGGCGACAAGACGGCCGAACTCGAGAGCGTCAAGTCGAAACTTGAGGAGTACAAGCGGCTGGCCGACACCGATCCGTTGACCCATATCTGGAATCGGCGCGCCTTCGACAAGGAGATCACCAGGATCTACAACAGCAACAGGGGTATCCTGTTCAACGCCCTGGTTCTTGTCGACATCGACCGCTTCAAGGATATCAACGACCGCTATGGCCACCCGGTCGGCGACAAGATCATCCAGAGCATCGCCGGTATTTTCCAGACCAGCATTCGCGGCGACATGTTCGTCGCCCGCACCGGCGGCGAGGAGTTCGCGCTCATCATCGAGGGCGCCAGCGAGGACGCCACCTATGACGTCGCAGAGCGTATTCGTGCCCTGATCGAGCAGACGCCGTTCACCAGCAGCCAGACTGGTACGAATTACGGCACCGTCACCGTCTCGATGGGTATCTGCATGGCGTCCGAAGCCGAAGGACCCGAAGATCTCTACACCAAGGCCGACCGGGCGCTCTATCGCTCCAAAGTCAGCGGGCGCAACCGGGTCACCAAGCACTCGAAGATGGCAAGCCGGGCCGGCAAGAGCTGGTTGCTCTACAAGAAGGACTGAGCTTCTCCCGTCGACCGCTTCCGCGGATTGTTTTGCATTCGCCCTTTCCATATGAATTTTTGTGAACTATATTTTCCACAGAAATAGGAAAGCGCTGCCATGCAACCTCAAACCGCTGCCAAGACAGCCGAAAACGCAGTCCTGACCAAGGCCACGCTGCGCGCGGCCGATCTGCTGGACATCACCGCCAGGATGCTGGCCTCGGTGATCGGTGTTTCGGAGGCCACGGTTTCGCGCATGCGCAGGGACGAATTCCTGCTCGAGCGCGGCACCAAGCCATTCGAGCTTGCCGTGTTGTTCGTCAGGCTGTTCCGCTCGCTCGACGCCATTGTCGGCGGCGACGCGCTCGTCGCCCGGGCATGGCTGAAGAACGCCAACACGGCGTTCGACGCCGCTCCGCTTGAAAAAATCCTCACCATCACCGGGCTCGTCGATGTCATTGCATATCTGGACTCCCGACGCGCTCTCGTCTGAGACCGTCGGCATCGACGGCAAATACTGGCGCATGGTCGAAGCGCAGCACCATGTCTCGACGCTGAAAATCGTCGACACGCTCGACGAGCAGGCGATGCTGGAAGACCTGATCGAGGAAACCAAACCGCAAATCCCAATTGAATGCCGCCATCTCCACTATCTCCTGGCGACGCCCTTCCGCTACGGCTCGGTCTATCCGCACGGTTCGCGCTTCCGCCGCGCCGGCAGGACCAAGGGCGTCTACTATGCGGCCGAGACCATGATGACCGCGGTTGCCGAAATGGCCTTCTACCGGCTGCTGTTCTTTGCCGAGTCGCCCGGAACACCATGGCCAAGCGACGCCGCCGAATACACGGCCTTTGCCGCCGCGATCAAATGCGCTGGAGCAATCGATCTCACCCGGCCGCCGCTCGATCGTGACGTCGCTGCCTGGGCGCATCCGACCGACTATGCCGCTTGCCAAACCATTGCCGATACTGCCCGCGAAGCCGGGCTGGAGGCGATCCGCTACCGCTCGGCGCGTGACCCCAAGGGCGCCAACATTGCGCTGCTGACCTGCCGCGGCTTTGCCAAGGCCAAGCCGATGGAGCCGCAGACCTGGCGGATCCGCCTCGGCGCGTTCGGCGTGCAGGCGATCTGCGAATTTCCGGAAAAACGGATCGAATTTGCCAGAACCGCCTTTGCCGATCCCCGTCTAACCGACTTGCGCTGGGAACGCGGGCGCTGAATCAACCAAAAGAAAAGCGCCGGATTTCTCCAGCGCTCTTTCATCAACGTTCAGGCCGAAAACAAGCTTAGCCGTTGACCGCCTGCTTGTGCCGCACCGGGTGGCTCTTCTTCAACAGATCCGAGACCAGGAAGGCCAGTTCGATCGCCTGATCGGCGTTGAGGCGCGGGTCGCAATGGGTGTGGTAGCGGTCCTGCAATTCCTCGGCAGTGATGGCGCGCGCGCCACCGGTGCATTCGGTGACGTTCTTGCCGGTCATCTCGACATGGATTCCGCCCGGATGCGTGCCTTCGGCGCGGTGCACCTCGAAGAAGGTCTGCACCTCCTTCAGGATGCGGTCGAACGGCCGCGTCTTGTAACCGGCGGCCTCGATCGTGTTGCCGTGCATCGGATCCGACGACCACACCACGGAGCGGCCTTCCTTCTGCACCGCGCGAACCAGCTTCGGCAGATGGTCGGCGACCTTGTCGGAACCGAAACGTGCAATCAGTGTCAGCCGGCCGGGTTCGTTTTCAGGATTAAGCAGGTCGATCAGCTCCAGCAAGCCGTCCGGCGTGAGCGACGGGCCGCATTTCAGCCCCAGCGGGTTCTTGATGCCGCGGCAATATTCGACATGCGCATGGTCGGGCTGGCGGGTGCGGTCTCCGATCCAGATCATGTGACCCGAGGTGGCGTACCAGTCGCCGGAGGTCGAATCGACACGCGTCAGTGCCTCCTCATAGCCGAGCAGCAGCGCCTCGTGGCTGGTGTAGAAATCGGTCTCGCGCAGCGCGTAGTTGGTTTCCGAGGTGATGCCGACGGCCTTCATGAAGTCCATCGTCTCGGTGATGCGGTTGGCAAGAGACTCGTATTTCTCGCCCTGCGGACTGTCGGACACGAAGCCGAGCATCCAGCGGTGCACATTCTCCAGGCTGGCATAGCCGCCTTGCGCGAAGGCGCGCAAAAGGTTGAGCGTCGCCGCCGACTGGCGATACGCCATCTCCTGGCGAGCGGGGTCCGGAATGCGCGACTTGGGGTCGAATTCGATGCCGTTGATGATATCGCCGCGATAGCTGGGCAGCGTCACCTCGCCCTTGGTCTCGTTGTCGGATGAGCGCGGCTTGGCAAACTGCCCGGCAACGCGGCCGACCTTCACCACCGGCTGCGCGCCGGCGAAGGTGAGCACCACGGACATCTGCAGGAAGACGCGGAAGAAGTCGCGGATGTTGTCCGCGCCATGCTCGGCGAAGCTCTCGGCGCAATCGCCGCCCTGCAGGAGGAATGCGTCACCGGCGGCGACAGAAGCGAGCTGCTTCTTCAGCTTGCGCGCCTCGCCGGCAAAAACCAGCGGCGGAAAGGTTGCGAGCTGGGCCTCCGTGTTCTTCAGCGCGGCAAGGTCCGGATAGGCAGGAACCTGCTTGATCGGCTTTGCTCTCCACGAATTCGGCGACCATTTCGTCATCGCTGCACCAACACTCTTTCCGGCGAGCACCCTCGCCCCCACTCCAGCCCCTATATGGGATGGCGGCTCCATACACGAAGCCGTTTTCCTATTCTAGACCGGAATTCAAGCGCTGGCGAATGGTCCGGGGCGGGCTATGCCGCCTTCTCCACCAGCCGCGCCAACTGCGTCATGACGACCGCGGAGCCCGCCAATCGCTTCTCGGGGGTTGGCCAATCGCGCACGAAGACGACGCTGTGGTCCGGCCGGATCTTGGCCAGCGAGCCCTGCTCGCCGATGAACCGGACGAGCCCGACCGGGTTGGAGAATTCGCGCTTGCGGAAATGGATGACGACGCCCTTCGGCCCGGCGTCGAGCTTCTCGACATTGGCTTTGCGACAGAGCGCCTTGATGAAGACGATCTTGAGCAGATGCTTCACCTCTTCCGGCAGCGGGCCGAAGCGATCGATCAGCTCGGCGCCGAAAGCGTCGATTTCCTCGGTGTTCTCGAGATCGCCGAGACGGCGATAAAGCGCCAGCCTGAGTTGCAGGTCCGGAACATAGCTTTCCGGGATCATCACCGCCGTGCCGACAGCAATCTGCGGCGACCAGCCGCCATCCTGGACCTCGCCGGAATCCTTCACCTCGGCGACAGCCTCTTCCAGCATCTGCTGGTAGAGCTCGAAGCCGACCTCCTTGATATGGCCGGACTGCTCTTCGCCCAGAAGATTGCCGGCGCCACGGATGTCGAGATCGTGGCTGGCGAGCTGGAATCCGGCGCCCAGCGTATCCAGCGATTGCAGCACCTTCAGCCGGCGCTCGGCGGTGTCGGTGAGCTTGCGGTTGGCCGGCAACGTGAACAACGCATAGGCGCGCACCTTCGAGCGACCGACGCGACCGCGTAACTGGTAAAGCTGCGACAGGCCGAACATGTCGGCGCGATGGATGATCAGCGTGTTGGCGGTCGGGATGTCGAGACCGGATTCGACGATGGTCGTCGATAACAGCACGTCGTACTGGCCGTCATAGAAGGCATTCATGATGTCGTCGAGTTCGCCCGGCGGCATCTGGCCATGTGCCACCGCCACCTTCAACTCCGGCACGGATTCCTTCAGGAAATCATGGATTTCCGAGAGATCGCTGATGCGCGGCACCACATAGAAGGAATGGCCGCCGCGATATCGCTCGCGCAGCAGCGTCTCGCGGATGACCAGGGGATCGAACGGCGAGATGAAGGTGCGCACCGCCATACGGTCGACTGGCGGCGTGGCGATCAGCGACAGCTCGCGCACCCCGGTCAACGCCAGTTGCAGCGTGCGCGGGATCGGCGTCGCCGACAGCGTCAGCACGTGCACGTCGGTCTTCAAATCCTTCAGCCGCTCCTTGTGCTTGACGCCAAAGTGCTGCTCCTCGTCGATGATCAGCAGGCCAAGGTTCTTGAACGAGATCGCGGAACCAAGCAGCGCGTGCGTGCCGATGACGATGTCGACCTGCCCTTCGGCGATGCCCTTCTTGGTTTCGGCCAGTTCCTTGGCGCCGACCAGCCGCGACGCTTGGCCGACACGAATCGGCAGGCCGGAGAAACGCTGCGAAAAGGTCTTGAAATGCTGGCGCGACAACAAAGTCGTCGGCACCACCACCGCCACCTGAAAACCTTCCATCGCCGCGATGAAGGCGGCGCGCAGCGCCACTTCGGTCTTGCCGAAGCCGACATCGCCGCAGATCAGCCGGTCCATCGGCTTGCCGGCAGCAAGATCGTCGCGCACCGAATCGATGGCCGTCTGCTGGTCGTCGGTCTCTTCATAGGGGAAGCGGGCCGCGAACTCGCCATAGAGGCCTTCTGCCGGCACCAGTGGCGGTGCAGAGCGCATCTGCCGCTCGGCGGCGATGCGGATCAATTGACCGGCCATGTCGAGCAGACGTTTCTTCAGCCGCGCCTTGCGCGATTGCCAGGCGCCGCCGCCAAGCTTGTCCAGCGTCGCCTCGGCCGTGTCAGAACCGTAGCGCGACAGGAGTTCGATGTTTTCCACCGGCAGGAACAGCCGGTCGTCACCGGCATAGTGGATTTCCAGGCAGTCATGCGGTGCGCCGACCGCTTCGATGGTGCGCAGGCCAATAAAACGGCCAATGCCGTGGTCGGCGTGGACGACAATGTCACCGGCCGACAGCGCCGAGGCCTCGGCAATGAAATCCGAGGGACGCTTCTTGCGTTTCGAGCGCCGGATCAGCCGGTCGCCCAAAATGTCCTGTTCGGCGACGACGACCAGTTTTTCGGTCTCGAAGCCGGATTCGAGCGGCAGCACGGCCAGGGCCGCCTGCCCCGGCTCGAGCTTTTCGGCTTCCGCCAGCGTCGCCACCTGCTTGAGGTTGCCGAGATGGTGTTCGGCAAGGATCTGGCCAAGCCGGTCGAGCGAGCCTTCGGTCCAGCCGGCAATGACAATGCGGCGGCGCGCCGCGCGCTCGTCGGCGATGTGTTTGACGACGACATCGAACACGTTGGCGTTCGGATCGGCGCGCTCCTCGACGAAGCTGCGGCCGTGGCGCGAGCCGGCGTGATAGACCTTCTTGGCGCCAACGTCGGGCGCGTCGAATGGGGTGAAGTCGATCGCTTCACGCGGCCCTAGCGAGGCGATCAGGTTTTCCGGGGAGAGATAGAGCAGGTCCGGTGCGACCGGCTTGTAGGGCACGGCGTCCTTCAAGGCACCGTCCGCCTGCTTCTTGCGCGCCTCGTAATGGTCGAGGATCAGCGTGTGGCGCTCGGCCAGCGCCTCATGCGCCAGATGGTCGAAGATGACAGGCGTGTGAGGCAGATAGTCGAACACCGTCTCCAGCCGTTCGTAAAAGAACGGCAGCCAGTGCTCCATGCCGGCGAAGCGACGCCCTTCGCTGACCGCCGCATAGAGCCCGTCATCGCGCTGCGGCGCGCCAAAGGCTTCGATATAGGAGCGGCGGAAGCGGCTGATGGTTTCCGGCGTCAGCGCCACTTCGCTCATTGCCTGCAGCGCCATCGACTTGCGCTGGCCGGTGGTGCGCTGCGTGGCGGCGTCGAACACACGGATCGATTCCAGCGTGTCGCCGAAGAAGTCGAGCCTGAGCGCTTCGGTCCAGCCGGGTGCGAACAGGTCGAGAATGCCGCCGCGGACGGCGAATTCACCGATGCCGCGCACGGTCGGCACGCGCTCGAAACCGGACGTTTCCAGTCGCGACACCAGTACGTTCATGTCGATCTGGTTGCCGGGCCTGGCGTGGAAGGTCTGTGCCTCGACGAGATCCGCCGGCGGAATGCGCTGCAGCAGCGCATTGGCGGTGGTGAGAATGACGGCGCGGTGCGGCTTCTTCGCCAGCGCGATCATGGCGGTCAGTGCATCGAGGCGCTTGGCGGCCGCATCCGAGCCGGGCGAGACGCGGTCGTAGGGCAAGCAATCCCAAGCCGGCAGTTCCAGCACCGGCAGGCCGGGGGCCGTGAAAGACAGCGCCTCAACGATCGCCGGCAGGCGCTGACCGTCGCGCGCGACGAACAGTACCGGCTTGTCGGGCGCGATCTCGAGTGCTGCCTGCACCAGCGCAAAGGCTTCGTAGCCATCGGCGACGCCGTCGACGATGAACTGACCGGCGCGGTCTTTCGGCAAACCGATGGTGGGAATGAGGCTCATCAAATCACGGTCTTGTTTTATCGCAATTCCCCAGGGAAAACCGCTTCGTACTTTTCCTGGAATTGCTTGTGTTCAGAATGTCAGAGAATGGCGGAAAGCCAGGATCTTTTGCAGGACGGCACAATCGATGTCGGCCGGCACCGGGCGTTCGCCGGTGACCATGGGCAGGAATTCGGTATCGGGAATGTCGAGGAGCCTCTCATATTGGTCGATTTCCTCAGCCGTCAAGGCGCCGATCTCAGCGTCGGCGAAAGTGCCGAGGATAAGGTCCATCTCGCGCATGCCGCGATGCCAGGAGCGAAACAGAAGCTTGCGGCGATGGACGTCGAGCCCCTCGCTTGATCTCGTCGTTCCGGTCATCGTGCCGCATCCTTGCTTGCTGCGGCGCATATAGCGTGGATAGAAGGGGCTGTCAGCCTTGCAACGGCCCGGTTGGCGTCTAACATCTCGGTGTGACGAACATTCCTGACAGTATCGGCGCTAGCACCCCCCTCTGTCCTGCCGGACATCTCCCCCTCAAGGAGGGAGATCGTATGGCACGACTGCTTTCGCCAATTTCCAACTGCGCAAGGCGGGCGGCGAGGTCAGAACTGCTAATCTCCCCCCTTGAGGGGGAGATGGCCGGCAGGCCAGAGGGGGATGAGCGCAGACACCGCATGGTTTCTCTCAGATGAGACCTTCCATCCTCGATCCCTTGTTTGTCCCGATCACGTCGCTTGCAGGCGTTGGACCGAAAGTCGGCGCGCTGATCGAGAAAGTCGTCGCCGCCGATCTGGGTGATCGCGTCGCCCGCGCGGGCGACCTTCTGTTCGTGCTGCCGCACACCGTCATCGACCGCCGCAGCCGGCCGGGCATCGCAGGATCCGCGGAGGGCCAGATCGTGACGCTGGAGGTGCGCATCGACCGCCACCAGCCGCCGCCGCGCGGCAACAGGTCGGTGCCTTACCGGGTCTTCGCCCATGACGACACCGGCGAGATCGCGCTGACCTTCTTCCATGTTCACGCTTCCTACCTCGAAAAGGCGATGCCCGAGGGCGAGCATGTCGTGGTCTCGGGCCGCATGGAATGGTTCAATGGCCGCCCGAGCATGGTCCACCCCGACCATATTGCGCTGGCCAGCGAGGCGGAAAACCTGCCGCTGGTAGAACCGGTCTATCCGCTGACGGCCGGGCTCTCGGGCAAGGTGCTGCGCCGGGCGATCGGCCAGGCGCTGGCGCGCGTGCCCGAATTTCCTGAATGGCAGGACGGCGCCTTCATGCGCCGGCACACCTTTGCGGCCTTTGCCGATGCGCTCGCCCGCATCCACAATCCGGCCGACCCGATTGACGTCTCCATCGACGGCGCCGCGTGGCGGCGGCTCGCCTATGACGAGTTGCTGGCGGGCCAGGTGTCGCTGGCGCTGGTGCGGGCAAAAGTCCGCAGGCTGTCCGGGCGTCCCCTGGTCGGCGACGGCCGCATCGTCGAAAAACTGCGGGCCGCACTGCCCTATTCGCTGACATCGAGCCAGGAGTTTGCGCTGGCCGAAATCAATGCCGACCTCGCCGATCCCGAGCGCATGCTGCGGCTTCTGCAGGGCGATGTCGGCTCCGGCAAGACGGTCGTCGCGCTGCTGGCCATGGCACGCGCCGTCGAGGCCGGCGGCCAGGCAGCCTTGATGGCACCGACCGAAATCCTGGCGCGCCAGCATCTGGCGACCATCACGCCGCTTGCCGCCAAGGTCGGGCTGCGCATCGCCATCCTCACGGGCCGCGAGAAGGGCCGCGAACGCGCTGATACGCTGGCCGGCCTGGCAAGCGGCGAGATCGACATCGTCGTCGGCACCCATGCGCTGTTCCAGGAGACGGTCATGTTCCACGACCTGGTCTTCGCCGTGATCGACGAGCAGCACCGTTTCGGCGTCCATCAGCGGCTTGCCATCACCGCCAAGGGCGATGCGCCAGACATGCTGGTGATGACGGCCACTCCCATCCCGCGCACGCTGGTGCTGACCGCTTTCGGCGACATGGACGTGTCGAAACTGACGGAAAAACCGGCCGGCCGCCAGCCGATCCGTACCGTTACGCTGCCACTCGAGCGGCTCGACGAACTGGTCGACCGCATGGTGGACGCCATCGCCGGCGGCCAGAAGATCTACTGGATCTGTCCGCTGATCGAGGAATCCGAAGAAATCAAGCTGATGTCGGCCGAGGACCGCTTCGTCTCGCTGAAACCATTGTTCGGCGACCGTATCGGGCTCGTTCACGGCCGCATGAAAGGCGCCGACAAGGACGAGGCGATGCGCGCCTTCAAGCAGGGCGAGACACGCATCCTGATCGCCACCACGGTCATCGAGGTCGGCGTCGACGTACCGGACGCCACCGTCATGGTCATCGAGCATGCCGAGCGCTTCGGCCTCGCCCAATTGCATCAGTTGCGCGGCCGGGTCGGGCGTGGCGACAAGCCCTCCTCCTGCGTGCTGCTCTATAAGGACCCGCTCGGCGAGACCGCAAAACGCCGACTGTCGGTGATGCGCGAGACCGAGGACGGGTTCCTGATCGCCGAAGAGGACCTGAAGCTGCGCGGCGAAGGCGAATTGCTGGGCACCCGCCAGTCCGGCACGCCAGGTTTCCAAGTGGCTCGCATCGAGGCGCATGCCGACCTTCTGGAGGCCGCCCGCGACGATGCCAGGCTGATCCTGTCGCGCGACCCGGAGCTGCAATCGCAGCGTGGCGAGGCGTTGCGCCTGCTGCTTTATTTGTTCGGCCGCGACGAGGCCGTGCGGCTCCTGCGCGCCGGCTGAGCCAGGGCGGCAACCGACGGGTTGGCGAGCATCCCCTCGATCGGCTCGCCATTCACGACAACCATTTGCTTGACCTCGGGCGCCACCAGCCCGGCCGAGACGATCAGCTTGGCGCCGTCCTCGATCGTCATGTCGAGCAGCACGATGTCCGACTTCGGCACATACATCAGGAATCCGGTGGTCGGGTTCGGCGTGCACGGCATGAACACGGCAATCAGCGGATCGCCTTCCTGGTCGAGCTTCTGGTTGATCTCGGTTTCCTTCTCGCTGGCGACGAACACCAGCGACCACACACCCTTGCGCGGATATTCGACCAGCCCGACCTGGCGGAACATGTCACCCTTGTTCGACAGCACGGTCTCGAAAATCTGTTTCAGCGAGCCATAGATGCCGCGCACCAGCGGCATGCGGCCAAGCAGCCGCTCGCCGAAGTTGACGATGGCACGGCCGACAATGTTGGCTGTCAGGAAGCCGATCAGCGTGATCAGGATCAGCGCCACGATCAGCCCGAACCCCGGCACCGGAAACGACAAATAGGTGTCAGGGCTGTAGCGGGCCGGAATATAGGGTTTCACCCAGGAATCGACCCAGCCGATGAAAGACCATGCAATGTAGGCGGTGATCGCCAGCGGCGCGCAGACAATGAAGCCCGTGAGGAAATAGTTCCTCAGCCGGGTCACGCCGGAGGTCTTGGGAGCATCGGACATGGTTCACCGGGGCGCGGGTTGCAGCGCAACATAGTGAACCAGAGGACGTATTGGAACTGCGAAGTTTTTAAAGCGCCGATTATGCCGCCACTTCCAGCGGTTCGATTTTCTCGAGTTCCGGCGCCAGTTTCCTGGCTTCGGTTTCAAGCTCATAGGCCTGTTGAAAATTCATCCAGAATTCGGGTGTGGTGTTGAAAAATCTGGCGAGGCGGAGGGCCGTATCGGGGGTCAAGCCGATCTCCTCCTTGGCAATGCGCTCGATACGGGTGCGCGGAAGATTGAGCTTTTTTGCCAGCGCGCCGGCACTCATGCCGAGCGGGGCGAGATATTCTTCGCGCAGGAATTCTCCAGGATGAACTGGACGTGCGAACTTGAGCATAATTCAGGGTCCTCAAGGGTTCAGGGCAAATGCCTGCTCAATGGTAATCGACGATCTCCACGTCTTCAGCGCCAGCGTCGGTCCATTTGAAGCAGATGCGCCATTGGTCGTTGATGCGAATTGAATGCTGTCCGGCGCGGCTCCCTTTCAGGGCTTCGAGGTGATTTCCGGGCGGCGATCGAAGGTCATTCAGTTGGGCAGCGTTGGCAATTGCGCGGAGGCGACGTTCGCCGCGGGCAACCAAATCCGGCGGAAAGCCTTTTGGCGCCTTCCCTTCGGCAACCGCTTCGACCGCCTTGCCTTTGAACGAAACGATCAATAACGCGCCCTCTGGACTGTATCATACATTGATACAGACCAGCACGCAAGCAAATGTATCATCGGCCGATACAAATTTACCACCGGTTGATCGGTGGCAAATGGTGAGTTGCCGATAGCTATTCCACCGTCACCGATTTCGCCAGATTGCGCGGCTGGTCGACGTCGGTGCCCATAAAGACGGCGGTGAAATAGGCGAGCATCTGGATCGGCAGCGCGTAGATGATCGGCGAGATGATTTCCGGCACGTCCGGCAGCACGATCGTCTCCATCGTCTTGACGCTCGTCAGTGCCGCACCCTTGCTGTCGGTGATCAGGATGATCTTGCCGCCGCGCGCCGCCACTTCCTGCATGTTCGACACGGTTTTTTCGAAAATGCGGTCGTGCGGCGCGATGACGATGACCGGCATGTTCTCGTCGATCAGTGCGATCGGGCCGTGCTTCAGTTCGCCGGCTGCATAGCCTTCGGCGTGGATATAGGAGATTTCCTTGAGCTTTAGCGCGCCTTCCATGGCCAGCGGGAAATTGGTGTCGCGGCCGAGATAGAGCACGTTCTTATAGTGAGCGAGGTCGCGCGCGGTCTTTTCGATCTGATGGTCGAGCTTCAGCACCTGATTGGCATAGCGCGGTGCTTCCGAAAGCTCGCGCACAAAGGTCTTTTCCTGCTCCTTCGAGATCGTACCGCGCGCCACGCCAGCCCGCACGGCAAGCGATGCCAGCACCGACAACTGGCAGGTGAACGCCTTGGTCGAGGCGACGCCGATTTCCGGCCCGGCGAGCGTCGGCAGCACGACGTCGGATTCGCGCGCCATGGTCGATTCCCGCACATTGACGACGGCGCCGATCTTCATCCCCGCCTTGCGGCAGTAGCGCAGCGAGGCCAGCGTGTCGGCGGTCTCGCCCGATTGCGAGATGAAGAAGGCGGCATCGTTCTTCGACAGCGGCATTTCGCGGTAACGGAATTCCGAAGCGACATCGATATCGACCGGTAGTCGCGCGTAGCGCTCGAACCAGTATTTGCCAATCAGGCCGGCGAGATAGGCGGTGCCGCAGGCCGAAATCGCCAGCCGGTCGATTTTGGCGAAATCGAAAGGCAGGTCGAGCGGCTTGGAGACGCCGCCGACAAAATCCAGATAATTCGCCAGCGTGTGCGAGATGACCTCGGGCTGTTCATGGATTTCCTTCTCCATGAAGTGGCGTCTATTGCCCTTGTCGACCATGAAACTGGTCGAGAGCGACTGCTGGCGCTTGCGGTCGACCTTTGTGCCGTCGATGTCGAAGATGGTGACGCCGTCGCGGCGCACCACCGCCCAGTCGCCATCTTCGAGATAGGTGATCGAATTGGTGAACGGGGCGAGCGCGATAGCGTCGGAGCCCAGAAACATCTCGCCATCGCCATGGCCGACGGCCAGAGGCGGCCCGTTGCGGGCGCCGACGATCAGGTCCTCGTCGCCTTTGAACATGATGGCCAGGGCGAAGGCGCCTTCTAGCCGCTTCAGCGCCTGGTGCGCGGCCTCGACCGGCTTCAGCCCCCTGGCGAGTTCGCGCGCCACCAGATGCGCCACGACCTCGGTGTCGGTCTGCGACGAAAAAGAATAGCCGTCGCGGACCAGTTCGTCGCGCAGTTCGGCGAAATTCTCGATGATGCCGTTGTGGACGATGGCGACGCCATCGGAAAAATGCGGATGCGCATTGGTTTCATTAGGCACGCCATGCGTCGCCCAGCGCGTGTGACCGATGCCGATCGTGCCATCGAGCGGCTCGTCCTTGAGCCGGCGCTCCAGGTTGATGAGCTTGCCTTCGGCGCGGCGGCGAGCGAGTTCGCCACGCTCGATGGTGGCGACGCCAGCCGAGTCATAGCCGCGGTACTCCAACCGCTTCAACGCATCGACGATGAGCGGCGCAACCTGCGAGTGGCCGACGATTCCAACGATACCGCACATGCAGAAAGCCCCCGATTCCCCGGAAAACCAGCGCTATTTTGGGATGGCCGGCCTGCCGTGGAAAGTCACATTGCATTTCGTCCCGTATAACGGAACGCTCATTCTGTCGATGCACCATGACAGGCCGCTCTTGCAATCCGGTTACTGCAATCGTTCGGTTTTTCAGGCTTCGGTTTTGAGACGATGGTTTTCACCAGAGAGATATTTCGCTAATAGCCCTGCCATGAGCGAGAGCAAGCCCACCGTAACCCTCTGGCGCCCTGTCGGCCCCAGGGAACTGAAACTGATCGAGGCCTCGGGGATGCAGGCGTTTCCGCCGCGCCTGCCCGAGCAGCCCATTTTCTATCCCGTGAGGACCGAAGCCTATGCGGTGCAGATCGCACGCGACTGGAACGTGCCGGCCAGCGGCTCGGGGTTCGTCACCCGGTTCGACGTTCTCAAGAGCTTTCTCGACCGCTACCGGGTCGAGCACGCTGGCAGCAAGGCGCATCTGGAATACTGGATTCCGGCCGAAGATCTCCCTGAATTCAACAAGGCGATCGTCGGCAAGATCGAAGTCACGGCCGCTTTCGGCAAGGACGCGAAGACTTCCGGCTAACGCCCGTTATCCAGCAGCCTTTTTCTTCGCCGCTGCCGCCGAAGCAAAGCGCTCGCGCAATTCCTTGCCCTTGCCTGGAATCGTCTTCTGGCGGGCGCGGCCGAAGGCCAGCGCGTCGTCGGGCACGCTTTCGGTGATCACGCTGCCCGAGGCGATGTAGCCGCCCTTGCCGATGGTGACAGGCGCCACCAGCGACGAATTGGAGCCAATGAACGCGCCCTCGCCGATGTCGGTGAAGAATTTCGAATAGCCGTCATAATTGCAGGTGATGGTGCCGGCGCCGATATTGGCACCCGCGCCGACGCGGGCATCGCCGATATAGGTCAGATGGTTGACCTTGGCGCCCTCTTCGATAACCGCCTGCTTGACCTCGCAGAAATTGCCGACCTTGGCCTTGTTCCGAAGATCCGCACCCGGCCGCAGCCGTGCGTACGGCCCGACATCGCAATTGGACGCAATGGTGGCGCCTTCGACATGGCTGAAGGCATGGATCTTGGCGCCCGTGGCGATCTTCACGCCCGGACCGAACCAGACATTGGGCTCGACGATCGTGTCAGTGCCGATCTCGGTGTCGTGCGAGAAGTACACGGTCTCCGGCGCGATCAGCGTCACGCCCGACAGCATTGCCTCATGGCGGCGGCGCGCCTGCCAGATGCCCTCGGCCTGCGCCAGTTCGGCGCGATTGTTGATGCCGAGCGCGCTCTCGAAGCTGGCTTCGGTGGCAACGACATCGAGGCCTCGCGCGCCGGCGATCTCGACAATGTCGGTTAGGTAGTACTCGCCCTTGGCATTCTTGTTGCCGACCTGATCGAGCAGCTTCAGCGCATGGGCGCCGGCTACCGCCATCATCCCGGCATTGCAGAAGCCGATTTTTTTCTCCTCCTCGGAGCAATCCTTTTCCTCGCGGATGGCGACCAGCTTGCCGTCCTTTTCGATCAGCCGGCCATAGCCCGTCGGGCTGGGCGGACGGAAGCCAACCACGACGACGGCCGCACCTTCCGCCAGTTTCAGCCGCGCCACGGTCAGCGCATCCGCGTCGATCAGCGGCGTGTCGCCGAACATCACCAGGATATCGTCATAACCCTTTGATATCGCATCGCGCGCGGCGAGCACGGCATGCGCGGTGCCGAGGCGCTTGTCCTGCACGAAGGTCTCGGCCTTCGGAGCGAATTTCGCCGCCGCCTTGCGCATCTCTTCCGCGCCATGGCCAATCACCAACGCTTGGCTGCCGGCGCCGGCAGCTTCGGCCGCCCTCACCACATGGGCGACCATCGGCAGCCCGGCGATCTGGTGCAGCACCTTCGGCAGCGCACTCTTCATGCGCGTGCCTTCGCCGGCGGCGAGGATGACGGAAAGGCAGGATCTCTGGCTCATGGATGGACAACCATATGAAAAGGGTTGGGAATCAAAGCATGCTAGCAGTGGCGCCATGCTGCACCAATGCGGTTAAATTCCGGTGAGATGGCGGAGCAGCTGACTCTTAATCAGCGGCTTCGTGGCTCGATTCCGTGCGAGGCTTGCTAAGCTGTGCGCGTGGTGATTCGCGCGAGCGTGCCAGCATTTTACTAGACTCGCATCGAAATGTGATAGCTGGAAGAAATCCAACTCTTTCGTCAATCTAACACTGAACTGAAGCGGGAAGCCGCATGCAAGTCAAAACCATCGCTGAGCAGCTCTTCTTCACCACAGTGCGGATCGATACCGTTACGGTGACAGGCGCGCAGGGTTCTGGGACGGGCTTCTTTTTTGCTCATAAGTTTGGAGACAAAAACGCATTGTTCGTGGTCACGAACAAGCATGTGGTGATGGGTATGCGCGAAGGGCGCTTTTCGTTTTTGAAGCAGAACGACGGAATGCCTACCCTTGGCGATGGATTCAACCTTCACCTTGATCCAAGGAATTGGGTTGATATGTGGTTTGGCCATCCGGATCAGGACGTAGATATTGCGATTTGTCCGCTCGTCCCTCTGATTGAGTTCGCGAAACAACAGCACAATACCGAATTGTTCTTCAGGTCCGTCGATTCCAGGTTAGTTCCGAGTGAACAGCAGATCGCCGAGTTAGATGCGCTTGAATCGGTGACGTTCGTCGGATACCCGAATGGGGTTTGGGACAGCAAAAACCTCTTGCCCGTAGTCCGGCGCGGCACCACCGCAAGTCCGATTGAGGTCGATTTTGAAGGTACACCGCGTTTTCTAATAGACGCATCCGTCTTTGGGGGTTCGAGCGGCAGCCCAGTATTTATTCTCAATCACGGTTCATGGGCAACAAAGGATGGTGGCATGACCATCGGCTCACGCCTCCTCTTCGTAGGAGTAGTTGCGGCCGTCTTTTTTCGCACTCATCTCAATCAAATAATTCCCGTGCCAATACCGACGCAGGTGCAGCCAATGGCTCAGCAGCAAGAAATGATCGATCTTGGCATTGTGTTCAAAGCACGCACGGTCGTTGAAACGATCGAAGCGTTTTTGACAAAGCACAACGTGGATATGACTTCCGCCGACGTGACCCCACAGGCATAGTTCGCTCGATGCGTACAGCGCTCCGAGGGCGCGGAAATCCGCGCCACGGGCCGGCGTGAGTCTTACCCCAGCCGCCCCAACAGCGGGAAATTCTCCAGCAGCCAGTAGGAAACGGTCTGCACGCCACCGGTGAGGAAAAACACACCGGCGACGACCAGCAGCGCGCCGATCGCCTTTTCGACGCGGCCGAGATGGACGCGGAATTTGCCGAGGAAGCGCATGAAGGCGCCGGAAAACAGTGCGGCGATCAGGAATGGGATGCCCAGCCCGAGCGAATAGGCGGCGAGCAGCAGCGCGCCCTCGCCCACCGTTTCGCGGCCACCTGCCAGCGTCAGGATCGGCCCCAGCACCGGGCCGATGCAGGGCGTCCAGCCGAAGGCGAAGGCCAGTCCCATGACATAGGCCGCGACGGCACTTGCCGGCTTGCCCTGCGACTGGAAGCGCGCCTCGCGCGACAGCAGCGGAATGCGCAGGATGCCGAGGAAATTCAGGCCCATCAGGATGATCAGCACACCGGCGCCCATTGCCAGCGGCTCCTGCCAGACGCGCAGCAGCCGGCCGATGGTCGAGGCGCCGGCGCCCAGCGCGACAAAGACGGTCGAGAAGCCGAGCACGAAGGCGATCGAGGAAAAGAGCAGCGCGCCGCGTGCGCCTTCACGCGCTGTCGCACCGGCATTGCCGCGGAAATCGTCGACCGACACGCCGGCCATATAACAGAGATAAGGCGGCACCAGCGGCAGCACGCAAGGCGACAGGAACGAGATAGCTCCCGCCCCGATCGCGCTGACATAGCCGATGTCCAATGCCATTTCCAAGAACTCCAATGCCGTGACGCCGATATAGCGACGCGCAGCCTTGTCCACCAATCACCATTGTGTTGGCAAGATCATCTATTGCCCGACGCACTTGCCAGGAAGAAACGACAGCCCGCAGGCGTTGATGCTGTGAGGCCGCGATTTCCCGCGCGTCTCCGGACATCAGTCAGGGAGATTTCCATGAAAACCATAACCGCAGGGCTGGCCGCGCTTTTGCTCAGCACCGCCGCATCCTTCGCCGCCGACGCGTGGAAGGAAGCCGAGGTCAACGGCACAAAGATCTACACCGACGCCAACGGCATGACGCTTTACACCTATGACAAGGACGAGAAGGGCAAGACCAATTGCTACGACAAATGCGCCACCAACTGGCCGCCGCTGAAAGCCGAGGCCGGCGCCAAGGCGGACGACGAATGGAGCGTTGTCGATCGCACCGACGGCACCAAGATGTGGGCCTATGACGGCAAGCCGGTCTACACCTTCATAAAGGACAAGAAGCCCGGCGACGTGACCGGCGACGGCGTCGGCGAAGTCTGGCATATCGTCAAGGCCGACTAACCACGCCAATCCCGCTGCTGGCGGGACAAGAGCTGGTCGCCGGGCATCTCCATGCACCCGGCGGCCGGCATCGAACAGCCCGTCGCCCGTCCCGGTTTGGGCAGCATTTCAACGACTCGGCCGAAAAATGAATCGGGTCGTTTCCGCTGACTCGGGACCACGGTCTCCCTTTCCCAAATTCTGTGATTTTCTCCATACACTCTAAGAGTGTATTGCTGGCGACCGCCGCGCAATTTGGGCGCTTCCCCTTGACCGGATGCAAAAGCGCGGCCATGTGAGCGACAAATAGAACGAGATTTCGTCGCGCGCAGCGGAATTCTTCTGCCGCACCACAGCTGATATGAGACCTCATGGACGTCGTCGTCGTCGAATCGCCGGCCAAGGCGAAGACAATCAACAAATACCTCGGCAAGAACTACAAGGTTCTGGCCTCGTTCGGCCATATCAGGGATTTGCCGGCCAAGGATGGCTCGGTGCGTCCGGATGAGGATTTCGCCATGTCCTGGGCGGTCGACACCGCCTCTGGCAAGCGCCTCGCCGACATCGCCAAGGCGGTCAAGGACGCCGACGGCCTGATCCTCGCCACCGATCCGGATCGAGAGGGCGAAGCCATCTCATGGCACGTCCTGGAAGTGCTGAAGCAGAAGCGCGCGCTGAAGGACAAGCCGGTCAGCCGCGTCGTCTTCAACGCCATCACCAAATCGTCGGTGCTGGAGGCGATGGCCAATCCGCGCCAGATCGATGCGCCGCTGGTCGATGCCTATCTCGCCCGCCGGGCGCTGGATTATCTCGTCGGCTTCACGCTGTCGCCGGTGCTGTGGCGCAAGCTGCCGGGCGCCCGCTCGGCCGGCCGCGTCCAGTCGGTTGCGTTGCGTCTCGTCTGCGACCGCGAATCCGAGATCGAGCGCTTCATCCGCGAGGAATACTGGCAGATCGCCGCCCTGCTGGGCACGCCGCGCAACGAGAATTTCGAAGCGCGGCTGACCGCCTTCGACCGCAAGAAGCTGCAAAAGCTCGACATTTCCAACAAGGCGCAGGCCGACGACATCAAGTCGATGCTCGAAGGCGCGACCTTCAAGGCGGTGTCGGTCGAAGCCAAGCCGACCAAGCGCAATCCCGGCCCGCCCTTCACCACGTCGACGCTGCAGCAGGCCGCCTCATCGGGCCTCGGCTTCTCGGCCAGCCGCACCATGCAGGTGGCGCAACGTCTCTATGAAGGCATGGAGATCGGCGGCGAGACCACAGGTCTCATCACCTATATGCGAACCGACGGCGTGCAGATGGCACCCGAGGCGATCGACGCCGCACGCGACGCCATTGCCAAGGAATTCGGCGCAAAATACCTGCCGGAAAAGCCGCGCCAGTATACGGCCAAAGCCAAGAACGCCCAGGAAGCGCACGAGGCGATCCGCCCGACGGATTTCATGCGCACGCCGGCATCGGTCAGGCAATATCTCGATTCCGACCAGATGCGGCTCTATGAGCTGATCTGGAAGCGCGCCATCGCCAGCCAGATGCAGTCCGCCGAGATCGAGCGCACCACCGCCGAGATCGAGGCGGTCAACGGATCGCGCACCGCCGAGCTGCGTGCCATCGGTTCGGTCGTTCGCTTCGACGGCTTCATCGCCGCCTACACCGATCAGAAGGACGACGATGCGGAAGACGAGGAAAATCGTCGGCTGCCCGAAATCCGTGCCGGCGAGCAGCTTGCCCGCCAGGCGATCAACGCGACCCAGCACACCACCGAACCGCCGCCGCGTTACTCGGAAGCTTCGCTGATCAAGAAGCTGGAAGAACTCGGCATCGGTCGGCCTTCCACCTATACGGCGATCCTGAAGACGCTCGAAGACCGCGACTATGTCACCATCGACAAGCGCCGGCTGGTGCCGCAGGCCAAGGGCCGGCTGCTGTCGGCCTTCCTCGAAAGCTTCTTCAAGCGCTACGTCGAGTACGACTTCACGGCATCTCTGGAAGAGAAGCTCGACGAGATTTCCGACGGCAAGCTCGCCTGGAAGGACGTGCTGCGCGATTTCTGGAAGGATTTTTCCGGTGCCGTCGCAGACATCAAGGAACTGCGCGTCACCGACGTGCTGGACGCGCTGAATGAAGAGCTGGCGCCGCTGGTGTTCCCCGCGCGGGAGGACGGCTCCAATCCGCGCATCTGCCCGAAATGCGGGACCGGCAATCTGTCGCTGAAGCTCGGCAAGTTCGGCGCTTTCGTCGGCTGCTCCAACTATCCCGAATGCTCCTTCACCCGCCAACTCGGCGACGCCGCCAATCCGAATGGCGAGAATGGCGGCGGCGAGGACGGCACCAAGGTCATCGGCAAGGATCCTTACACGTCAGAGGAAATCACGCTGCGCAGCGGCCGTTTCGGTCCCTATCTGCAGCGTGGCGACGGCAAGGAGGCCAAGCGCTCCAGCCTGCCCAAGGGCTGGACGGCCGAGTCGATCGATCACGAGAAGGCGCTCGCGCTGCTGTCGCTGCCGCGCGATGTCGGCCAGCATCCGGAAACGGCCAAGATGATCTCGGCCGGGCTCGGCCGCTACGGTCCGTTCGTGCTGCATGACGGCACCTATGCCAATCTCGAGAGCATCGAGGACGTGTTCTCGATCGGCCTCAACCGCGCCGTATCGGTGATCGCCGAGAAGCAGTTGAAGGGCAAGGGCGGCCGCAATGGCGGCACGGCCGCAGCGCTGAAGGAGCTTGGCGACCATCCCGACGGCGGCGGCAAGATCGTCGTGCGCGACGGCAAATACGGGCCATACGTGAATTTCGGCAAGGTCAACGCCACCCTGCCCAAGGGCAGGGATCCGCAGTCGGTGACGATCGAGGATGCGCTGGCGCTGATTGCCGAGAAGGAAGCCAAGGGCGGCGGCAAGAAGCCGTTCCGCAAGGCGGCCGCGGCCAAAGCTCCGGCAACCAAGAAAGTAGCCGCCAAGAAGCCGGCTGCGAAGAAGCCGGCCGTGAAGAAAAAAGGGTAGGACAGCGTGGCGCGCAAGATCACCGGCAGAACCCACGGCGATCCGCGCACCGCCGACACCAGGGCCAAGGTCAAGGGCGACTATCGGCCGTCGCGTGACGAAATCCTGCGCTACATCGCCGAAAATCCCGATCGCGCCGGCAAACGCGACATCGCCAAGGCGTTCGCGCTGCGCGGCGACGACCGCATCTGGCTGAAGGACATTTTGCGCGACCTGCAGGACGAAGGCGTCCTGACCAAGGAGCGCAAGCAACTGGCCCGCGTCGGCGCCCTGCCCCATGTCGCCGTGCTCGACATTTTTGGCCGCGACGGCGATGGCATTTTGCTGGCGCACCCGGCCGAGGCCGTGGGAACGGGCGAACCGCCCGTCGTCTCGATCCGCGTGTCGCGTGGCGGCAACGGCCCGGCGCCGGGCATCGGCGACCGCGTGCTGGCCAAGACCTTTCCGACCAACGAAGCGACCGGCCCCGCCTACACCGGGCGGGTGATGAAGATTTTCGAGAAGCGCACCGATGCCGTGCTCGGCGTCTTTCGCATCTTGCAGGACGGCACCTTCCGCATCGAGCCGGTGGAACGGCGCCAGCCCGAACTGATCGTCGACAAGGAATTCCAGAACGGCGCCAAGAACGGTGACCTGGTGGAGGTCGAGCCGGCGCGGGCTTCCCGCTATGGGCTGCCGAGGGCCAAGGTGCTCAACGTGCTGGGCTCTCTGACCAGCGAAAAGGCGGTCTCGATGATCGCCATCCACGCACACGACATTCCGCACATCTTTCCAGCCGGCGTCATCGCAGAATCCGAAGCGGTCAAACCGGCGACGCTGGACCACCGCGAGGATTGGCGCGACCTGCCGTTGATCACCATCGATCCGGCCGACGCCAAGGATCATGACGACGCCGTCTTCGCCACGCCGGATCTCGACGAGAAGAACCCCGGCGGCGTGGTTGCCACCGTCGCCATCGCCGACGTCGCCGCCTATGTGCGCTACGGCACGGCGCTCGACCGCGAAGCGCTGAAGCGCGGCAATTCGGTCTATTTCCCGGATCGTGTCGTGCCGATGCTGCCCGAGCGCATCTCCAACGATCTCTGCTCGCTGCGCGAGGGTCAGGACCGTCCGGCATTGGCAGTGCGCATGATCTTTTCGGCCGAGGGCCGCAAGCTCAGGCACTCCTTCCATCGCGTCATGATGAAGTCGGCGGCAAAGCTCGCCTACCAACAGGCTCAGGCGGCGATCGACGGCGCGCCGGACGACAAGACAGGCCCAATCCTCGAAACGGTGCTGAAGCCACTGTGGGACGCCTATGCGATCCTGAAGCGCGGCCGCGATGGCCGCCAGCCGCTCGAACTCGACCTGCCGGAGCGCAAGATCGTGCTAAAGCCGGACGGCACCGTCGATCGCGTCATCGTGCCGGACCGGCTCGATGCCCACAAGCTTATCGAAGAATTCATGATCCAGGCCAATGTCGCGGCGGCCGAAACGCTCGAGGCGAAGAAACAGGAACTGGTCTATCGCGTCCATGACGCGCCATCGCTGGCCAAACAGGAATCGCTGCGCGAGTTCCTGCAGACATTGGGCCTGTCACTTGCGCGCGGCGCGCAGATGCAGCCAAGCCAGTTCAACGGCATTTTGGAGCGCGTGCGCGGCGCCGACAATGAAGGCCTGGTCAACGAAGTGGTTCTGCGCTCGCAGAGCCAAGCCGAATACTCGCCAAAGAACATCGGCCATTTCGGTCTCAACCTCCGCCGCTACGCCCATTTCACCTCGCCGATCCGCCGCTATGCCGATTTGATCGTGCATCGCGGACTTATTGCCGCACTCGGATTGGGTTCGGGCGGGCTGACGCAGGACGAAGCGGCACGGCTCGAAGATGTCGCCGTGCTGATCTCCGGCACGGAACGCCGCGCAATGGCGGCCGAGCGGGACACGGTCGACCGTCTGATCGCCAGCTATCTCGCCGAACGCGTCGACGACCGGTTCGATGCCCGCATCTCCGGCGTCACCAAGTCAGGACTATTTGTCCAATTGCCGCAGTACGGCGCGGATGGTTTCATCCCGGTGTCAACTCTGGGCGGCGATTATTATATATACGATGAAACGGCCCGCTCCCTGTTCGGAGAACGCTCGGGCAAAGGTTATCAGCTCGCGGACCGTGTCGAGGTCCGACTCATCGAGGTGGCGCCGATGGCCGGGGCGATGCGCTTCGAGATGTTGACCGACCCGAAGCCTCTGCCGGGCTCCAAGCGGTCGTTTCACAAGGCCAAGGGCCGCGCCCGCGCGTCGCAATCGCGACCGGGTTCGCGCGGCAGGAGACGATGATGACAACAGCCATGGAAGAACAGGTTTTCGGCGGAGAACATCACTCGGGCCGGACCGCGCGCCCGCTGTGGACGGCGATGAAGCGCGGCCTGCTCGGCCGCTGCCCGCATTGCGGCGAAGGCAAGCTGTTTCGCGCTTTCACCAAGACCGTCGACACATGCAGTGTCTGTGGCGAGGAATTGCATCACCACCGGGCCGACGACCTGCCCGCCTATCTCGTCATCGTCATCGTCGGCCATATCGTGCTGGGCGCCTTCATGGGCGTTGAGGCGACGTCGACGCTGTCCACATGGCAGCACATCGCCATCTGGGTGCCGCTGACCATCCTTTTGTCGGTTGCGCTGCTGCAGCCGATCAAGGGTGCCGTCATCGGACTGCAATGGGCCTTCTATATGCACGGCTTCGGCGGCGAGCACGACGTGATCGAGCCGCATCCCGGAGCCTAGGCCGCAGCCAAGAATGCTGCCTGGTGCAACATACCGACCGTGAAAGGCCACTTTCGCTTGCCAGAAGTTTCCGCTAGGTCCTGCGCATGGACGGTATGACCAAGGCGGAAGTCGACAGGATCGAGCGGAGCATGATCGCTCATAGCGACCGGCCGATCCGCCCGCGCGACGCGGCAACCCTCATCCTGCTCGACCGCAAGGACGATGACGTGTTGGTTCTGATGGGTCGCCGTCATGCCGGCCACGCCTTCATGCCGGGCAAGTTCGTCTTTCCCGGCGGCCGCACCGATCCGGCCGACAGCCGCATACCGGTCGTCGCCGCCTTGCACCCGGAGCAGGAAGCCAGGCTGATCGCCGGGCCAGGCCGCACAAGCGCCGCACGAGCCCGCGCCATCGCCCTGTCGGCCATCCGCGAAACCTATGAGGAAGCCGGGCTGCTGATCGGCCGCAAGGGTGCTTTCGCAACCCTCAGGCCCGATTGGCAAGGCTTTGCCGAACACGGCGTGCAACCCTCTCTCGACATGCTGCGCTTCGTCGCGCGCGCCATCACGCCGCCCAACCGGGTACGCCGCTTCGACACCCGCTTTTTCAGCGCCTGGCGTGACGACGTCGCCGTCGAACTGCCCGGTGGCGGTCCCACCAACGAGCTCGAAGAGCTGGTCTGGCTGCCGCTCGCCAAGGCCAGGGAAGCCGACATACCCGACATCACCCGAATGATCCTGGACGAGCTGGAAAAGCGCCTCGCCCATGATCCGCTGTTGCGTCCTGGCGGTCCCGTGCCCTTCTACCGGCTTGTTCGCAACCGCTTCACCCGCGAACTTCTCTAGAGCAATTCCAGGAAAAGTGTGACGCGGTTTTCCGCCCGGAATTGCGTAAGATCAAAAAGACAGAGTATTCAGCATCCCATGACGGTCGATACCCAACCACAGGGCGACGAACGCGTACACTGGCTGCCGATGGTGGCGGCGATCTCGTCGATCAGCGTCGTCGGCATCGCCATCGGCCTCGGTATGCCGCTGCTCAGCGTCATCCTTGAAACGCGCGGCCATTCGGCTTCGATGATCGGCCTCAACACCGCCGTTGCCGGCCTCGCCTCGATCGCCGGTGCGCCTCTGGCGACCCCGCTCGCCATGCGCTTCGGCGTTGCCTGGACCATGATCGCCATGATCGCCGCCGGCGCTCTGGCCTTTGTCGGCTTCCATTTCGCACCCGATTTCTGGATGTGGTTTCCGCTGCGCATCGTGCTGCACATTGCGCTGACGGTGCTGTTCATCCTGTCCGAATTCTGGATCAGCACCTCGGCGCCGCCGCACCGACGCGGCCTTGTCCTCGGCATTTACGCCACTGTCCTGTCGCTCGGCTTTGCCGCCGGACCGTGGCTGTTCGCCCATCTCGGCAGTTCCGGCTTCAGGCCGTTCGGCGTCATCATCGCGTTGGTGACGCTGGCGGCCATACCCGTGCTGGCAGCACGCAACGAGAGCCCGTCGATCGCCTCGGATGGCGAAACCAGCAATTTCCTGCGCTACATCTGGCTGGTGCCGTCGGCGACCGCTGCCGTGCTGGTGTTCGGCGCGGTGGAAACCGGCGGCTTTGCGCTGTTCCCGATCTATGGCAGCCGAATCGGCTATTCCGAGGCCGATGCGGCCCTTCTGCTGACCATGATCGGCCTCGGCAATGTGTTGTTGCAGATCCCGATCGGCATGATCAGCGACCGCGTCAGCGATCGCCGCTACCTGCTGATTGCCTGCGCCACGGTCGGTCTGATCGGCACCGTCTTCATGCCCTTCTTCGCCCAGAATTGGCATTTGATGGCCGCGCTTCTGTTCGTCTGGGGCGGCGTTGTCGCTGCCATGTACACGATCGGCCTTGCCCATCTCGGCTCGCAGCTTTCCGGCCATGAACTGGCGTCGGCCAACGCCGCCTTCGTGCTGTGCTACGGCGTCGGCATGGTGCTCGGCCCGCAGGCGATCGGCATCGGCATGGATGCGTTCGGCCCGTCCGGCTTCGGCTGGTCGCTCGGCCTGTTCTTCGCGGCCTATATCGCTTTGGTCGCCGTCAGGTTGGTTCGCAAGATCCTGCTGTAGCGCGACCGCGGCCAGCCATGCATTTGGCACGGCACGGTGACAGGCTGCTGACAGAACCGTGTCAGGAGCACAGGGCTAAAAAGGCGTCCCAAAACACTTGAGGACACTTCCATGATCGACAGCGGCTTTGAAACCACATCGCTAAGAATGACACTGCTTCTGCTCGTAACGTTTCAGGCTCCGGCCACCGACGTCGACCGCATCATGGATGCCGTGGTGGCGATTGTGCCGCTGGCCATGGGCAAATACGACCGCAATGCCTATCAGTCGGCGCACGGCATCGAACGCTACAGGCCGCTTGACGGTGCGGCCGCCGGCGCGGAAACCGAATTGAGGCGGCGGCCCGGCACGGTCGAGGTTTCCTTCGAACTGCCGGACGATCAGGCGCTGGCCGCTCGTGTCGTCGAGGCGATTTTCCAGGCACATTCCTATCAGGAACCGGTGATCCGCATTCAACCGATTCTCACCAGCCGTTCCAAGGGGCTGGACGACCGCGCCAATCCGAATCGCTGGTGGAACACGACCGGAGACTGGAAGAAGGTTGCTGCACCGGCGACAGAAACCGCATGATTTCCGTTCACCAGCAGGCTCAGGCGGATCGCACGAGGCTTGCCGGGCTTGACTTTCCGGGCGCGTTCTTTATGTGTCGCGCCAAGTTTCCCGCGTCCGGGTGTTTCCCCGTGCTCCAGCGGCCAAAACCCCACGAACAAACGGACTGATATCATGGCCAAAGCCGCAAACATCAAGATCAAGCTTCTGTCGACCGCCGACACCGGTTTCTTCTACGTGACCAGCAAGAACAGCCGCACCAAGACCGACAAGCTGTCGTTCCGCAAGTACGACCCGGTCGCCAAGAAGCACGTCGAATTCAAGGAAACCAAGATCAAGTAATCTGGCTTTCCCGCTGCAATGCCGAAACGCCGCCCAATGGGCGGCGTTTTTCGTTTGTAGCCAATTGATTTCGTTGCATCCGAGCAGGACTCCAGCCAAAGGATTGACCCTTCGCCATGGTTGCGGCACCCTTGGCCCTGGGTTGGGTGTCACGAACAAGGCGCCTATGGATGTCGAAGAAGTTGAAAGCTGCAATCATTGCAGCCCTTGTCGCTCTGGCTGCTGGCTTCGCCGTCAGCAACGGGCTGATAAGCCAGCAGACGGCCGATGAGATCAAGGCCAGGACTGACCAGGTTCTGACCGAGGAAGAGGCCGCACAGCCTGCGCCTCAGCCTGACAGCCCCGCCCCACCTTCCACGGAACCCGCACCGCAGGCTCCGACCCCTCCCGCCGCGGCACCCCCGCAAGGATCACAACCGGGTCAATGAAGAAGCCCAGCCAGAATGGGCTCCTCTCGTGCGATCGCGCCATCACCATACCTGCTGAGTGTATCGTTTTAATACAATCGCCGATTGGTAGACTTGCACCACGGATAGGCAGTTAGTTTCAGCGTCAGGCAAAAAGGGGGGAAATGCCTCGCACTGGGAGAAAACGATGTCCGTACAAAAAGGCGACTTTCGAACCAACAGAGCCGACTACGTGATTGCCGCGATGCATGGCGGAGTGACCGCCGAAGACAGCGTTCGAGACGAGAACCTGGCAAGGAGAAAGAAGTCCCTGTGGCTGAAGGAGCGGCGATCGGCCAAGTCGGCTGAGAACCCGTTGGACAGCTCGCCGCTGTCTAGAAGAAGCCCTCGCGGTTAGCGGTCTACAATCACCTTCCGCGATCACACCATATCCGCACACAACCCACTCACCCATATTGCAGGTGCCGCCGTCGGTGTTGACTAGCTCCGACGGCGGCCTAGTTCGTGGCGAAATAACCTCCGTTCTTTTGAGAAGACGGCGGGACTAAGGTCTTGTGCTCTACACGCAAAGGTCCAAGCGGTCTTGTTAGGTTCCGGAAATGTCTCTTGGACGTTCCGCTATTTTATCCAATTGAAATGTAGCGTTACCGTGTATTCTCGCCCGATAGCGGCGCCTGATCCTGCCCGCATCCGCCCTGGCTGAGTCCCCCTCAGCTGATGCGCTCACCGCTCTTCGGATCGAATAGATGCAGCTGGTGTGGTTCGGCCGCCAACCGTACCTCGTCGCCGGGCTTCACGCCGGCACGGCCCATGGCAAAGACGCAAAGCTGCTGGCTGGCCAGCTTGACGTAGAACTGCGTCGAAAGCCCGAGCGGCTCGACCACCCTCACCTCGCCCTTCAACGCGCCGTCATCCGCCGATTTGATATGCTCAGGCCGCAAACCGATGGTGATGGCGTCACCATCCTTGAGCGGCAGGCCTTCCGGCAGCCTCAGCGCCTGGCCATCGGTCAGCACGGCCTGCGACGCACCGCCCTTGCGGACCGTCGCCGGCAGGAAATTCATGCCGGGTGAACCGATGAAACCGGCGACGAACATGTTGGCTGGCCGGTCATAGAGATCGAGCGGCGCACCGACCTGCTGGATCAGCCCGTCATGCATGACGACGATCCGGTCGGCCATGGTCATCGCCTCGATCTGGTCGTGCGTGACATAAACCGATGTCGTCTTCAGCTGCTGATGCAGCGCCTTGATCTCGGCGCGCATGTGGACGCGCAGCTTGGCGTCGAGGTTCGACAGCGGCTCGTCGAACAGGAAGACCTTGGGATCGCGCACGATGGCGCGGCCCATGGCGACGCGCTGGCGCTGGCCGCCGGACAGTTGGCGCGGCAGGCGCTGCAGGAATGTGTCGAGCCCGAGCCGCCTGGCCGCGCCGTCCACCCGGGCATCGATCGTCGTCTTCTGCGCCTTCTTCAGGAGCAGGCTGAAGCCCATGTTCTTCGACACGTCCATATGCGGATAGAGCGCATAGGACTGGAACACCATGGCGATGTCGCGGTCCTTCGGTGCCACGTCATTGACCAGCCGCTCGCCGATGCGGATCTCGCCGCCGGAAGCCTCCTCCAGCCCGGCGATCATGCGCAAAAGCGTGGACTTGCCGCAGCCTGACGGGCCGACCAGGACGACGAACTCGCCATCGGCGATTTCAAGGTCGACCGCGTGCAGGACGCGGACGGCGCCATAGTCCTTGCGGACCTTTTCGAGCGTAACAGAGGCCATCGATCTATCCTTTGACGGCGCCGGCGGTCAGGCCGGTGACGAGATAGCGTTGCAGGAAGGCGAAGAAGATGCAGACCGGGATCAGCGCCAGGATTGACGCCGCCATCATCTGTCCCCAGTCGACGGCGAACTTGCCGATGAAGGTGAGCAGGCCGACAGCGAAGGTCTTCTGGTCATCACTGGAAATCAGCATCAGCGCGAACAGAAGCTCGCTCCAGGCTGCAGTGAAGACGAAGCCGAGGGTGGCGCCCATGCCGGGCAACGTCAGCGGCACGATCACCTTGCGCATCGCCTGCGCGCGGGTGCAGCCGTCAATCATCGCCGCCTCCTCCAGGTCCTTTGGAATGCCGTCGAAGAAGGACTGCATCAGGAAGGTGGCAAACGCCGTGTTGAAGGCGGTGTAGATGATGATCAGCCCGGTCAGGCTGTTGATCAGGCCGATCTGACCCATCACGCGGTAGATCGGCGGAATGACCATCACCAGCGGAAAGGTCTGGGTCAAAAGCAACATCAGCGCCAGTGCTGCCTTGCCGCGAAAGGTGAAGCGCGACATGGCATAGCCGGCGAGCGTGGCGATGATTGTCACCAGTGCCGCCGTCGAGACCGAGACGATGACGCTGTTGAGGAAATAGCGCGGGAAATCGGTCGCCTCGAGCACGGTGACGAAGTTCTGCAGCGTCATGTGCGACGGCCAGAAGGTGATGCCTTCGGAATAGAGCAGCCGCTCCGGCGTGACCGAGATCTTCAGCGTCCAGTAGATCGGGAACAGGGCAAAGAGCACGTAGGCCGCGATTGCCGCGTAGAGGCCGATGCCGCCGAAGAAGCGCTGCGAGGTTGAGCGTCCTGCAATCATCAGACGTGCCTCACCAGGGTGCGGCGGATACCGATCAGCGCAATCGCATAAGCAATGAGCAGGACGAGCAGCAGCACCGCCACCGCCGAGGCATAGCCCTTGTCCAGAGACTTGAATGCGCTGACATAGATGTAGACCGGCACCGTGTTGGTCGAGCCGGCTGGCCCGCCCTCCGTCATGACGAAGATCAGGTCGGCGAAGGTGGCGATCCAGATGGTGCGCAACATCACGGTGATAGCGATGGTCGGCGCCAGGAACGGCAGCGTCACCTTGGTGAAGCGCTGCCAGGGCGAGGCTCCATCGATAGCCGCTGCCTCATGCAGTTCCGACGGAATGGATTTCAGCGCCGCCAAGAGCGTGATGGCGAAGAACGGAATGCCGAACCAGATATTGGCGACGATCGGCCCCCACATGGCGGTTGACGGATCGGACAGCACATTGGTCGGCTCGGCCTTCAGTCCCAGTGCAAACAGCCAGTGCGGCAAAGGGCCGATGATCGGATTGAACAGCCAGGCCCAGGTCAGGCCTGACAGGAAGGACGGCACTGCCCAAGGCAGGAAGACCAGGGCTTGTACTGCCTTGCGGCCGCGAAACGGCTTGTCGAGCAGAAGCGCCAGGCCAAGGCCGAGGAAGAACTGGAAGAAAAGGCTGGCGACCGTCCACCACAACGTGTTGACCAGCGCCTGCCCCAGCACCTGATCCGACAGCATCGCCTGATACTGGCCGAGCCCGACATATTCGGACTTGAATGCGGAGAATTTGCGGAAGGAGTAGCTGATGCCCACGACCAGCGGCACCAAGAGCACCACGATCAGCAGGATGATCGCCGGGCTGAGATAGAGCCATGGCTCGATTGCGGCATGGGATAGCCGCTTGCGACGCGGCTTGCCGGCGGATCGTATTTCGGACACGGCGTAGGTCATTGGGTGTGGATCTAGCTCCCTGGAGCGGCGTCGGGGACAGCGTCCTTCTCCCCGTCGCTATACGGGGAGAAGATGCCGGTCCACCCTCCGCAGCTGCTACGGAGGACGGGCAGGCAGATGAGGGGCAGCGCGAACCTGTCGAGGCGTGGCGCCGCCCCTCATCCGTCACTTCGTGACACCTTCTCCCCGTGAACGGGGAGAAGGGAAGAAAAACTACTTCTTGTTCTTCGCCAGCCAATCCTGCTGTTCCTTGGTCAGGAAGGCAGCCCACTGGTCGGCGACGTCCTTGGCCGTCTTCTGGCCAAGCAGCACTTCCTGAAAATTCTTGATCGCCACCTGGTCGACGAAATTGCCGAGGTTCTCCAGATGCGTCGGCGGCGTCACCATTTCATATTTTGAGCTGTCGCTGAGCTCCGTGAACCAGCCCTTGAACTGCTCGGTCTTGAAATGGGGATCCTGGTCGGCGCCGTTGTGGATCGGGACGACGCCGACTTCCTTGGCCCATTCCAGATTGTCCTTCGGCGACAGCAGCGTCGCCATCAGCTTCCAGGCGTCGTCCTTGTGCTGCGAATTGGCAAACATCGCCCAGCCGGCATAACCCAGCGTCGGATAGGACTTGCCGCTCGGCCCGACCGGCAGTGGCGCCACCGCGAAGTCGTCGGCGCTCATCTTGTCGGCGATGCCGAGCAGCGCGTCCGGATCCTGGTTGAGCATGGCGCAGGTGCCGGAATAGAAGCCGGTGACCGTTTCGTTGAAACCCCAACTCACCGCATCCTTCGGCGCCAGTCCGTCCTTGTACATGTCGGCCAGCATCTGCAGGCCCTTGACCGAGCCTTCTTCGTTGATCGTCGAAGTGCCATCCTCGTTGAAGTAGCCGCCCTTGCCGGCGGCGATGTTCATGAACATGTGCATGCCGTTGAAAGCGCCCGGCCCGCCGCGCAGGCAGTAGCCATATTTGCCCGGCAACGCAGAGATTTTCTTGGCGTCGGCGATGAAATCATCGAGCGTCGCCGGCGGACCATCGAGGCCGGCTTCCTTGAACAGTTTCTTGTTCCAGAACAGCGCGTTCACATAGTAGCCATAAGGGATCATGAACTGGGTGTTGTTGACGGTCGAGCCGAACTGCTTGGCGCGGTCGCCCAGCGTTTTGGCGTCGTCCCATTTGGCCATATAGGGGCCAAGATCCTCGAGTTGGGCGTTGTTGGCATAGAGGCCCATCCAGCGTTCCGGCATTTCGACGATGTCGGGCGTATCGCCGGCCTGCACCATGGTCAGGAATTTCTCGAAGGCCTGGCCCCAGGGCAGCGAGATCAGCTCGACCTTGATGCCCGGATTGGCTGTTTCGAACTCGGCGATCTGCTTTTTCAGGAACTCGGTGCGTGGCGGGCTGGTGATGACTTCGACCATTTTCAGGGTCGAATCGGCCACGG
The DNA here is from genome assembly GCF_040318635.1 of Mesorhizobium sp. M1066. Classification (NCBI taxonomy): domain Bacteria; kingdom Pseudomonadati; phylum Pseudomonadota; class Alphaproteobacteria; order Hyphomicrobiales; family Phyllobacteriaceae; genus Mesorhizobium; species Mesorhizobium sp. M1066. Next base: position 104,254 of record NZ_JAMYMR010000017.1, read on the forward strand.
CATTTCCGGCGGAAATCGCCAGTCCCGCAACGGTGGCAAGCATGACGGTCAGTTTTTTCATGTTCAAGACTCCCATTTTGAACCCGCTTGTTATTTTCTGGCTTTTTCGAAGGCTTGGGCGACATCCGCCCACAGGTCTTCGACACTCTCCAATCCGACATTGAAGCGGATGGTTCGGGGGCTGACGCCGAAGCGCGCCATCGAATTCAGGCCAGGCGTCTGCTCCAGCGACGCCTTGGCCGGCACGACCAGGCTTTCATGCCCGCCCCAGCTGACGCCGATGCGGAAATATTTCATCGCATCGACGAAGACGGGGATGTCGATCTCGTCCGTCACCTCGAAGGAGAACAGACCGGCATAGCCGGCCAGTGTCGCCTTGCCCGGATGGTTCGAATAGACGGGATGGTTGACGCGCTCGACATTGGCATGCGCCTTCAGCCGTTCGGCGATGGTCAGGCCGCTCTTCATGTGGTGCGGCAGGCGCAGCGGCAGCGTGCGCAAGCCGCGCAGCAACAGCCAGGCTTCGAATGGCGACAGCTTGCCGCCGAGATAGGAATAGGTCTGCTCGTTGATGTGCTTGATATGAGCGGCCGAACCCGCCACGACGCCAGCGACGGTGTCGCTGTGGCCGCCAAGGTATTTCGAGGCCGAATGCAGCACCAGGTCGACGCCATGCGCGATCGGCTTCTGGAACACCGGCGTCGCCCAGGAATTGTCGATGGTGGTGACGATGCCCTGTTCCTTGGCCAGCCGTGTCAGATGCGCGATGTCCTGCAGCTCGAACATCATCGAGGTCGGGCTTTCCAGATAGAGCAGCTTGGCGCCGGGAAGTGCCGCCGCGACCGCATCCGGGTCGGAGCCGTCGACATAATCGACCTTGATGTTGAGCCGAGGCAACAGCCGCTCGAACAGCCGGTAGGCATCGCCATAGCAATTGCGCACCGCCACGATGCGCTCGCCTGCCCCAACGAACGCAAGCACCGTGGCACTGATCGCCGCCATGCCGCTGGAAAAGCCGCGCGCGGCTTCTGCGCCCTCAAGCGCTGCCACGCGCGCCTCGAACTCCATCACCGTCGGATTGTCGCCGCGCGAATAGATCGGCTGCTTTCGTTTGCCAGCAAAGGTATCGGCCATCTCGGCATAGCTGGCGAAGGTGAACAGCGAGGTCTGGTAGATCGGCGGCACCACCGCACCGCCAGGGAACGGTTCGTCATGCGCCAAGAGTGTCGCCGCCTCGGCGAGATAGTCGTGATCGAAACCGGATGGATGCTCGTTCATGTCTGGCTCGAAAGTTTGAGTTTGGCGGCACCGCGCTTGAGGTCGTCCTCGACGGTGGCGATCAGCTTGAGCGCCTCGGCGCGGGCGCCCTGCGGGTCGCGCGCGGCGATGCGTTCGTAGATGGTGCGGTGATAGGGAAAGCTGGCGTGGCCGAAATCGCGCACGCCGAGCGGATGCTCCCAGAAGCGGTGGAACAATTCGTACATGGCGGCGATGATCTGCTCGAACAGTGGATTGCCCGAGGCCCGGTAGATCGCCTGGTGGAACTCCCAATCCTCTTCCGACGACATGCCGTCGCGTGTGCGGAACGCCTGCTCCATGATGTCGAGCTTGCGTGCGATTTCGGCGATATCTGCCTGGCTGGCGCGTTCGGCGCAAAGAGCTGCGGCCTCCGCCTCCAGTGCGCGGCGGATCTCCATCGTCTGCATCAGGCTGGTGAAATCATTGCCGCCCGCCAGCGTCAGCGGCATGTGCAGCATATCGTGTGAAACAGCCGCCTTGAGATAGGTGCCGCTGCCCTGGCGCCTCTCGACGAGGCCGAGCCCTTCCCAGCGCGTCAGTGCCTCGCGCACGGTGTTGCGGCTGACCTTCAGCCGCTCGGCCAGAATGCGTTCGGTTGGAAGTCTCTCACCCGGCTGCAGGGCTTCGGCGCGAACAAATCCCACCAACGCCTTCAACACGGCGTCGTCGCGCGCCGTGGTCTGAATGGGTGGCAGGCTGTTCTGGTCCACATTTCCTCCAAGTGGTCCAATGGTCCAACCAATTTCTGCACAGAAGGAAGCTCCTGTCAACCAACTGTCAGGAGCACTGTCAGAGGGCGGTCGCGCGATCGCGCTTCGATCGTATCTGCTAATCTGAGGCAGCAGGCGACCCGAACCAGGTGGTCAGCGCGTCCACCAGCCCCTGTGGGGTTCCCGCCCCGGCCCAAGCCACATAACCATCGGGCCGGATCAAGACGGCGCTGGGCGCGGCCACCCTCCCGAGCACCGGGAGGTCCCAGGCACCGGCATACAAGGCGTCGATCTGCCGGACCCGATCAGCCCAGGGCGCGATGTCCAGCCTGCCTTGCTCACCGAAGTTGAGCAGCACGGGCCGCGCGTCGTGCAGCAAGGTGAAGACCCGCAACGGCCCGCCGGCGGTGGTCAGATCGAGATCGGGCATTCGCCGCCCAAGCAGTGGATGCCCCTCGCCAAGGTCGTAATGGACACCCAAACCAGACATCTCCGCGGCGATTTTCTTGCGGGGTTCATCCATGCCGAGAAACTCGGCAACGGTGTCGGCCACGGCCTTGCTACGGTCATCCGTGCGGCGAAGCGCGACCTGTGCCATCGTATTGCGCAACACGCGGGCGGCGACCGGATGACGCTCGGCGTGATAGCTGTCGAGCAGGCTTTGCGGCGATGTCCCCTTGATGACCTGGGCCAGCTTCCATCCAAGGTTCACCGCATCCTGCACGCCGATATTGAGGCCCTGTCCGCCCATCGGAGGATGGATGTGCGCGGCATCACCCGCCAGCAGCACGCGCCTGTCGCGGTATGCGGCAGCCTGGCGCGTCATGTCGGTGAAGCGGGAGAGCCAGGTCGGGCTGTGGACCCCGAAGTCGGTGCCGTAGATGGCAGTCAGCGCCTCGCTGAGCTCGCGCAGGGTCGGGTCGCCGCGCGCCTCCAGGCATGGCTCCGTCAGCACGACGCCAACCTTCTTGCCGTCCTCGATCTTGCCCAGGGCATGAATTCCGGAGGCGTTGCTGCGGAAGCCCCATGCCGGTTCTTCCGACATTTCGACCTCGGCAATCATCCAGCTCATCGTCGGATCCCATCCGGCGAACTCGATACCGGTCGCCTTGCGAATGGTGCTGCGGCCTCCGTCGCAGCCGACCAGATATGCGGCCCTCAGGCGGTGACCGGTGGACAGTTCGACATCGACGCCGCTGTCGTCCTGGGTAAACCCCGCAACCTCGTGTCCGCGATAGATCGGCACCTTGAACTCGCCGACCCAGTCGGCCAGGATGCGCTCGATGTGGTTTTGCCGCAGCGCCAGCAGATAATTGTGGCGCGTGGGAAAATCGCTGATGTCTAACCGGATCATGTGGAAGCCCACGGACGGCGATATCTGTCCCTGTGAAAGAAACCGATCCGCAATTCCGCGCTGGTCGAGCACCTCAAGAGTGCGCGCATGCAGGCCGCCAGCGCGCAATCCTGCCAGTTTCTGATCCGGTCGCCTTTCGACAATGGCAACGTCCACGCCTGCCAGCGCCAGTTCGCCTGCCAGCATCAATCCCGTCGGACCACCCCCGGCGATCACAACCGCATGATCTGAAATCATTATCATAACTCCCGTTTTCCGCACCCTGGCTTGGGTCGCGGTTTTACGGGAGGAGCCGGGTCTTGCCGCAAGCCTCTTGTGCGCCATATGTATGAAATGGAAGGGGTGTTCTTCCCCTCATCGTTGGCTGCCCTCACAGCGAAACTGTGTAGGAACGGCTAGAACGGGTGTTCCGATTTCACATGCAGAAACGCAGATTCCTCCGTGCTTTAGCACGGAGTTCTGATGTTCTTTTGGAGAGAAGGGGGCCGGTCGGCGTTTGGCAGCGGTACGAGGAGGCCACTATGTGCCAGCGCCGGCCGGCCGACCCCACGGACCCAGGAGATGCGGCGGACCTGAGCATCATGGGGTATTCCCAGGGATCGGAGCCGGCTTTCTATCCTCGTGCCGGCTTCGTCTTGGCCTGCACAGTTGCGCAAGAGCTTATGAAAATCAACAGTTTCTTAACCAAGGCTCGCGAATCGCTTCGATTAAGGTAAACGGGTAACCCTGTCGGGTTGACTGGATATTCGGAGCCTTGGCCGGTTATGCGGCTTTGGCAACAACCCGGTTGCGGCCGCCGCTCTTGGCTTCGTAGAGCGCGAGATCGGCACGCTTCATCAGCGCCGCCACCGTGTCCACGCCTTTCAGCACCGACGACACGCCGACGCTGACCGTGACTTCGATCGCCTTGCCGTCCTGGCCGATGGCAAAAGCTGCCTGGGCGATTTCGGCGCGAATGCGCTCGGCTACCTTCTCGGCCACCGCGCCCTCGGTGTCCGGCATCACCACGACGAACTCCTCCCCGCCAAAACGGCAGGCAAGGTCGATACCCCTGACGTTCTTGCGCAGCCGCCGTGCGAATTCCCGCAGAACCTCGTCGCCGCCGTCATGACCGTGCGCGTCGTTGATCGCCTTGAAGCGGTCGAGGTCGGTGATCATCACCGACAGCGGCCGGCGCCGCGCCACGGCGCGATCGAACAGCGTCTGCAGATGGCTGTCCAGATAGCGGCGGTTGTGCAGCCCGGTCAGTCCATCGGTTACCGCCATTTCGATGGTCTGGGTGACGCTGGCGCGCAGCTGGTCGTTGTAGCGCTTGCGGCGCACCTGGGTGCGCAGCCGCGCCGTCAGTTCCTGCTGGTCGATCGGCCGCATCAGATAATCATTGATGCCGAGTTCGAGGCCGCGAATGATGCGTTCCTCCTCGCCCTCCTCCGCCAGCAGGATGATCGGCACGAAACGGGTGCGATCGAGCGAGCGCAACTGCGAACAGAGCCTCAGCGGATCGAAATCGGCGAACGCGGTCGAGATCATCACGCATTCATAGGACGTCTCGGCGGCCTGGAAGAAACCGGCATGCGGATCATGTGTGACGTCGAGATCGGCCCGGTCGCGCAGCATCTTCTGGATGCGCTCGACGGATGATTTGCGTTCGTCGATCAAAAGCACTTTGGGCGTCGTGTCCTCGGATGCGAAATTGCGGCTGAGCAACTCCTCGATGCCGATGTTGCGCGTCGTCGAGGCGCGCAGCCGCAACTCGTCGGTCAGCGACTTCAGGCGAACCAGGCTCTTGACGCGCGTCATAAGCTGCAGGTCGTTGACCGGCTTGGTCAGGAAGTCGTCGGCGCCGGCCTCGAGCCCGCGGACGCGGTCGGAAACCTGGTCGAGCGCGGTGATCATCACCACCGGAATGTGCGATGTCGCCGGATCGCTCTTCAGCCGCCGACAGACCTCGAACCCGTCCATGTCAGGCATCATCACGTCGAGCAGCACGACATCGACCTTGCCGTTCTCGCAGGTCTCGATCGCATCCGGCCCGTTGGTGGCGGTCAGTACTTCGAAATATTCGGCCAGCAGCCGCACTTCCAGCAGCCGCACATTGGCAGGGATATCGTCGACGACGAGGATCCGCGCAGTCATTTCACAACGCTCCGGCTCGGCTGAAGGGGCACATCACGCATCGCCCAGATAGGATTTGATGGTTTCGATGAAACGCGGCACCGAGATCGGCTTCGAAATATAAGCCTCGCAGCCGCCCTGGCGGATGCGTTCCTCGTCGCCCTTCATGGCGAAGGCGGTCACCGCAATGACCGGGATGACGTGCAGCTCGTCGTCCTCCTTCAGCCATTTGGTCACTTCAAGCCCCGACACTTCAGGCAACTGGATATCCATCAGGATCAGATCCGGCCGATGCTGGCGCGCCAGATCGAGCGCTTCCAGACCGTTGCGGGTGCGCACGGTCTCGTAACCGCTCGCCTCGATGAGGTCCCGAAAGAGCTTCATGTTGAGCTCATTGTCTTCGACGATCATAACCTTCTTCGGCATCGATATCCCGTCCCGGCAGTCCTTCCGCTTCGAAGGCGACCGTCATGCGCCCATGTCTGAACGCACCAAACCCTGCTTCACTTTACGGCAATATGATTGACGAAACGGAAATCCACCGTGCGAAAAGCTGTTTGGATTCCACCTCGGGCGCCGCTCTAACCGCTTGCCGCCAGCAACTCTTGCCATTATTGCGGGAGAGACTCATTCCACACACCGAAGGTAGTGATGGCAAACGCAGCGTCAATGCGTGAAGAAGCGGAATCGATTGCCGTGAAGGCCCTGGGCTTCGTCGCCTCCGATCCCGAGCTGCTGCCGCGCTTTCTGGCGATCACCGGCATAGAGGCGCATTCGATCCGCAAAGCCGCCAGCGAACCGGGATTCATGGCCGGTGTGCTGCAGTTCATTCTTGCCCACGAGCCGACTCTGATGCGCTTTGCCGAGGAAACCGGCACCCCGCCGGCGGCTGTCGGCAAGGCCTTGCGGTCGCTGCCGCTGGGCGACGACAACCACGAGCATTCCATATGAGCGATGATCCGGAAACCGCGCGCCAGATTGAAGAACTGGCAGCCGACGACCGACCCTTGCTTGTCCTCGATGTCGACGATGTCGTGCTCGAATTCATCCGACCGTTTCCGAATTTCCTCAAGGCGCGCGGCTATGGCCTGACGCTGGCCTCGTTTCGGCTGACCGGCAACATAGCAGAGACCGCTAGCGGCCGCCTGATCGAACAGCCCGAAGTCACGGCACTGCTGGCCGATTTCTTTGACGCGCAAGCCGATTGGCAAAACATTACTGACGGCGCTGCAGAAGCCCTGGCAGGGTTTGGCGACCGCGCGGAAATCATCTTGCTGACGGCCATGCCGCACAAGCACCGTGCCGTGCGTCGCGTCCATCTCGACGCGCTTGGGCTGAGCTACCCGCTTCTGACCACTGAAATGGCCAAAGGACCGGCAGTGGCCAAGCTTCGCGGCAAGGCCGGCCGCCCGGTGGTCTTCGTCGACGATCAGCCGCACAATCTGGCGTCGGTGCGGGAATCGGTCGCCGACGCCGAATTGTTCCACCTGATGGCCGACAATTCGCTGCGCGCATTCCTGCCGCCGGTGACGGACGATGTGGTCGTCGTCCAGGACTGGCACGAGGCAGCGCCCAAGATTCAAAGCGCGCTGGGGCTCTGAACTCCAGCTTCAGGGGTTCAGTTCGCACCTGCGCCGCCGCTGTCGTCTCCGCTGTCATCGGCGCCGTCACCATCATCCACGCTGTCGTCCACGGCCGGATCGGCGGGCTTCAGCATGACGCCATTGACGGTGACCGAGCCATCGGCCTTGGCATTGACGATCCATTCCAGCCGGCCATCGGGCAGCGTCTTGCCAAAGCCCTTCGCCATGAGAGCGACTGGCACGTATTGGCCAACCTCCGGTTCCGACTTTGCCGCTTGCTGCAGGCCTTCGACAAGCTTGTCGAAGCCGGCGACATCGACGGTTACGCTTCCTTCGGGCTTTTCGCCTGGGAATGTCATCTCGCCTTCCAGCGCGATCTCCGTGTCCTTGTTCTTCACGGTGCTGTGGCCAAGCACGACCTTCGGCATCCTGGCCATGAAGTCGACTTTAAGTTGCTCGCCGAATTCGGCCGACAGCGGCGGATTCTTATTGAGATCAAAGGCTTCGATCGCCTTCTTCGCCATGCTGTCGAGATCGATATTGGCGCCGCCAAAGTTCAAATCGACATCGGTGGGCAACAACCCCACGCTCCAGCTCGGCAGAAGCTGGGTCGGCACGGTCAGCCCCGATGCCTTGATGCCGTACGTGATCGTGCCGTTCTGGGCCACGCCATCGGTACCGAACACGGTGCTGAGCTGGGTGGCGCCGAAATTGCCGACCGGGCTTTCCACCGCGAAATCCTTGAAACCGTAGGTCCCGTCGATACGCTGCCAAAGCGGCAAGGCGGCGAGCAGAAGCGATTTGAGCTGCGCCTGGTTGGCCTTCAGCCTCGCCTCGTCCTCGTTGGCCACCGCAAATGCCAGGAGATCGAGCAATGGCTTGGTCCGCACGCCCTTGCCGTTGGCTTCGACCGACAGTTCAGGCGACCTGACGGTGACCGGGAGTTTCAGCCCGCTCTCGGGGTCATCGAAATTGATCGCTTCGATAAAACTCGACACCTTCTGCGAGGTTGTGAAATCGACGCCCCCGGTCGTCGACTTGGTCGCGGCAACGGTCGCGATGCCGGCGCCCGTGCTGGCTTCCATGTGCTGCTTGGCATCCTTCGATGCCATCGTCATGCCGGCCATCGAGCTGGTGCCGCTGGTAAAGGCCGCCAGATTTGGATCGTAGACGCCCGAACCCTTGCCGTCCTTGATCGAAAACTGAGTGCTTTGCAGCCCCTCGGGTCCGTTGAACTCGAAGGAGGCGGTTTGGGAGAAATCCATGGAGACATCCCAGGACCCGTCGCTGCGCGGCTTGACCATCAGGGCATAGGGCGCGAAGTCGAACTTCAGCAGTTTCTGGTCCGGAAACGATGCGGCAAGTGCCTTGAAATCGAACAGGATCTTGTAGGCGCCACCTTCAAGCGAAACCTTTAAAATGCCTTTGTCGATGGCCTGCTTGCCGACATAGCGGGACAAGTCGTCGGACAATTGCTTCGCACCCTGATTGTCGACGGTCTGGCCGAAAGCAGGGGCACTCAACGCAAGAAGGAACACGAATGGCAGGGCACGGTTCACGCGAATTCTCCGTTTGACCTAGAAGAGAGACTTTGTCCGTCTGGTATGAAATTACCGCTGCAACCGCAAGGTGAGATCACCAAGCCACGAGCGGACCTCATCAAAGCACCAGCCGCATCAGCGGGCGACCGGCCTTGCGTTCCACCAGCCGCTCGAAACCCGCCTTCTCGAAGACCCGCGACGAACCGACGAACAGGCCGATCGAGCGCGAATCGCGAGACAAATCAATCGGACAAGCCTCGAGCAGCCGTGCACCGTTCTGGCGGGCGAAATCGATGCCGCCTTCGACGAGGCGATGCGTGATGCCCCTGCCGCGCGCCTTGGTGCGGATGAAGAAGCAGGAGATTGCCCAGACGGCCGGATCCGCGGCGTCGGCAGGATCGACCGGTGCCGACCCCCTGCCCTGATTGTTCCATTCGGGCACGTCGGCGCGCGGGCCGATCTGCATCCAGCCGACCGCCTGGCCATCCTCGAATGCCAGCAGTCCGGGCGGCGGGCCGGCCTCGATACGCGCCTTGATGTGGTCCTTGTTGCGTTCCCGGCTGCTCTCGCGCCGTACCGCCGGCGCCAGCCGGAAATGCGTGCACCAGCAGCCGTAGCAGGCGCCTTGCTTGCCGAAGAGGTCCTCGAATTCAGCCCAAAGCTCGGGCGCAAGCGGCGCTATGGTCGTGCTCATGCGTTCTCCCCAGGCCAGCCTTGTCGCCGGCCTTGCACTGTCGTACCATTGCTTCTGTTCTCTTTATGTTCGCAGCGATGGCGACCCCTGTCAACAATCCCGACCACGGTTTTTGCCGCGACTGCCTGACGTTTCAGCGCAGCCAGACGCGCCGCTGCGAGCGCTGCGGCAGCCCCCGACTTGCGCGTCATGCCGAGCTTTACCGACTGCATCTGGCCCATATCGATTGCGACGCCTTCTATGCGGCGATCGAAAAGCGCGACAATCCGGCGCTCAAGGACAAGCCGCTGATCATCGGCGGCGGCAAGCGCGGCGTCGTCTCCACCGCCTGTTACATCGCCCGTATCCAGGGCGTCCGCTCGGCCATGCCGATGTTCAAGGCGCTCGAAGCCTGCCCGGAGGCGGTCGTCATCAGCCCCAACATGGAAAAATACGTGCGCGTCGGCCGCGAAGTGCGCGCCATGATGCAAGCGCTGACACCGCTGGTCGAGCCGCTGTCGATCGACGAGGCGTTTCTCGACCTCGCCGGCACCGAACGACTGCACGGCCTGCCGCCCGCTGTGGTACTGGCGCGCTTCGCGCAGGCCGTCGAGAAGGAGATCGGCATCACCGTTTCGGCCGGCCTGTCCTATTGCAAGTTCCTCGCCAAGATTGCGTCTGATTTTCGCAAGCCGCGCGGTTTCTCGGTCATCGGCGAGGCCGAGGCAGTCGGCTTCCTCTCGGCGCAGCCGGTGACCATGATCTGGGGTGTCGGAAAGGCATTCAACGCCACGCTGGAGCGTGACGGCATCCGCACTATCGGCCAGTTGCAGCAAATGGATCGCGGCGACCTGATGCGCCGCTACGGCACGATGGGCGACCGGCTCTACCACCTTTCGCGCGGCGAGGACGTCCGCCGCGTCGATCCCGACCAGGATGCCAAGAGCGTATCGGCCGAAACCACCTTCGACACCGACATCGCGTCGCTGGACGAACTGGTCGCGGTTCTCAGGGGTCTTTCGGAAAAGGTTTCGGCACGGCTGAAAAAGTCAGGCATTGCCGGGCGCACCGTGGTGCTGAAACTGAAGAGCCAGGATTTCAAGCTGCGCACGCGCAATCGCCAGCTCGGCGATCCGACCCGGCTCGCCGACCGCATCTTTCAGACCGGGGTGGAGCTTCTGCGCAAGGAAACCGACGGCACGAAATATCGGCTGCTAGGCATAGGCGTCAGCGACCTTTCGGACGACGACCAGGCCGACCCGCCCGATCTGGTCGACATCCAATCGCGCAAGCGCGCCATGGCCGAAGGCGCCATCGATGCCCTGCGCGACAAGTTCGGCCGCAAGGCGGTGGAAACCGGCTACACATTCGGCAAGGGCCGCGACGCCCATCCGCCGGAGCCGCTCGAGGATTAGGTGCGCTGCAGATCTATCCTGCTCGTCACCACGCTCTTGCCGGTTTTCGGGTCGGTGTCGATGACGGTCAGCCGCATGCCGTTCTCGCCGCGTTTCTCGACCTTCATCTGCGCCCTTCGGTCGCCATTGACCTCCTTGGCCCAGCGAATGCCCAGGTTGATCGCGTTGCCCGAACGGCTGCCGTTGAGCTGTGCCGGTCCCGTGCGAGAGCCGACATAGATGCCGCTGTATTTGGCGCCGCTGGCCTTCAGATCCGCGCTGATGGCACGCGTGACCACGACAAGCCCCCGGCAATTGCCGTCGAGCGACAGGGAGGTCGATGTCGCGTTCGAGCTGAACGTGCAGGACACGTTCACGGTCGGCGCATCGGTGGTGACCTTGACGATACCCTTGCCGGCGAAATTGCCCTTGAACGACTGGAGAAATTGCGTCTCGTCGGCATGTGCCGCGCCTGCCGCAACCAGTAAACCGCCGGCAAGCGCGAATTGCGCGAAGAATCTCATCGAAGCTCTCCCTGTCGATCTTCAAAAAGGCGGGACGGTCCGCCAGCACGGCTGACCATCGGGACTCAACGCCACTTGCCGTTTCAGGTTCCGCCCGCCACATGACTGTTTCACAACATCCAGGCAGTCGCGACTGGCCCAGAAGAATGCCTTGCGTAGCGATTGCGGCAGAAGTCCTGGGCTGCGACATAGCGCGAATGGCACCCACACCCTCGATCCCCAAGGCCGCGTTCTGGATGGCGCTGTCGATCGCTTCCTTCCTTGGGATGACGGTCGCCGGCCGAGCCACGACAGCGGAGCTCAACGTCTTCCAGGTGCTGGAGTTGCGCTCTGTGATCGGCTTCTTCATCCTTCTGCCGCTGGTGATGACGAGTGGCGGCTTTCAAGCCATGCGCACGCGGCGCCCCATTGCCCACATCGCCCGCAACGTCATCCACTACACGGGCCAGGCGGCCTGGCTCTACGCCCTCACTTTGATCCCGCTGGCCGTGCTGATCTCGATCGAATTCACCACGCCGATCTGGACAGCTATCCTGGCGGTGATTTTTCTTGGCGAAAGGCTCAACCGGCCCAAGCTGGCAGCGATCGGGCTGGGGCTGATCGGCGTGGTGATCATCGTGCGCCCCGGTGTCGGCTCGGTCGATCCTGGACATCTCGTCGTGCTGGGTGCCGCGGCCTGCTTCGGCATCTCGGTGGTCACGATCAAATCGCTGACCCGGACGGACAGCGTCGTGCGCATCATCTGCTGGATGCTGATTATCCAGTCGATAGTCGGTCTCATCCCGGCGCTCTATACGTGGCGCAACCCGCCACTGGAGCTGTGGCCATGGATCGTGCTGATCGCCTTCACCGGCATGTCGTCGCATTTCTGCATGGCCCGTGCGCTTGGCCATGCCGACGCGACCATCGTCTCGCCGATGGATTTCCTGCGCGTGCCGCTATCGGCGCTGATTGGCTGGCTGCTCTATAGCGAGCAGATCGACGCCTTCACCGCCGGTGGCGCGCTGCTGATCCTGATGGGCAATCTGCTCAATCTTCAGCGCAGGCCAATGAAGCCGGCTGAAGTGGCGGCGTCGTAGTCCCGCCGGCCGTCAGTTCCCTTCGTCGGGTATGTTGAGGAGATGGCCGCAGGCTTTGCAATGCACGGCGTCCGGCTCGTGCCGCCGCAAACCGCACTGCGGACAGGGAAACAACACCTTGGCTGGCCGGAAGATCGCCTGAGCCAGCCTGACAAACAGCGATATGCCGATGATCATGGTGACGATTGCCGTCAGCTTGCCGGCCATGCCCGGCAGCACGATGTCGCCGAAGCCGGTCGTCGTCACCGTGGCGACGGTGAAATAAAGCGCGTCGATATAGTTTTCCAGACCGGCGCCAGTGCGGAAGAAGAACGTGTAGACGAAGCCAGTGATGACGAACAGGAAGGTCAAGAGGTTGATGACCGCGTGGCTGGCCTCTCGCCACGGCCGCAGGTCGCGCATCTCCAGATGCCGCCAGAGCGAACCGCTGCGCGACAGCGACCACAGCCGCAGGATGCGCAGGAAGGCGAGATTGGCGAACGCCGTCGGCATCAGCAGCGTCAAAAGGATGAAGACATCGACCCACGACGTCGGCTGCTTCATCAGCCGCAGCATGTTTTTGGAGGCAAGCAGCCGGGCGACCAGGTCCGCGGCGACAAGCGCGGCAGCCGAATAGTCGAGCCAGAGGAATGACGGCTTGTCCTGAAGAACCGGCGTCGCGATGAAGAAGGCGATGATGGCGAGGTCGATGACGACGGCCACCAGTTGGAACCGGAAAGCGGCCGGCGTGCGCCCATGATAGAGCCTGCGCAGCCTGTCACGCAGCCGCGCCAAGGTTGAAATCGTCTGCGACCCGTTCCTCTGTGCCGGCTTCATGCTGACTGCGCTGGCGTTCGCGGCAGCGACCGCCCGGCTGATTGCCGCGCGCGAGAAAGAGCGGGGGTCACACCAACTCCACTTCGACCACGCCCGGCACCGCGCGCATCGCCGAGGCGATCTGCGGCGAAATCCGGTAGCGGTTCGGCAGCTCGATCTCGATTTCCCCTTCGCCTTCCTCCTTGATCAGCACGAAGCTGACCTGGCCTTCGCCCCTGACGGTCAGTTGGCCGGCCAGCGTGTTGATCGGCGAGGCGTTGCGCACGAAAATGCGAAGTGCCTTCTGGATACGGCTTGCCTCGTCCTCCAGCGACTGCACCGAGTTGATGCGCAGATTGACGCCTTCCGGCCTGTCTTCCGCCGCAACGGTGATGACCACGGAGCGGCCGGCCTCAAGCAGGTCGCGATATTGCGCCAGTCCTTCGGAAAACAGCACGGCTTCGTACTGGCCTGACGTATCGGAGAAGGCGATGACGCCCATCTTGTTGCCGGTGCGCGTCTTGCGCTCCTGCTTGGACGTCACCGTGCCGGCAAGACGGCCGGCGGCGGCGCCGCGCTTGACGGCCGCCGAAAACTCGGCCCACGTCTGAACCCGCATCTTCTGCAGGGCCGCCTTATACTCGTCGAGCGGGTGCGCCGAGAGGTAGAAGCCGACCACCTGGAATTCACGGTGCAGCCGGTCGGCGGCGAGCCACGGCTCTGTCGCCGGCAGATTGAGTGCCTGCGACTGGGCGCCGAGCGAGGCGCCGAAGATGTCGTGCTGGCCGGAAACTGCATTCTGCTGAGCCAGCGACGCCAGCCCCATCATGCGCTCCACGCCCGCCATCATCGACGCGCGGTCGTGGCCGAAGCAATCGAGCGCACCGGCCATGATCAGGCTTTCGAAGACGCGCTTGCCGACGATCTTGGGATCGACCCGCTCGCAGAAATCGGCGAGGTTCTTGAACGGCTTTTCCCCACGCTGGGCAACGATGTGTTCGACCGCCGCGTCGCCGACGCCCTTGAGCGCCGCCAGCGAATAGTAGATGCGGTTCTCGCCGACCTCGAAGGGGCGAAAGCTCGATGTCACCGAGGGCGCCAGAACCTCGATGCCAAGGCGCAGCGCGTCCTGGCGGAAATCGGCCAGCTTGTCGGTGTTGCCCATATCGAGCGTCATCGACGCTGCCAGGAACTCGACCGGATAATGCGCCTTGAGATAGGCGGTCTGGTATGAAACCACCGCGTAGGCGGCGGCATGCGATTTGTTGAAACCATAGTCGGCGAACTTGGCCAGCAGGTCGAAAATGAAGTCGGCTTGCGGCTTGCCGACGCCACGCTCGACCGCGCCGGAGACGAAGCGCTCGCGCTGCTTGTCCATCTCGGCGCGGATCTTCTTGCCCATGGCGCGGCGCAGCAGATCGGCTTCGCCGAGCGAGTAGCCGGACAGCTCCTGCGCGATCTGCATCACCTGTTCCTGGTAGACGATGACGCCTTGCGTCTCCTTCACCAGATGGTCGATCTTGGGATGGATCGACGCCATCTCCTCCTCGCCATGCTTTCTGGCGTTGTAGGTCGGAATGTTCTCCATCGGACCGGGGCGGTAGAGCGCGACCAGCGCGATGATGTCCTCGATGCAGTCGGGCCGCATGCCGATCAACGCCTTGCGCATGCCGGCGCTTTCCACCTGGAACACGCCGACCACTTCACCGCGCGACAGCATGGCGTAGGTGTCGGGATCGTCGAGCGGGATCGTCGCCAGGTCGATCTCGATGCCGCGCCGGCGGATCAGCTTCACCGCCGTCTCCAGCACCGTCAGCGTCTTCAGGCCGAGGAAGTCGAACTTCACCAGTCCGGCCTGCTCGACATATTTCATGTTGAACTGGGTAACGGGCATGTCCGAGCGCGGATCGCGGTACATCGGCACCAGTTCCGACAGCGGCCGGTCGCCGATGACGATGCCGGCGGCGTGCGTCGAGGCATGGCGGTAAAGGCCTTCCAGCTTCTGCGCCATATCGAGCAGCGTCTGGACGATCGGCTCCCTCTCGGCCTCTTCGGCAAAGCGCGGCTCGTTGGCGATGGCGTCAGCGAGCTTGACCGGATTGGCCGGGTTCTGGGGCACCATCTTGGAGAGCTTGTCGACCTGGCCATAGGGCATCTGCAGCACACGGCCGACGTCGCGCAGCACAGCGCGAGCCTGCAGCGTACCGAAGGTGATGATTTGGCCGACCTGGTCGCGGCCGTATTTCTGCTGGACGTAGCGGATGACCTCCTCTCGGCGATCCTGGCAGAAATCGATGTCGAAGTCGGGCATCGACACGCGGTCGGGATTGAGGAAGCGCTCGAACAGCAGCGAGAAGCGCAGCGGATCGATGTCGGTGATGGTCGTCGAATAGGCGACCAGCGAGCCTGCGCCCGAACCGCGGCCCGGCCCGACCGGAATGCCTTGCGCCTTGGCCCATTTGATGAAGTCGGCAACGATCAGGAAGTAGCCGGGAAACTTCATCTTGGTGATGATGCCAAGCTCGAAGTTCAACCGCTCGCGGTATTGCTCGACTGTATAGCCGGCGGTTGGGCCATGCATGGCGAGGCGCGCGTCGAGCCCCTCATGCGCCTGGCGGGCCAGTTCGTCGGCTTCCGCCTGCACGGCAGCGTCATTGTCGGCGACATCGCCGCCGGTGAAGCGCGGCAGGATCGGATTGCGGTTCTTCGGATAATAGGAGCAGCGCAGCGCGATCTCGACAGTGTTGTCGATCGCCTCCGGCAGATCGGCAAAGAGCCTCGCCATATCGGCCTGGCTGCGCAGGAAATTGTCCGGCGACAGCCGGCGACGATTGTCGGCGGCGACGACCGATCCCTCGGCGATGGCGATCAGCGCGTCATGTGCGTCATAGTCGTCACGAGAGGAAAAGAACGCCTCGTTGGTGGCGACCAGGGGCAGTTCATGGGCATACGCCAGATCGATCGAGGATTTTTCGATCACGCGGTCATAACCGGAAACCCGGTCCAACTCGACATAGAGCCGGTCGCCGAACATCTCCTTGAGGGTCAAAAGCCGGGCTTCGGCCAGGTCGCGGCGATCTTCCTTAAGCGCGGTGCCGATCGGTCCGCGCGGCCCACCGCTGAGGCAGATCAATCCGTCACAATAGCCGTCCATCATTTCGGTGGTCAGGTGCACGGCTTCGCCCGGCGGTGTTTCGAGGTAGACGCGACTGACCAGCCTGACCAGATTGGAATAGCCGGCTTCGGTCGCGGCGAGCAGGACGACCGGCCGCATATCCGGGCCCTGCCGCCTGCGGTCGCGCTGGCCATCGCTGTTTTCGCCGGAAAAGGCGAGCGCGGTCTGACAGCCGATGATCGGCTGGATGCCGTCCTTCACCGCCTTCTGCGCGAATTCCAGTGCGCCGAACAGATTGTTGGTGTCGGTGACGGCGATGGCCGGGGCTTCGTCCTTGACCGCGTGAGCCACCACCTTGCCGATCTGCAAGGCGCCTTCCAGCAGCGAATAGGCCGAATGCACGCGCAGATGGACGAAGGGCCGCGCCGGGGCCTCCGGCCGCGCCGCAGCAATCGCTGCTTCGCGCTTCAGGGGATCGCGGGGAAGTTTTTCGTCGGCCATGGTGCTGTGTGAAGGTCCTTGAGTCGATGGAGATGTACTGTCCGGGACCGCGCGATGCCAGTCCAGCACAAACCGCTGCTGATCACAGGCTGCCTGCCCGGCTAGCCCTAAGCAAACTCCATGATCACAGCGTCGACAGCCAAGCTGTCGCCTGGCTTGGCGTTGAGTTTGGAGACGACAAGGTCGCGTTCAGCACGCAGCACGTTTTCCATCTTCATCGCTTCGACCACCGCCAAGGTCTCGCCGGCCTTGACCTCCTGGCCTTCGGCAACGGCAATCGACACGACAAGGCCAGGCATCGGGCAAAGCAGCAGGTTCGACGTGTCCGGCGCCACCTTTTCGGGCATCAGCCTTTCCAGCTCGGCGGTGCGCGGCAGCATGGCGCGCGCGGTCACCGACATGCCTTTCCAGGCTATGCGAAAGCCGTTGGCAACCGGCCTGACCTGAGCCGTAACCTTGCGCTTGCCGACCGTGCCGCGCCAGACCAGGTCGCCCGGCCGCCAGTCTGATGCAACGGTCAACGCCCTGCCGCCCTCGATCGACAGATCGATTTCCATCGGAATGGAAATCATGCCCTCGATGATCGACGCCGACAGATAGTCATCGCCGATCTTTACCACCCAGTCGCGCTTCAGAGCTCCCGAATGCGGCGCCAACCGCCCGCCCAGCCGGTCGAGCCGGTCACGGCGCAGCAGTTCCACCGCGGTCGCGATCGACGCCAGCACGGCCTTCTCATCGTCGTTCGGTACGACCGGCGCGAAGCCGTCGGGATATTCCTCCGATATGAAAGCGGTCGATATCCGCCCTTCCCGCCAACGCGGATGCTGCATCAAGGCGGCCAGGAACGGAATGTTGTGCTCGATACCGTCGACGACGAAGCTGTCGAGCGCTTCCGACATGGCATCGATGGCCTCCAGACGCGTCGGCGCCCAGGTGCACAGCTTGGCGAGCATCGGATCGTAGAACATCGAGATTTCGGAGCCTTCGGTGACGCCGGTATCGTTGCGGATGACGACATCGCCGAATTGTCCTTCCTCAGGCGGCCGGTAGCGCGTCAGTCGGCCGATCGAAGGCAGGAAGTTGCGGTAAGGGTCTTCGGCATAGAGCCGGCTTTCCACCGCCCAGCCGTTCAGCTTGATGTCGCTTTGCTTCAGGCCAAGCTTTTCGCCGGCGGCGACGCGGATCATCTGCTCGACCAGATCGATGCCGGTGACGAGCTCCGTCACCGGATGCTCGACCTGCAATCGTGTATTCATTTCAAGGAAATAGAAGTTCTTGTCCTTGTCGACGATGAATTCGACCGTGCCGGCGCTCTGGTAGTCGACAGCCCTGGCCAGCGCCACCGACTGCTCGCCCATGGCTTTGCGTGTCGCGGCGTCCAGGAATGGCGATGGCGCCTCTTCGGCGACCTTCTGGTTGCGTCGCTGGATCGAGCATTCGCGCTCGCCGAGATAGAGCGCGTTGCCATGCGCGTCGGCCAGCACCTGGATTTCGATATGGCGCGGATCGACGATGAATTTCTCGATGAAGAGACGATCGTCGCCGAACGAGCTCTTGGCTTCCGAGCGCGCGCGGTCGAAGCCGTCGCGCACTTCGGCCTCGCTCCAGGCGATGCGCATGCCCTTGCCGCCGCCGCCGGCCGAAGCCTTGATCATCACGGGATAACCGATCTCGCCGGCGATCTTTTCGGCATGGTCGGCATTCTCGATGACGCCGAGCCATCCGGGCACGGTGGAAACCTTGGCGGCGTTGGCGAACTTCTTCGATTCGATCTTATCGCCCATCGCCTTGATCGCCTTGGGCTTCGGGCCGATGAAAATGATGCCTTCCGCTTCCAGCGCTTCGCAGAAAGCCGCTCGCTCGGACAGGAATCCGTAGCCGGGATGCACGGCCTGGGCTCCCGTTTCCTTGCAGGCGGCGATGATCTTTTCCGGGACGAGATAGCTCAGCGCGGCTGGCGAAGGCCCGATATGCACCGCCTCGTCGGCCATCTCGACATGCACGGCATCGCGATCGGCATCGGAATAGACGGCAACCGTGGCGATACCCATCTTGCGCGCCGTCTTGATGACGCGGCAGGCAATTTCGCCGCGATTGGCGATCAGGATTTTCGTGAACATGCGAAATGTCATCCCCTCGGGTCGGCCGTTCCTTTTATGGCCTGTGCTTGCAGGGTCAAGCCGACCATGCAATTCACTGCCTTTCAATCGACTTGCGATTCCAATTCATCGCTGTGGCCCAGTCGGGGAGCCAGTTGATCGTGTCGGCAAAACCTGAAACCTTGGAAAAAAACCGCATTGGAGGACGCCTAATGAAAACCCGCGCCGCTGTCGCTGTCGCCGCCGGAAAGCCGCTGGAGATCATGGAGGTCGATCTCGACGGCCCACGCGAGGGCG
>NZ_JAMYMR010000018.1:0-120580 GCF_040318635.1 Mesorhizobium sp. M1066
CCCCCCCGCGCCGGGGGTCCCCCCCCCAAAAAAATCCGCCCCCGCCCCCCCCCCCCCCCCCCCCCCCGCGCCCCCCCCCCCCCCCCCCCCGGCCGGTTCCCCCCGCCCGCCCCCCCGGGACCGCTGGCGACGAAGCCGGCAAGAGACAATCAAAGCGAGGATCCGATGGCAGAGCGCCTCATCGAACTGCGCGACATCAGCAAATCCTATGGCCAGGTCTATGCACTGGGCGGGGTCAACCTCAGCGTCGACCGCGGCGAGGTCGTCGGCCTGCTCGGCGACAATGGCGCCGGCAAGTCGACGCTGATCAAGATCCTCTCGGGCGTGGTCAAGCCGACCAGCGGCGAAATCCTCGTGCGCGGCAAGCCGGTGACCGGGTGGAGCGCCGCGCGTTCCCGCGAGGCCGGCATCGAGACGGTGTTCCAGGACCGGGCGCTGGCCGTGCAGCAGACCATCGTTCGCAACATCTTCATGGGCCGCGAACTGACCGGCTTCATGGGCTTTCTCAGGGTCAACAAGGAGATCGAGGAAGCGAGCCGGCTGATGCGCGAGATCGGCTTCACCTCGAAAGTGTTCACGCCGCAGTCGATCGTCGGCCAGCTGTCCGGCGGCGAGCGCCAGGGCGTGGCGATCGCCCGCGCCATCTACAAGCAGGCGGAGTTGATCGTCCTCGACGAGCCGACGACGGCGTTGTCGCTGACCGAAACCGCCAAGGTGTTCCATTTCGTGCGCCAGGTGCGGGCGAGCGGCCGCTCGATCCTGTTCATCGGCCACAACATCCATCATGTCTTCGACATCGCCGATCGCTTCGTCGTGCTGGACCGCGGCAAGGTCGCACTGACGACCGACCGCAGCGAGGTCAAGTCGGCCGAAGATCTCATCAACTTCATGGAAGAGGTCGCGCATCCCGGCGGATTGGCCGGGCTGCACGATGCCGGCGACGCGGAGCAGAGAGCACGATGAGCAAGACCATGGAGCCCGACCTGCACGAGCCGTCCGCCGGCATTCCCCGCCCCAGTGCCCAGAAAGAGTGGAAACACCCATCCGATCACTGGATGCGCGGCTTCATCCTCGACAACCGTGCCGCGCTCGGCACGCTCGCCGTGTTCATCGTCATGATGACGGTGTTCCTGATCGCCAACCCGACCGTCTTCACCACCTGGTATCTCTACCGCTCGGTGCTGACGACGCTGCCGGTGGCGCTGTTCGTGGTGGTGCCGCTGGTCTTCGTGGTCACCTGCGGTGAGATCGACCTGTCGTTTCCGGCAACGATGGGCTTTGCCTCATGGGTCTTCGCGCTGGTCGTGCAGGCCGGCTACGATCCGTTCCTCGGCATCGCCGCGGCACTCGTCACCGGCATGCTGCTCGGCTTCCTGGTAGGCTCGCTGGTCGTCTATGGCGGGCTGTCGTCGCTGATCGCCACGCTCGGCATGAATTTCCTGCTGCGCGGCCTGATCCAGATCATCAACGAAGGCAAGTCGATGGCGCTGACCAGCCTCAGCGACAGCTGGGCCTACACGATCTTCTCAAGCCAGCTCCTCGGCATTCCGGTGCAGATCTTCTGGGCCATCGGCTTCGTCGTGCTGTCGGCGATGCTCTACAACCGCCACCGCTTCGGTGCGCAGGTGAGGGTGGTGGGCGACAACCCCGACAGCGCCCAGCAGATGGGCATCGACGTCAAGCGCGTGCGGGTGAAAGTGTTCGTCTTCGTCGGCATCGGTGCGGCGCTCGCCGGCACATTCTCGGTGATGATCAACTTCACCTGGTGGCCGACCGCCGGCGACGGCTATCTGCTGCCGGTGCTGGCCTCGGTGTTCGTCGGCGGCACGCCGACCTGGGGCGGCATCGGCACCGTGGTCGGCGGCGCTATCGGCGCGGTCACCGTGTCCTTCATCCAGACCGGCGTCGTGGCGGCGGGGTTGAGCGGTTTCTACGTCCAGTTCTTCAACGGCCTGATCATCATCCTGTCGCTGCTCGGGCATAAGTGGAACCAGGCACGGTATCGGTGAGGGGCTGTTTCGTTGGCGAACCGCATGCCTTGCGCGGACGCCCATCATTTCGTCATCCACGGGCGAAGCAAGGAGCGTAGCGACGCGGCGCAGACCCGAGGATCCATGCCGCGACTTAAAAGTACCGCTGCGGTTGTGGAATTCTGCTCCGCTGCATTTCTGGGCGAAGGTCGCGGCATGGATCCTCGGGTCTCCGCGACGTCGCTTCGCTCCTGCTCCGCCCGTGGATGACGAAGGTGGGGCTTCCGCCAGAGAATGGTCGCTTGTAGGGCAAGCGGGCGCTCACACCGCCGCGACGAACCCGTCCAGCACGCGCTTCTGGCCGGCCTTGTCGAAGTCGATGGTCAGCTTGTTGCCTTCGATCGCGGAAATGTTGCCGTTGCCGAATTTCTGGTGGAAGACGCGGTCGCCGACGTTGAAGGCGGATGGCGTGTCGGAGACGGATTTGGCGACCAGTTCGCCGTCGATGGTGCGGCCTTTGACCGAGGTGCGGCCGGCGCCGTAGCCGCTGTCCGTCTCGCCATAGCCGATGCGCTCGACCTGGTGGCCGGAGCGCGAGCCCCAGTTGCGGTCGGTCGCCTCGGTGCGGTTGGCCTGCGCGCGCTGCCAGCCCGGCGTTGCATAGGTGTTGGAGAAGGCGCCGGATTTTTCGCTGTCGGCGCCGACATTGTCGAAGCGCGAGGCGCCATAGGGGTTTTGCCGTCCCGCGCCCTGGCCGCCGCGGCCGGAGGCAAAAGAACCGCCGCCATAGGAATTGCCGTAGCCGCCGTAGGAGTTGCCGCTTTCGGCGACCTCGACATGGGCTTCCGGCAGTTCGTCGAGGAAGCGCGACGGAATGGTCGACTGCCACAGGCCGTGGATGCGGCGGTTGGAGACGAACCAAAGATGCAGGTTCTTCTTGGCGCGGGTCAGGCCGACATAGGCAAGGCGGCGCTCTTCCTCCAGCCCGGAGCGGCCGCCTTCATCGAGCGCGCGCTGATGCGGGAACAGGCCTTCCTCCCAGCCGGGCAGGAAGACGGTCTCGAATTCGAGGCCCTTGGCCGAATGCAGCGTCATGATCGAGACGGCGTCGAGCCCGGCATTCTGCTCGGCATCCATGACCAGTGCGACATGTTCGAGGAAGGAGCGCAGCGACTCATACTCCTCCATCGAGCGGATCAGTTCTTTCAGGTTCTCCAGCCGGCCGGGCGCTTCGACCGAGCGGTCATTCTTCCACATGTCGGTGTAGCCGCTCTCTTCGAGAATGGTCTCGGCGAGTTCGGTGTGCGGCGTGGTTTCCAGGGCCTTTTGCCAGCGCTCGAAATTGGCCGCGACCTCGCGCAGTGCGGCGCGCGGCTTCGGCTTCAGCTCGTCGCTTTCGGCCAGCTTGGCGGCGGCCTCCAGCATCGGGATGCGCAGCGCGCGGGCCGTGTCGTGGATCTGGCGGATGGTGGCTTCGCCCAGGCCGCGCTTGGGCACATTGACGATGCGCTCAAAAGCGAGGTCGTCGGCACCTTGCGCGACGACGCGGAAGAAGGCCAGCGCATCGCGTATCTCCATGCGCTCGTAGAAGCGCGGGCCGCCGATGACACGGTAGTTGAGGCCGAGCGTGACGAAGCGGTCCTCGAACTCGCGCATCTGGAAGGAGGCGCGGACAAGGATCGCCATGTCGTTGAGATTGTGCTTTTGCCGCTGGTAGGTCTCGATGGTTTCGCCGACGGCGCGGGCTTCCTCCTCGGAATCCCAGGCGGCATGGACATGCACCTTGCCGTCCTCCGGCTCGTTGCGGTCGGTGAACAGCGTCTTGCCGAAGCGGCCCTCATTGTGGGCGATGAGGTGGGAGGCCGCGCCAAGGATATGCGCGGTCGAGCGGTAGTTGCGCTCCAGCCTTATGATGGTGGCGCCGGGAAAATCCTTGTCGAAACGCAGGATGTTGTCGATCTCGGCGCCGCGCCAGCCATAGATGGATTGGTCGTCGTCGCCGACGCAGCAGATGTTGACGGTGGCGGTGCGCTGATATCCCTCCCCCTTGAGGGGAGGGTGGCCGGGCGAAGCCCGGTCGGGTGGGGTCCGCGCGGCAGTGCTCGACGTTTTGGAGGTGCCTTCTGAGGCAACCCCCTCCGCCCGCTTTGCGGGCACCTCCCCCTCAAGGGGGGAGGATTGCGGCCGCTGCGCCAGCAGCCGTAGCCACATGTACTGGGCGGTGTTGGTGTCCTGATATTCGTCGACGAGGATGTATTTGAAGCGCTTGTGGTATTCCTTCAGCACATCCGGATTGGCGCGGAAGATGCGGATCGGGTGGCATAGAAGGTCGCCGAAGTCGCAGGCGTTCAGCGTCTTCAGCCGCTCCTGATAGGCCTTGTAGAGTTCGCGGCCCTTGCCGTTGGCGAAGGCGCGCGCGTCACCCTCGGCGATGTCGGCCGGGCCTTGGCCCTTGTTCTTCCAGCCGTCGATCATCTGGGCGAACTGCTTGGCCGGCCAGCGCTTGTCGTCGAGCCCTTCGGCCTGGATCAGCTGCTTGATCAGCCGCACGACGTCGTCGGTGTCGAGGATGGTGAAGTCGGATCTCAAGCCGGCAAGTTCGGCATGGCGGCGCAGCAGCTTGACCCCGATCGAGTGGAAGGTGCCGAGCCAGGGCATGCCCTCGACATTGCCTTCGCCGATCAGGACGCCGATGCGGATCTTCATCTCGCGCGCGGCTTTGTTGGTGAAGGTCACCGCGAGGATCTGCGACGGGAACGCCTTGCCGGTGGCGAGGATGTGGGCGATGCGCGTGGTCAGCACGCGGGTCTTGCCGGTGCCGGCTCCAGCCAGCACCAGAACCGGGCCTTCCGTTGTTTCAACCGCTAGCCGCTGCTCCGGGTTGAGGCCCTTCAGATAGTCGGGCGCGTTGTTGTGTCCGCTGCGGGCAGCCATGGCGCGCGCGGCGATGCCCGACGGGGCCGTGGGCCGCGCATTGGGTTCGTCGAAAAAGGGCATGTCTTCGGAAAAGCCGGACATCGCCCCGAATGTAGTGATTCGGTGGGGAAAGACCAGAACTGTCTACGTTTTGTTCCGCTAAAGTGCCCGATTGCTGCCCCGCGCTCCCACCGCGGTCGATGTTATTCCAATTGCGATGGACCATTACCGCCTGCGCTTGAGGCCCGTGCTTGACAGGCGGGACCGTCAGGAGAAAGTTGTGCTTCGGGCAGCGACGCAATGCCGGGTTGCCATGGCCGCGCCGCGAAGCGCAACAGTCGAAGGAGTATCATCTTGGCTGTCACCATCACCTCCCTCATTCTTTTCCTCATCGGCCTGGCACTCGGCGGCGGCGGCATCCGCCTGGCGATGCTGGGCGGCAGCTGGTACTATGTCGTTGCCGGCCTTGCCTTCCTGATCGCCGCCTGGCTGCTCTACCGGCGCCGGTCCACCGCACTGTGGCTCTACGCGGTAATCGTGCTCGGCACGTTGGCCTGGGCGGTCTGGGAAACCGGCTTCGACTGGTGGGAACTTGGACCGCGCGGCGGCATCATCGTGCTTCTCGCTTTGTGGCTGCTGACGCCGTGGGCGAGGCGGGGTCTTGTCGGCCCTGACGCACGCGCGCCGCTGATCCTGGCCGTGCTGGCCTCGCTGGCCGTCGCCGGTTATTCGATGACTTCAGATCCGAAGGACATTGCCGGCGAACTCGGCACCGACAAGGTGGTCGCCAACGCCAATCTCGGCAATGATGTGCCGGCCGGCGAGTGGCACTATTACGGACGTACGCAGTTCGGCCAGCGCTATTCGCCGCTCGACCAGATCACGCCTGACAATGTCGCCAAGCTGCAGCCTGCCTGGACCTACCAGACCGGCGACGTGAAGGGACCGGACGATGTCGGCGAGACCACCTATCAGGTGACGCCGCTGAAGATCGGCGACACGCTCTACATCTGCACGCCGCACAATTTCGCCATCGCCATCGATGCCGCGAGCGGCAAGGAGAAATGGCGCTTCGATCCCAAGGTCAAGCTCGACAAGGACCGCCAGCACCAGACCTGCCGCGGCGTGGCCTATTATGCCGATGCCGCCGGCGCCGCCGGGCAGCCCTGTGCGACCCGCGTCTACCTGCCGACCTCGGACGCGCGGCTGATCGCGCTCGACGCCGCCAACGGGCAGGTCTGCCCGGCTTTCGCCGAGGGCGGCACGCTGAACCTTCTGACCAACATGCCCTATCCGAAGTCGGGCTATTACTACTCGACCTCGGCCCCGCTGATATCAGGCGGCAAGATCATTGTCGGCGGCGCGGTCAACGACAATTATTCGACGCAGGAGCCGTCCGGTGTCATCCGCGCCTACGACGCTGCCACCGGCGCGCTGGTGTGGAACTGGGATTCCGGCAATCCGGACCAGACGACGCCGCTGCCGGCCGGCCAGACCTATACCGCCAACTCGCCCAACATGTGGTCGACGCCGAGCGCCGACGAGAAGCTCGGCCTGCTCTACGTGCCGCTCGGCAACCAGACGCCGGACCAGCTCGGCGCCGGGCGCAGTGCCAATGTCGAGAAGTTCTCGTCGTCGATCACCGCGCTCGACCTCAACACCGGTCAGGTGCGATGGGTGCGGCAGACCGTGCACCACGATCTCTGGGACATGGACGTACCGGCACAGCCGAGCCTGATCGACATCACCAAACCCGACGGCACGGTGGTGCCGGCGCTGGTCGGACCGACCAAGCAGGGCGACCTCTATGTGCTCGACCGCCGCACCGGCGAGCCGGTCATTGCGGTCAACGAAGTGCCGGCGCCGGGCGGCGCGATCGAAGGCGACCACACATCGCCGACGCAGCCGGTCTCCGATCTCACCTTCATGCCGAAGCCGCTCACCGGCGCCGACATGTGGGGCCTAACCATGTTCGACCAGTTGGCCTGCCGGATCGAATTCCAGGGCCTGCGCTATGAGGGACGCTATACGCCGCCTTCCGTCCAGGGCTCGCTGATCTATCCCGGCAATTTCGGCACCTTCAACTGGGGCGGCGTCGCCGTCGATCCGGTCCGGCAGGTGCTGTTCGGCATGCCGACCTACCTGGCGTTCAAATCGCAGTTGATCCCGCGCGATCAGGTGCCGCCGCCGGACGAGGGGCGCGGCAGCGAGCAGGGGCTGAACCGCAACGAGGGCGCGCCCTATGCGGTGGTGATGGGGCCGTTCCTGTCGCCGCTCGGCATTCCTTGCCAGGCGCCGCCCTGGGGCTATGTCGCCGGCGCCGATCTCAGGACCGGCAAGATCGCCTACAAGCACCGCAACGGCACCGTCTACGACATGACGCCGCTGCCGCTGCCCCTGAAAGTCGGGGTGCCGGGCATCGGCGGGCCGATGATCACGGCTGGCGGCGTCGCCTTCCTGGGGGCCGCGGTCGACGACTATCTGCGCGCCTACGACCTGACATCGGGCAAGCAGCTGTGGCAGGCGCGGCTGCCGGCCGGCGGGCAATCGACGCCGATGACCTATACGGTCGCCGACGGCCGCCAGTTCGTGGTCATTGTCGCCGGCGGCCACGGTTCGGTCGGCACCAAGCCCGGGGATTATGTTATGGCCTACGCGCTGCCGAAGTAGGCGACAGGGTAACGCGATCTTTCAGAGGTCGCGCCGCCCCTCATCTGTGCCGGTGTCTTTCCCCGTATAGTGACGGGGAGAAGTGCCCGACTGGGCGATGAGGGGCGGCAAATCTTCCGATCGACCCGTTGTCGATCAGCCAATCCCCAGATGACCCTTCAGGCTGGGCACCGAGCCGAGCACCTTGTTGGTCAGGTCGGGGCCGGCGGCGGCTTCGGCCTGCTGGATCAGCGTTGCACCGGCCTTCTGGATTTGCGCCATATCGAGCCCGGATGCTTTGAGCGCGGCGATGCCGTTGATCAGCGCGCCGGCCTTCTCGCCGAGAACGCCGCCAAGCGCGCCCTGCAACGACGACAGAAAACCGCCACCGCCGGCCGGAGCGGCGGCCATGACGTCATATTGATGGGCGAGGTCGTCGGCGCCGGGGATCTTGGCGAAGAACGCCGAGGCGCTTGTGCCTTCCGCCTCGTGTTCGAGCACCGAGAAAATGGTGCCGACGACTTTCTCCGTCGTCGCCTGGTCGAGGCCGGCCTTCTGCGAAACGGTGTTGACGATGTCCTGGACGTTCATGGCGTCACCTCAACCCTGGTTTTTCGTGTTGCGGTTCCGCTCAGCGCGGACCCTGATCAACGATCGTCTGCCTGCGTTCAGAACCATCGAGCACAGGGCCAAAGCGACGGCCGCCGCAAGGACGAGCGCGCTGGCGAGGATCGGGGAAGGCATGGTCATGGTCATCGCTTCCTTCTGGGTTTGACGTGTAGGCACGCGGTCAAGATACCGTCGATAGCCACCTTCCCTCACGATTGTGGCAGCGCCAGCAGGATTTATCGCCAATGACCAAAAAGTGATGACACGGCCGTGCATGGCAC
Organism: Mesorhizobium sp. M1066; assembly: GCF_040318635.1. Taxonomy (NCBI): domain Bacteria; kingdom Pseudomonadati; phylum Pseudomonadota; class Alphaproteobacteria; order Hyphomicrobiales; family Phyllobacteriaceae; genus Mesorhizobium; species Mesorhizobium sp. M1066. The sequence goes on from NZ_JAMYMR010000018.1 coordinate 8,426, forward strand.
CGGCTTTACTGCCGGGACGCGGCCAGCGGCCTACGCCCTGAGGCAATCGGCGGCCGCGATGAGTGCTCGACTGGACCATGCCGGCTTGGTCCCTATGTAGCTGGCAATTAAAGCCCGAAGCAGAGGACCCGATCCATGACGAAACCCGACGCCAAGCCCGCCATCACCCAGGCGATGATCGACGCCTATGACGAATATACGCATCTGACGCTCGATCGCCGCCGGTTCATGGAGCAGTTGACCCGGCTTGCCGGATCGGGTGCGGCGGCCGCCGCGATCGCCCCGCTTCTGGCGGCAAATTCGGCGCAAGCGGCTGTTGTCGCCGACAACGATCCGCGGGTGAAGGGCGAGGACATCAGCTATCCCGGCGGCAGCGGCGAAATGAAGGGCTATCTGGTCAAGCCGGTGGACAAGGCGGGCAAGCTCGGCACGGTGATCGTCGTGCATGAGAACAGGGGGCTCAACCCGCATATCCGCGATGTGACGCGACGCGTGGCGCTGGAGGGGTTCGTGGCGCTGGCGCCGGATTTTCTGTCGCCGCTCGGCGGAACGCCAACCGATGAAGACAAGGCGCGCGACATGTTCGCCAAGCTCGATCCGGCGCAGACCATCGCCGACGGTGTTGCGACCGTCGCTTTCCTCAAGAGCGACAAGGACGGCAACGGCAAGGTCGGCGCCATCGGCTTCTGCTGGGGTGGCGGCACGGTCAACATGCTGGCCATCAACGCCCCCGATCTCAGTGCCGGCGTTGCCTATTACGGCATGCAGCCGAAGGCCGCCGATATGTCCAAGATCAAGGCGGCCTTGCTGCTGCACTATGGCGGACTGGACGAGCGCATCAATGCCGGCATCGACGCCTTCAAGAAGGAACTCGACGCGGCGCATGTCGAATACACGGTCTATGTCTATGAAGGCGCCAACCATGCCTTCAACAACGACACGTCGGCAGCGCGCTACGACAAGAAGGCGGCTGACCTCGCCTGGGGCAGAACGATCGCCTTCCTCAAGCAGAAACTGGCATAGGGGCACCCGTCTAATCCGTGTTCGCCGGCTTGTGGAAGGCGACGCCGGCGACCACCAGCGCAATGCCGAGGCAATCGGCAAAACTTGGAATCTGGCGCAGCACGACGACGCCGATCAGCGTCGCGGTGACGGGCAGCAGCGACAGCATCAGCGCGAAGCTCGCGCGTGGCAGCCGCGACATGGCGAGCTGGTCGCAGATGTAGGGGATAACCGACGAGCAGATGCCGACGCCGATGGCGGCGAGCAGCAGCGGCGGCGAGAAAAAGGCCGGCAGCGCATCGGTGAAGCCGATCGGCAGCACGACCACGAAAGCGATCGCCATGGCGGCACCCAGGCCGGCAATGCCGCTGCCTGCGCCCGAAGCGGCGACGCGGTGGCCGAGCACGATGTAGCCGACAAACAGCGCGCCGTTGAGGAAGGCCCAGAACAGCCCGATGGGACCATCGGACCATCTGACGTCGATGAGCAGCAAGGTGCCGGCGATGGCGACGGCAAGGGCGGCGAGATTGCGCGGGCTCCTGAGGCCGACCACCGCGACGCCGATGGTGCCGACGAATTCGATCGCCGCCACCAGCGAGATCGGCAGGCGGTCGAGCGCCAGGTAGAACGAACAGTTCATCACCGCCAGACAGGCGCCGAAGGCCAGCAACAGCAGCCTTGTCGAGCGATCGGCGCGGGCGAAGGTTCGCCATGGGCGGGTCAGGGGTGCGAAGATGAGTGCTGCCGTGGCGATACGCAGCCACGCCATGCCGAGCACGCCGACATGCGGGAAAAGCAGGACGGCGAATGCCGGCCCGAGATAGTGGAAGACGGCGCTGACGCCGAACCAGACATGCGGCGGCAGTTTTTCCGTCAGCCTGCCGAGGGTGGAACCGGAAGGGGCAGGGTCCGCCGCAGGAGCTTGCGTTTGATCATCCATCGGATCAGTATCGCAGGCAGATTTGGCTGTTTATATGGGTGATAACTGGCTCTTCTGGCCATCTTTCTCCCGGAAGCAAGGAATTTTCCATGAAGCGCCTTCGAAACGAAAATGCCGACCTCGACGCGGCGGATATGAAGATCCTGCCTGCTGGAGAAGGACGCGCGCATCAGCACGGCGGAACTGGCACGCTCGGTCGGCCTGTCGGCGCCGAGCGTGGCCGAGCGCATCAAGCGGCTGCAGGAGACCGGCGTCATCGAGGCCTATTCGGTCAGGATCAACCCCGCGGCACTTGGCCTGCCGCTGTCGGCATGGCTGCGCATCCGTCCGGTGCCGGGACAACTGGCTGTCGTGGCCGAAATCATCCGCGAGCTGCCGGAGATCGCGCAATGCGACCGGGTGACCGGCGAGGACTGTTTCATCGCGCTGGCGCATGTCGGCTCGGTGGCCGAACTCGAACGGGTGATCGACCGGATCATTCCCTACGCGATGACCAACACGGCGATCATCCAGTCGTCGCCGGTGGTAGCGCGCTCGCCGCTGGGAGCGGTCAAGCGCTGATGCACGAACTTTCGTTCGTGTCTTCGCACAACAGGCTGCTGCCGCCAGGGAAGCCCTAGCGCTGCCGTGGTTGACGGGCCAGATCTTCATCCGCTTTGCCAACGAGCCAGTTGAATACCTTTACAGATACGCTGATTACCCCAATAGGTCTCTTCGGTCGCTTGTATCCGTAGATATGATCTTGCGGTGTTGCCTCGTCCATTTCGGTTCCGCATTGGATGCAAACTACATGAAGATCATGATGAAATACCTGAATGTCGCAATGTCTTCCATCTGAGTAAGCGACTTCTCCGCCACCGCTTGCGCCATTGTGAAGATAGTCATCAATAAACTTAGGGCTGTGCTGCTTGAGGCCAGATAGGAACAAATCAAGTGCAGTCAGTTCTCTTCGGCATCCCTTGCAAAAAATATGATTTAATGTCCGCCAGTCATGTTGCGGGACATCTGTTTGCAGAATATTTTGTATGATCTCTGCCTCAAATGGCTTTATAGGGTTTGTGTTTAGGTAAAACTGCCTGACAAAGGCCTCAGATTGGATGCTAGTAAGTTGGACTGAGTAAGGTTTCTGCATTTTCCCCTCCACCGCGTTCGGCCCAACGATAGACTGCCGCGAGAAGTTTCAACAGAGCGTCGTCATGCAATTTACCAATCCTGTTACTGTCGCAGTAACGCGCCGGTGCGATGGAGGAAGGTGCCAATAGACGGACAAGGCCGTGCACGACTGAGGCTACTTTACTCCTGCACCAATCAAACGTGGCCGCGCTTCATGCGCGCCTGCTTCAGGATGGCGCGCCAGCGGATCATGTCGAACGGGATCGGCTCGTTGTTGTTGGCGATGTGGAAGATCTCGTTGTTGACGTTCTTGAGCGAGCGCCAGAAATCGTAGTCGGTGATGCGCGGATCGGCAGCCAGCCTGTCCACCTCGACCTTGATGTCGGTTTTCATGCACTTTCCTCGAACCGGCGCCGCGCCGCCCGTGTCGCTACCTCGATGCGGATCGTTTTCGACCGACCCGCTGAGTCGCGCAACGGCTCAAATGGCTTGTTCCCGTTAAAACCTTGGTAAGGTTAACGTGGGCGCCGCGCTGCTTCAAGCACTGCTGCCGGCCGATGGGAGGGTTCTGCGATTTTAGATTGCCGGTGTGGCTTTGAAGCCGGAAACGAGAAGTATCGCCTTCGCCCTATTTGCGTTTGATGCCGATCGAGCGGCCGGCCCGTTCCGGCATCGGCAGTGCCGAATGGGCGGCGCGCATGGCTTCGACCCTGGCCAGCACATCGGCGGGGAAGGGCGCCACCTTCGGCCCGGACATGTCGACATGCAGCGACAGCGATTCGGACGTCGCGGCCAGCCAGCCGTCGACATGGCGGATTTCCTGATAGGCCCGCAGCCGCTTGTCGTCGTGGTCGATGAGCTGGAATGAGACCGTGACCTTATGCTCGAGGTGCAACTCCTGCACGTAGCAGACATGGACTTCGGCCGTGTAGATGGTGAGGCGACGATCCCTGGCATAGTTCGGTCCCATGCCCATTGCCTCGAAGGCATCGTCCGAGCAGCGGTCGAACAGCACGTTGTAATAGGCCATGTTGAGATGGCCGTTGTAGTCGATCCAGTCCTTCTCGATGTCCATGGGTTTTGAGACGAAGGGAGTGGGGATGGGCATCGAAACTTCCTTGTTCTGGTGCTGGACAGAGCGTGGCTCCGGAGACTACGCATCCATAGACGCATAACAAGCGTGGACGCTGGTCCATTCGCGGAGGAATTCATGGCTCTGAGCGACCTCAACCCGGTCGAACGCAACGAGGAGGGCATCGCCGCTGTGCTCGGCATCCTCAAGCAGCAGCTTGGCGAGCGATTCCAGACCGGCCAAGTCATCCGCTCGCAGCACGCGCACACCACCACCTATATTCCGACGCAGGCGCCGGACGGCGTCGCGTTTCCCGAGACGGCCGCCGAGGTGCAGGAGATCGTGCGGGCCTGTGCCGCGCACCGCGTGCCGGTGATCGCCTTCGGCGTCGGCTCCTCGCTGGAGGGTCACACCAACGCACCGGGCGGCGGCATATCGGTCGACACCTCGCGCATGAACCGCATCCTTGCGGTCAATCCGCAAGATCTCGACTGCACGGTCGAACCCGGCGTCACCCGCGAGGATTTGAACCGGCACCTGCGCGACACCGGATTGTTCTTTCCGATCGACCCCGGCGCCAATGCCTCGCTCGGCGGCATGGCTGCGACGCGGGCCTCCGGCACCAACGCGGTGCGCTACGGCACGATGCGCGAGAACGTGCTGTCGCTGACCGCCGTCATGGCCGACGGCGAGACGGTGACGACCGGCAAGCGGGCGAAAAAGAGCTCGGCCGGCTATGATCTGACGCGGCTGCTGGTCGGCTCGGAAGGCACGCTCGGCATCATCACCTCGCTGACCTTGAGGCTGCAAGGCATCCCGCAGGCGATCTCCGGCGGCGTCTGCCCGTTTCCGAGCGTCGAGGCGGCCTGCAATGCTGTCATCGCGACGATCCAGATGGGCATCCCCGTGGCGCGCATCGAACTGGTCAACGCGCTGCAGATGCGGGCGATGAAGAACTATTCGAAGCTCGACTATCCCGAAAGCCCGTGCCTGTTCGTCGAGTTCCACGGCAGCGATGCCGGCGTTGCCGAACAGGCCGAGACCTTTGGCATGATCGCGGAAGAGAACGGCGGCGGGCCGTTCCTGTGGACCAGCGTCGCCGAGGAGCGCACCAAACTGTGGAAGGCCAGGCATGACGCCTACTGGTCGTCGCTGACGCTACGGCCGGGCGCCAAGGGGCTGTCGACCGATGTCTGCGTGCCGATCTCGCGCTTTGCCGAATGCGTCATGGAGACCGAAGCCGACATTGCCGAGATGGGCCTGATCGCGCCGATCGTCGGCCATGCCGGTGACGGCAATTTTCACGTTCTGGTGCTGATGGACGTCAACGATCCCAAGGAGATCGCACTGTCGGAAAAGTTCGTCTCGCGGCTCAACATGCGGGCGATCGCCATGGACGGCACCTGCACCGGCGAGCACGGCATAGGCCAGGGCAAGATCGGCTTCCTGCGCCACGAGCTCGGCCACGGCGTCGACATCATGCGCACGATCAAGCAGGCGCTCGATCCGCTCGATATCATGAACCCGGGCAAGATATTGCCGGGGTACTAGGCGCGTCCTCCAGCGCAAGGCCGCAGGCGGCTCCTCTTGACCATGCCACCATTCGGGCCGAGACTTCGCCGAGCAGCGAGGCCTGAAACAGACAGGCGTGCCAGCGGAGGAGAAGTGTCATGGCGATTTCACGCAAGGAAGAGGCGCGTGCGCTGAGCGCCGACGAACAGGAATTGGTGGAGAAATCGCACCATCCTTCGGTGCAGGAGCTTTCCGACGCCGATCTTGCCGGTCTGGTCAAGCTGTTGCGGGACCGGCGCGACAAGGCACAGACCGAGGCGCATCGGCGCCGCCGCGAAATGCGGGGCAAGGGAGCGCCGAAAGGTGCTGCGCCCTCAAAGTCCGATGGCGGTTCGCAGGTAAAGCTGGCGGTGCTGGCCATGGCGATGCGGCGGCTGAATGGCGAGGCCGAGCGGCGCCGGCAACTGGCGGCCAGCGTTTCGCTGGTTGGGAATGCGCGCAAGGTGCTGGCCATGAAGCAAAATGCGCCGGCGGACGGTCCCGCGCTCAATTCGCGGACGGCTCACAAGGGCATGCGCGCCGTGGCTAGCAAGCGGGCGCCGAAGCTGGTCCGGCCGGCGGAACTCGGCCGGCAGCGCAAGGCGGGCAAGGTGGCACAAGCGAAGCGCGACGCACGCTGATCTTCGCCGATAGAGGCCGTCAGCCGTTCTTTACCGGGCGGCGGGAAGCTTCTCCTGCGCGCCCTCGACAAGCGCCTGCAGCATGGGGCGGGTTGGCGCGAAGAACGTTGTGCCGGTCTGCGGCGTCGAGAAATCGAGCAGGCGGTCGTAGGCGCCCGGCGGGTCGCCGATATACATGCGCTGCAGCATTTTTTCGATGACCCAAAGATATCTGGAATAGCCGATGAAGTAGGTCCCGAACTCGTTTTGTCCGGGCCTGCCGAACGGCATGTTGTCGCGCAATATGTCGTACTCGTTGCCATCGGCATCCTCGATGGTGGCCAGCGACTTGTGTGATTTGCGCGGCGCGTCGTCATCGTCGATTTCGATGTTGTCGATCTTGGTGCGGCCGATGATCGCTTCCTGCTCGGGCGTCGGAATGCGCGCCCAGGCCTGCATGTCGTGCAGATATTTCTGGACGACGACATAGCTGCCGCCAGCGAAGTCGGCGTCTTCATCGCCGACGAGCGCAGAGGCGGGCAAATCGAGGCCGGTCGGGTTGGCGGTGCCGTCGATGAAGCCGAGCAGGTCGCGCGCATCGAAATAGCGAAAGCCGGAAACCTCGTCGACGACGCTCACGCCGTCGCCGAGATTGTCGAGCAGAATGCGCTCGAACTCGAAGCACATGTCGGGGCGTTCGGAGCGGATGTGGAAGAGAAGATCGCCAGCGGTCGAGGGCGCCGAATGAACGGATCCGTTGATCGGCGCAAACGGTTTCAGTTCCAGCGGCCGCCGATCTGGAGAAAGACGATCCCAGAGATCGCGGCCGATGCCGGCAATGCACGAAAGCCGCCCGGAAAGATCGCGGAACCCGACCGTTTTGACGAGATCGTCGAGCCCACCAAGCACGGAGGCCACCTTGGCGAGCGCGGTCTGCTCGCCGGCGACGGTGACGACAAGAAAGACCGCCGAAAGCGACAGCGGAGCGTCGACGCTTTGCGCGTCGATCGGCACGCGATCCCAGTTCTTCCCAGACATCCGAATTCTCCGCTTTGCGAGGATTTGTTTCAGATCATCCGGGATCGCGCAACACTGGATGAATTGCCTCTTTATCGACACGCGGATGCGGGTAGAGTGCGGCAGAATTTCAATCAACCCATTCGGAGCTGATGCTCGCACGCCTGTTCGTGATCTTTGGTGGCCTGTTCGTGCTGGTGCTATGTGCGGCGCTGGTGGTGCCGTATTTTGTCGACTGGACAGGCTACCGCGCCCAATTCGAGCGCGAGGCGAGCGCCATTCTCGGCCGCAAGGTGACTGTGCAGGGCGACGCCACGGCAAGGTTGTTGCCGTTCCCCTCGGTGACCTTCTCGAATGTCGCTGTCGCCGGCGGCCCCAATGGCCAGCCGGCCATGACCGTCGAGACGTTTTCGATGGATGCGGAACTGGCGCCCTTCCTGCGTGGCGAAGTGCTGATCTTCGACATGCGGCTGGTGCGGCCGAAAGCGACCATCGACATCGCCAACAATGGCACGGTCGACTGGGCGATGCGGCCGTCCTCGCCCTTCGACCTCAACCAGATCTCGATCGAGAAGCTGACGGTGACGGAAGGGCAGATCGAACTGCGCCATGCCGCCGGCGGGCGCAGCCATTTGTTTTCCGAGATCAATTCGACCATCTCGGCCAAGTCGCTGGCCGGGCCATGGCGCATGGACGGCACGCTGCGGCTGGACGGGTTGCGCACCGCGGTCACCGCGTCCACCGGCAAGGCCGAAGCCAACGGGCAGATGCGGCTGCGGCTGAAGGCCGATCCCGATGCCTATCCGCTGGTCATCGAAGCCGACGGCAATGCTGGCATTGTCAATGGCGCTGCCGTCTATTCCGGCCAATTCAAAATCTCCGGTGCGGACAAGAACAGCGCCGAGCTGCGCAGCACCGACGGTGAGACGGTGAAGGTTTCCGCCGGCAAGCCCGATCCGGGCTTTCGGCTGAACGGCAAGTTTTCGCTCGACCACCAGAAGTTGGGCGTCGACGAATTCCGCTTCGAGACCGGGCCGCTCGACAACCCCTACACCGCCGATGGCAAGGCTTCTGTCGATCTCGGGCTGAAACCGAGTTTCGCCATCGAGGCCAATGGCGCGCAGGTGCAGTTCGACGAGGCGGTGGGCGCCGAGGCCGGCGCCGGCCTGACGCTGGACCAGCGCATTGCGGCATTTGAGCAGGCGCTGCTCGACATGCCGAAGCCGACCATTCCCGGCACCGTCGAGGTCAAGCTGCCGGCGGTGGTGGTCGGCGACACCACGGTGCGCGACGTGCATCTTTCCGCCGAGCCGGTCGATGGCGGCTGGTCGGTGAAATCGCTTGCCGCGACCTTGCCCGGCCGCACCACGCTGGAAGCCGATGGCATGCTCGTGCTCAATTTGGAGGGTCATTTCGGCTTCAACGGCTCGCTGCTGCTGGCCGTGGCGCAACCCTCCGGCTTTGCCGCCTGGCTGTCGAAGGATGTCGACGAGGCGATCCGCCGTCTGCCTGCCGCCGGCTTCAAGGCCAAGGTCGACCTCTCGCAGAAGCGCCAGGCCTTCAGCGATCTCGAATTGATCCTGGGTAAGGCGAGGTTTTCCGGCCGCATCGATTCCAGCCAGCCCGACGATGCCAAGCCCTCAGTGCTGATGCGTCTCGAAGGGGGCGACCTCGATGTCGACGGGCTGGCGGCCTTCGCCTCGATCTTCGTCAGCGACAAGGGCGCCAATCGCTTTGCCGACCGCGACCTCGATTTCCAGATCAAGGCAGGGCCGGTCAACGCTGGCGGGTTGACCGCGGATACCGTCGACACGGCGCTCAGGCTGCGCGACGGGCTGCTCGAAATCGACCGGCTGTCGGTGGGCGGGCTGGCCGGCGCCTCGATCAGCGCCACCGGCAGGATCAAGGATTTCCCGGCGAGCCCGACCGGCAAGCTCGATGCGTCGGTGATTGCCGTCGATCTGAAGCCGCTGATCGATGTCGCCGCCCAGCACTATCCCGACAGTGCCGTGCTGAAAGGGCTGGCGAGCCGCGCCGCTGCCTATCCCGAGCTGTTCCAGGATGCGCGCATCGACCTGGTGGCGAGTGCGGCCGATAATGGCGACGGCACCACGGGCCTGGCGGTGAGCGGGCAAGGCAAGGCGGGCGGCTCGGCCTTTTCGGCGTCGCTGTCGGGGAAGGGGGCGGTGGACAAGCTTCTTGAAGCGCCGGTGGCGCTGACCTTCAACGCCAAAAACCCTGACGCCACCACGCTGCTGGCTCTCTACGGCCTGCCGGCGCTGCCGCTCGGCATGCTGGGCGAGGCAAGCACCGACATTCAGGCCAAGGGAACGCTTGGTGGCGGCCTGGCGACGAATTTCAGCCTTGCCGGCAATGACTTCAAGGCTGGTTTCGAAGGCACGATCGCCGACACGCCGCAAGGCCTCGCCGCCAAGGGCAAGCTCAGCCTCGATGCCGCCGACATCGAGCCATGGCTGATGACGTCAGGCATCGGCCTGCCCGGCATGGGGGCGGGCATGTCGACGTCGCTCGCCGCGCAGGGCGACTATGGCAACGGTCTGCTGGTGCTGGACGAACTCAGCGGCGCCATCAACGAGGCGGCAGTGTCCGGCGACGTCAATATCGATGTAAAGGACGGCGTGCCGCATCTGGCCGGGGCGCTGGCGCTCGACGAACTCGACCTCGATCCGATGGCGGTGGCGCTGTTCGGCGATTCCGCCTTTCTTGCCGACAAAGACGGGGCCGACAAGGAAGGGGCAGGCAAGGGTGGCGTGTGGCCGGCGACACCGTTCAGCCAGAAATCCAGCCTGCCGTTCACCGCCGACCTGGACCTGACGACGGCAGCGCTCGCCGCCGGTCGGTTCGCCACGGCCTATGACGCCGCTTTTTCGCTCAAGCTCGACCAGGAAGGCATCCGCGTTTCGGATTTGAAGGCGAAATTGCTGGGCGGGGCGCTCACCGGCCTTTTCGAACTGAAGAACAATGATGGCACCGGGCTGTTCACTGGCCAGATGAAACTGGCGGGCGCCGATCTGGCGACCGTGCTGCCGGATGCCGGCATCAGCGGCATCGGCGACTTCTCGACGGCGCTGTCAAGCAGCGGCAAATCGGTCGAAGGGATGGTGGCTGCCTTGTCCGGCTCCGGAACTGCGGCGTTGAAGGGCGTGAAAGTTGCCGGCGTCAATCCAGATGCGTTCAGTGCGTTCCTCGCCAAGGCGGATGCGATCGGGCGTGACATCGATGCGGCCAAGACCGCCGGCTTTGCGCCTGACATCGCCGCTGATGGCAGTCTAGCCGCCAAGGACACCGACATAGCCTTCACGGTTGCCGGCGGCACGCTGCGGGCGCCGCCGGTCAGCCTGGAAAATCCGGCGGCGACCTTGTCCGCCGACGTCACGGCGGATCTCAACGCGGCCACGGTGTCGGCCAAGGGCGCGATCACCTATCGGCCTGGCGACGAGGCGCTGGTCGGCTCCGAGCCGGTCGTGAATTTCACCGCCGAGGGGCCGTTCGGCGCGGTGAAACGAGAGTTCGACAGCGAGCCATTGGCGCAGTTCCTGACCCAGCGTGCGCTGGAAAAGGAACAACAACGCGTCGAGGCGATGCAGGCCGCGCTGCTTGAGAAGCAGCGGCTTCGGCGCGAGGTCCGCTACTACGCGGCGCTGCAGGATGCTCGCGACAAGGCGGCCGAAGAACTGCGCAAGCAGCAGGAAGCGGCGCGGCTGAAAGCCGAGGCTGATGCCAAAGCCAAGGCCGAAGCGGATGCCCAGGCCAAGGCTGAAGCGGACGCAAAGGCCGAAGCGGACGCAAAGGCCGATGCCGATGCGAAGGCGGCTGCCGAAAAGCAGGCCGCCGACGAGGCGGCCAAAGCGCAGGCCGAGCAGGAGCGGCAGAAGGCGGAAGAGGCGGTGCCCATCGCGGCGCAGGAAAAGGCAAGGCTCGAGGCCGAGCGCAAGGCCGCGCAGCAGGCTCCCAAGGTGGAGCGTGCCCCGCTGCCGCAGGCCAATGACAATCCGCCGCCGGCCAAGCCGAAGTCCAATCCGTTCACGATCGACAATCTGCTGAAGTCGCTGCAGTAGTAGTCGACGGCGGTTACCCACGGTCCCGATCGAGCAGACGCCGCAGCATCGGTTCGATGCGTGACAGTTCGTCGAGATGCACCGCCGACAGTTCGGCCAGGCAATCGTCGGCGCGCTCGGTCAGTTGCAGCAGCACGCGGCGGTGGTCGTCCTTGTCCTGATCCCTTGTGACCAGCCCCGCCTCGCCGAGGCGGTTGACCAGTTCGACGGCGCTGTGGTGGCGGATACGCAGGCGTTCCGCGAGATCGCCAACCGTCACCGGGCCGCCGCCGGGGAATCCCTTGATCGCCAGCAGCGCTTGATGCTGGCGCGGGGTCAGGCCGGCGTCTTCCGCCTGGACCTGGCTGAATTCGAGGAAGCGGCGGATCAGGTAGCGAAACTCCGATAGCCGCTGGTAATCAGCCTGGCTGATGGCGGGGCGTGGTTTTTGTGGCTGCGACATATCAGACATGTGTTCGTTTTCCGGCGAAAGCTCAAACGGATTTCGGGCGAAACCGGCTTGAATATTTATATCGTGTTACGATACATAGCCACCAACAAGCCCGGCTGGCCGCTTCGACCGTGCCGCATCTCAGACATACGGCGCGCCGCCAGGAAGCAAACTGCCATGAAGACCCCTCACTCGAACCCGGAACATCTGCGGGATTTCACCACGGATGCCAGGGTGCTGTTCGTCGCCGCCATTGCCGTGGTGGTGGCGACAGCTGGACTGGTTGCCGGCATCGCGCTTTTGAAGCTGATCCGGCTGGCCACCAACATCGCCTATTTTGGCCAGTTCACGCTCGCCGATCTGAAGCTCGAGGACACGCCGCTGGGCTATGCCTCCGTCATCGTCCCGGTGATCGGCGCGCTGATCATCGGCCTGATGGCGCGCTTCGGCAGCGAGAAGATCCGCGGTCATGGCATTCCCGAAGCCATCGAGGCAATCCTGCTCGGGCGTTCCAGGCTCGATGCCAAGGTGGCCATCCTGAAACCGCTGTCGTCGGCGATCTCGATCGGCTCCGGCGGACCGTTCGGCGCCGAGGGCCCGATCATCATGACAGGCGGCGCGATCGGCTCGCTGATCGCGCAGATGCTGCCGGTCAGCGACAACGAGCGCAAGACGCTGCTGGTGGCGGGTGCGGCAGCAGGCATGACCACGGTGTTCGGAACACCGATCGCCGCCATCATGCTGGCGGTCGAACTGCTGCTATTCGAATGGACCCCGCGCAGCTTCATTCCTGTGGCGGTCGCGGCCGTTATCGCCGAGGTCGAGCGCACCATGCTGCATCTGCCCGGGCCGATCTTTCCGTTTCAGGGCGGCATGGAGGTGTCCTTTGTCGGCCTTGCCGGCTGGGTGGCGATCGGCGTTTGTGCAGGACTTTTGTCGGGGCTGCTTACGCAGATGGTCTATGCCTGCGAGGACGGTTTTCAGAAGCTGCCGATCCACTGGATGTGGTGGCCCATGCTTGGCGGACTGGTGGTCGGCATCGGCGGGCTGATCGAGCCGCACGCGCTCGGCGTCGGCTACGACAACATCACCGACATGCTGGACGGCCGCACGGTCGCGACGGCAGCACTCCTCCTGCTGGTGGTCAAGGCGATCATCTGGTCGGTTGCGCTCGGCTCGGGAACGTCGGGCGGTGTGCTGGCGCCGCTGTTGATCATGGGCGGGGCTATGGGCGCTGTGCTCGCCGGCGTTCTGCCTGCTGCGGATCCGGGTTTCTGGGCGCTGCTGGCAATGGCCGCCACGATGGGCGGCACCATGCGTGCGCCGCTGACCGCCACGTTCTTCGCCGTCGAACTGACCGGCAACACACATATGCTGGTGCCGCTGATTGCTGCCTGCGCCGCCGCGCACGCCGTCACCGTGCTTCTGATGAAGCGGTCGATCCTGACCGAAAAGATCGCCAGAAGGGGACATCATCTGGTTCGCGAATACCGGGTCGACCCTTTCGCCCTGACCAGGGTGCGCGAGGTGATGACGTCACAGGTCGAAAGCGTGCCGGCGACGATGACGCTGCATGGCGCGGCAGCGTTCCTGACAGCGCCGGAAACACGGCATCCGAGTTTCCCGGTGGTCGATGAGCACGGTCATGTGCTGGGCCTCATCGATCCGCCGGCTATATTGCGCTGGAGACGCGCCGGCACGCACCGCACCACCACGCTTGGCGCGTTGCTGGCCGGCAGCAAGGTGACGTTGGCCTATCCGGATGAATATCTCGAAGGCCTGTCGGACAAACTGCTGATGGCCAACGTCTCTCATCTGCCCGTCGTCACCCGTGAGGGCTTGCAACTGGTGGGCTATGTCGGCTGGAAGGATTTGATGCGCGTGCGGTCCAGGAAACAGGCCGAGGAGCGCGAGCGTTCGACCTTGCTTGGCTTTGGCACCAGACACAGGAAAAAGGACGACGCGGTCGCAAGCCTTTAGATTCTCTCTCCTCGCTTCGCCCACTCCAGCACATGGAGCCTCAACGCCGAGGACAGGTTGGTGTCGCGGGGCCGCGTCTCGTCGACTTCGGCAACGAGCGCAGCGAGCGTCAATTGCCGGGCGGCCGCGATCGCGACGAGGTCGTCATAGAAGGGCTTTTCGAGCGAGTAGCTGGTGCGGTGACCGCGAATGGTCACCGAGCGCTTTTCGACCGCGCTCACTGGTGACAGCTCACTGGTCGTCTTCGGCGCCGGATGGCTCGCGGCGGTGCCCAGCGACGAAGTTTTCGGCCTTGTCGGCGACTATGCGGTCGCGTTGCTTCTCTGCCTTGGAGCGACCGTACAGTGCCCGGTTCTGTTCGGCGACGCGCACTTTCTCGTCCCGCGCCTTCTGCTTGCGAGCCTGGCGGAGATTGACGATGTCAGCCATGGCGTGAACCGCAGGCCTATTTCTTGCGGAAGGCGTCGAGCGAGACCACTTCGGCGCCCTTGGTGCTGGCGTCCGCCGCTGCGGGCTTCTTCTCCGCCTCGGCGGCAGCTGCCTTCTTCTCCGCCTTCGGCTTTTTCTCGGAGACGATGGTCAACGGCTCAGGCGAGGCTGGAGCGGCTGGTTCCTCGGCTGCCGCGCCATCCGTCTTGACGTCGAATTCGAGTTCGAAATTGACCGACGGATCATAGAAGCCGCGTACGGCCGAAAACGGGATTTCGAGCTTTTCCGGCACATCGGAGAAGGACAGGCCAACCTCGAAGCCGGTATCGGTCACCTTCAGGTCCCAATACTGGAACTGAATGACGATGGTCATCTGCTCGGGATAGCGCTCGCGCAGCCGCGAAGACACGCGTACGCCCGGCGCGCCGGTCAGGAAGGTGATGAAGAAGTGGTGGTTGCCGGGGAGGCCGGTGCGCGCGACCTCGGCCAGGACCTTGCGCATGACGCCGCGCAACGCCTCCTGGGCCAGAATGTCGTAGCGGATGTGGTCGTCGGCCATGTGGCGGTCGGGTTCCGTTGAATCGTCCGCATAGCTGTAATCAAGCTTGAGGGCGGCGTAAACCGCATATAGATCACCCTCGCGCGGAAGCGAAGACTATTGCCAGCGATTTGATCGCTCAGGCGCTGGCGAGCGCGCTTTGCTTTTCGGACGATGCCGCGGACCGGCGCTTGCCGAAGGCGCGCAGGAAGGTGCGCACGCCATTGGTCGCGGATTGCAGCACCTCGTCCTCGCGCGGCGAGCCGCCAAGCATGAAGGTGGTCTGCAGTTCGGCATTGACGAGGCCAAGGAACTGGCGTGCCGCCACGTCCGGGTCCTCGATCGTGAGGTAGCCGCCATAGGCGAGGCGGGCGAAGCGGGCGGCGATTGCCGGCCATGTCCTGCCCGGTCCCTGTTCGCGCCATTCAGCAAACAGTTCGGGATAGCGCTCGCCTTCGGTCTGGATCAGCTTGCGCAGGAATTTTCCGTCGCGGTTGCAGATGCAGTTCTGGTTCAGGCGCACGGCAAAGCCGATCAGGTCGGCTTCGAGATCCCCCGGCTGGTCGGGGAAGGTGGCAATGGTGGCGAAGATGCCGGCATTGCAGCGTTCGGTGAGGTCGCGGACCACGGCGACGAACAGTTTCTCCTTGTCGCCATGATGGTTGTAGATCGTCTGGCGCGAAACGCCGGCTTCGGCCGCGATCAGATCGATGTTGGCGCCGGCGAAACCTTCGCGGCAAAACACGGCAGCCGCGGAATCGACGATCGAGAGGCGCTTGGCCTCATGGCCGCGTGGCGGGAAAATGTCAGGAGAAACATGCAGCTTCATAAAAAACTATATAGAGGCGATTGACGATTTAGACAAGAGTGTCTAAATTTGTGGACACAAGATAAAGAGATTTCGCACGGCAGACGAACAGAATTCGCTCTCGAGGTGTCGGAATCTCATGGGATGGAACGTCCTAGGTTAGACGTCGCCTGGCGGCGGCAACCAGATTTGAAAGAAGCCTTTATCATGAGTCCCAAATTCCTCCGCATCGCGGTCGTGCTCGGCTTGTTGTCCGCCATCGGCCCGTTCGCCATCGACATGTATCTGCCCGCGCTGCCGTCGATCGGCGCGGATCTGCATGCCGGCACCGCTGCCGTGCAAATGAGCCTGTTGATCTTCTTCCTGTCGATGGGGTTTGGCCAGATCGTCGTCGGGCCGATCTCCGACATGGTCGGCCGCAAGCTGCCGCTTTATGGCGGCCTTGCGCTGTTCATGGTCGGCGGCATCGGTTCGGCAATGGCGCCGAGCATCGAATGGCTGATCGCTTTCCGTTTCCTGCAAGGGCTTGGCGCCAGCGCCGGCATGGCCGTTCCGCGCGCCATCGTGCGCGACCTGCACACCGGTAATGAGGCCGCCAAGCTGATGTCCTTGCTGATGCTGGTGTTTTCGGTGTCGCCGATCCTGGCGCCGCTGACCGGCAGCGTGATCATCGAGAATTTCGGCTGGCGCGCCGTGTTCTGGACGGTGACGGGCGCGGCTCTGCTGGCCACCATCCTTCTGGCAACCTCGCTCAAGGAGACGCGGCCGGTTGAAGATCGCGCCGGCTCCTCCTTCGGCACCGCGCTGTCGGCCTACCGCTTCCTGATGGGTGACCGCAACTTCCTTGGCCTGACGGCGATCGCCGGCTTCGGCATTGCCAGCTTCTTCGTCTATCTGTCGAGTTCGTCGTTCATCCTGATCGACCATTACGGGCTGTCGCCTTCGGTCTACAGCGTGTTCTTCTCGATCAACGCGGTCGCCTTCATCGGCATGTCGCAGATGACGGGGCTGCTGGCCGAGCGCTTCGGCCTGAGGCGCGTGGTGCGCGTCGCGGTGACCGGCTATGCGACGACGATGGTGGTGCTGTTCGCGGTGATGGCGACGGGCATCGACCGGCTCGATATGATGGCGGCGCTGCTGTTCGTCGGCTACGGCTTTCTCGGCCTAGTCATTCCGACCACCTCGGTGCTGGCCATGGAAGAACATGGCGAGATCGCCGGTACGGCGTCAGCGCTGATGGGCACGCTGCATTTCGCCATCGGCGCACTCGCCATGGGTGTTGCCGGCGTGTTCTTCGACGGTACGCCGCTGCCGATGGTGGCCGGCATCACGCTCTGCGCGGTGATTTCCTTCACGCTGGCCAAGTTCACGCTCGGCCGCTCGCGCGAAGCCGTCGAGGCGCCGGCGGAATAAGCAACCAAAACAAATGAAAAGGCCGGGTTCATCCCGGCCTTTTTCATGCCAATCCTGCCTCGATCAGTACGAAGCGCAGCCGCTCCTCGACCGTCGCCAAAGGCAGCGGGACGAGTTCATAGCCCAACTCCGTGTAGACGCCGACCAGCGCATGGTGGGTACGCTCGGCCTCCTCAAGCGTCTGCTTTCTCTCCGCATCTTGCGCGAAGATCTCCGGCCAAAGCGGGGCGACGAAGACGCGCTGATGATAGCGGAAGCGCCCGGCGGCGGCGTTGGCGTGTTCGGGTAGCGGCAGGCCGCTCAGCCTGAGGTACCCAATCGTGTCCGGAACGCCGCGATCGAAAAAAACAGGACGCTCGGTCTGTTCTCGCGCAAGTTGATACGAGCGCATATCCCATGCCAGCATCAACTCGGCGAACAGGGCGCGATCACGCCAGGGCAAAGCGGATCCGCCAATGGCGGACTGGTCGCGGATAATGCCGCGCCCGGCTTCCACCGAGGTGGCAAAGCCTGCGTGCCGCAGGGCTTCGATCAGGGTGGTCTTGCCGGATCCGGGACCACCGGTCAGCACGAAGAATCGATCGGAATCGTTTTGCATGTTTTGTCCATAGAGACGGGCACGCGGCGGTGCGCCTTCGCGGCCCATAGCCGTTGGACGGACCGGCCAGCGGGAGCTGCCGTTGTGCGTAGCGCGTGTTGAGGAGGGGAGAAGTGGAGGTTTCTGTTGCCAGGTACCTCCGAACCCCGCCTAGAAGTGCGAACCTCTAGGGCTTGATTTGAAGCTATCGCACCGCTTACGCGGCGAGACGTGCTTCCGCATAGTTGTCATTTGCAACTACAGGTTTAGCCCGATGACGGTGGTACCATGCCGGGCAAAAGTACGATCTTTACACCTTCGTCGATCCTATTTCGCCCCCAGCAAAAACCGCTCTGTCATCAGCAGCGGCTTTTGGTGGAGGCGCCGGGTACCGCCCCCGGGTCCGAACGGCTTATTTCATCGCCCATTTATCGCCATAGTCGGTCTAGCCGACAAACTGAATATAGGGGGCCATCGCAAGAAATGGAAGGCCGCA
The DNA here is from genome assembly GCF_040318635.1 of Mesorhizobium sp. M1066. NCBI lineage: Bacteria > Pseudomonadati > Pseudomonadota > Alphaproteobacteria > Hyphomicrobiales > Phyllobacteriaceae > Mesorhizobium > Mesorhizobium sp. M1066. The sequence goes on from NZ_JAMYMR010000018.1 coordinate 26,491, forward strand.
ATGGCACTTTGTCCCTCTGACAAAACCGCAAGTCCAAAGGGTTGACTTGGGCGCGGTCTCAACCGAAGCTTTGCCCCGGTGAGGAGTTACCGACCTAGCGCACATGTTGCAGCAGCGCGCCACAGCCCTCATCGCTCGAATCCGTGGCGCCGACGAGGGGAATTTTGATGGCCGACTATCTTGCAGACGTGAAGAAATACGATGCCGGCGCCAGTGCTGATGCGGTTGAAAAGATCGTCAAGCACCTAGGCATCGCGCTCAGGAACCGCGATTCCTCGCTGGTATCCTGCACCCACCCGAAGGAACTCGGGCGTGTCAGGGACAACTGGGTCGCCAAGAAGCTCGGCATCAGCGATGCAGCGAAGGCCGATGCATCCATCGAGAAGACTTGCAAGGCAATGGCTGCCGACAACACCAAGAGCCGGGTGACTTTCTACTACCTCGTCGCGAAGGACCTGGGCAAGCTCGGCTCCCTCTGACGACCGCGCTTCAATTCGCAGGGCTGGCGCGGTCCATGCCAGCCCTGACGTTGTTGGGGACTGGCAGCCTTCGGGCAGGGCTTGCGCTGCTTTGTGGTGTTCGATTGCCTGTCCGTAAGCTATGATGGCTGGACAACCGAATCGAGCCGGAACCGATGCGCCAGTATCTCGACCTCCTGCAGCACGTGCTGGACAACGGCGCCGATCGCGGCGACCGCACCGGCACCGGAACCCGCTCCGTCTTCGGCTACCAGATGCGTTTCGACCTGGCGCGAGGCTTTCCCGTCACCACGACCAAGAAGCTGCATCTCAAGTCGATCATCCATGAGCTTCTGTGGTTCCTGGCCGGCGACACCAACATCAAATACCTCACCGACCATGGCGTTTCGATCTGGGACGAATGGGCCGACGAGAATGGCGATCTCGGCCCGGTCTACGGCAAGCAGTGGCGTTCCTGGCCGGACGGCCATGGCGGCTCGATCGACCAGATCGCGAATCTCCTCAAGGAGATACGCAAAAACCCTCAATCGCGGCGGCTGATCGTTTCGGCATGGAATCCAGCCGAGGTGGAAGCGATGGCGCTGCCGCCCTGCCACTGTCTGTTCCAGTTCTACGTTTCGGAAGGGCGGCTCTCCTGTCAGCTTTACCAGCGGTCGGCTGATATCTTTCTCGGCGTGCCGTTCAACATCGCGTCCTACGCTCTGCTGACCCTGATGGTGGCGCAGGTCACCGGGCTAAAACCCGGCGATTTCGTCCACACGCTCGGTGATGCACATCTCTACTCGAACCATTTCGAGCAGGCGCGGGAGCAGCTGCGGCGCACGCCGAAGGCGCTGCCGACGATGTGGATCAATCCAGAGGTGAAGGACCTGTTCGCCTTCCGCTTCGAAGATTTCCGGCTGGAAAACTACGTCGCAGACGCGTCGATCAAAGCGCCGATCGCGGTCTAAGGCCGCAAATTTCAGTCGATGCCGACCATCACGTCCGAGGCCTTGACCACGGCATAGGCCTGCTTGCCCTTTTCGAGCTTGAGATCGGCGACAGCCTCGTTGGTGATCGAGACGGTGACGATGGCCGCCGCCAACGCCGATCATGACATGCGAGGTGGTGGCTCCCTTCCAAGGTTTCTTTGCTGGTTTTACCGAACAATCGATGTCGTACAGACGCTTTCGCAGAGCGTCGGCCTTCCCTTGTTATATTCATGCGGATATATCGGTTGGGAGGCTTCGGGCCGCCGGAATTCAATCAGGGAGAGTTTTCCATGACGCGCAAAGGTTTTGGATCGAGGGCGACCGCCATTGGTGGCTTCGCTGCGGCGCTGATGGCAGTCGTGCCGGCAGCACATGCGGAAGACAAGGTGGTGGTGTTTGCCGCGGCCAGCCTCAAGGATGCACTCGACGCCGTGAACAAGGCCTGCGAGGCCGATGTCGGCGAGGTGGCGACTGTCTCTTATGCCGCGAGCTCGGCGCTGGCCAAACAGATCGAGGGCGGGGCGCCTGCCGACGTCTTCATCTCGGCCGATCTCGACTGGATGAAATATCTCTCCGACAAGAAGCTGACCAAGCCGGACACCGAAGTGAAGCTGCTCGGCAATCAGATCGTGCTGGTGGCGCCGAAGGACTCGGGGGTCGACACCAGGATCGAGAAAGACTTCGACCTCGCCAAGCTGATCGGCGACGGCAAGCTCGCCATGGGCGACTTCAAAGCGGTGCCGGCCGGCAAATACGGCAAGGCCGCACTTGAATCGCTCGGCGTCTGGTCCTCGGTCGAAGGCAAGGTGGCGCAGGCCGAAAACGTGCGCGCGGCGCTGAAGCTGGTTTCGACGGGCGAAGCTGCCCTTGGCATTGTCTATGCCACCGACGCGCATGCCGAAAAGGGCGTCAAGGTGGTCGGCACCTTCCCGGAGGATTCGCACCCGCCGATCATCTATCCGGTTGCCCAGACCACCGATTCGAAGGACAAGGCTACGCCGGCTTTCCTGAAATGCCTGCAGTCGGCCAAGGCGGCCGCGCTGTTCAAGGATCAGGGATTTACCGTGCTCGCGCCGAGCAACTGAGTTCCAAGGGGCATTATGAACTGGCTGCTGGACCTCACTCCCGACGAATGGAATGCGGTCCGGCTGTCCATCAAGGTGGCAACGGTGGCGATGCTTGCCAGCCTGCCGCCGGGCATCTTGATCGCGCTGCTGCTTGCCCGGGGACAGTTCTGGGGCAAGACCGTTCTCAACGGGCTGGTGCATCTGCCGCTGATCCTGCCGCCCGTGGTGACCGGCTACCTGCTGCTGCTCACCTTCGGCCGGCGCGGCCCGGCCGGCGCTTTCCTGGCAGAGCATTTCGGCATTGTCTTCTCCTTCCGCTGGACAGGTGCGGCGCTGGCCTGCGGCGTCATGGGCTTTCCGCTGATGGTGCGGGCGATCCGATTGTCGATCGAGGCGGTGGACCGCAAGATGGAAGCGGCGGCGGGAACGCTCGGCGCCAATCCGCTGTGGGTGTTTGCCACCATCACGCTGCCGTTGATTCTGCCCGGGCTGATCGCCGGCGCCATCCTGGCCTTCGCCAAGGCGATGGGCGAGTTCGGCGCCACCATCACCTTCGTCTCCAACATTCCCAATGAGACGCAGACATTGCCGTCGGCGATCTACACCTTCACGCAGGTGCCGGGGGGCGATGAAGGGGCGCTCCGCCTGACGCTGATCTCCATCGTCATCTCCATGGCCGCGCTGGTGGCTTCGGAGGTGCTGGCGCGGCGTGTCGGCCGGCGACTGGACATCGAATGAGCGTTCTCGTCGACATCAGTCATCGGCTCGGCGGTTTCGCCATCGACGCCCGCTTCGAAAGCGCTGGGCGGCTGACGGCGCTGTTCGGAGCGTCTGGGTCGGGCAAGACGACGCTGATCGACATGATTGCCGGGCTGATCCGGCCCGACAAGGGACGCATCGAGGTCGACGGCCGTGTGCTGGTCGATACCGGTGCCGGCATTTTCGTGCCGAAGCACAAGCGCCGCATCGGCATGGTGTTCCAGGACACACGGCTGTTTCCGCATTTGAGCGTTGCCGGCAATCTTCGCTACGGCCGCTGGTTCACGCCGCCGGCGGAGCGCTACGCCGATATCGATGCCGTCGTCGACCTGCTCGGCATCGGGCCGCTCATGAACAGGCGGCCGGCAAAGCTCTCGGGCGGTGAGAAACAGCGCGTGGCGATCGGCCGGGCATTGCTTGCCAGCCCCAGACTGCTGCTCATGGACGAACCGCTGGCCTCGCTCGACGAAGCGCGCAAGGCCGAAATCCTGCCCTATGTCGAAAGGCTGCGCGACGAGACGAAAATCCCGATCGTCTATGTAAGTCATTCAGTCGCCGAAGTGGCGAGGCTGGCCAGCGACGTGGTGATGCTGGCGCAGGGCAATGTCGTTGCCAGCGGGGCGACCGAGGCGGTGATGCAAAGGCTCGACCTGTTGCCGGCGGAGGAGCGCGGCGAGGGCGGCGCCGTGCTGGACACCAGGGTGCTGCGTCATGACGAGACTTTCGGCATGACCGTGCTCGGCTTGGCCGCGGGCGAGCTCCGGGTGCCACAGCTGGCGATGAAGACAGGTACGCCGGTGCGCATCCGTATTCGCGCTCGCGATGTGATGATCGCCACCGAAAAGCCGAGGGGTCTCAGCGCGCTCAACATCCTGCCGGGGACCATTACCGCGATGAGCCCCGGCGAAGGGCCCGCGGTTGAGGTCGGTATCGACTGCAATGGTGCAACCGTGCTTGCCCGCATCACCGAACAGTCGCGGCAGGCGCTGAAGCTCCATCTTGGCGGCAAGGTTTTCGCGGTGATCAAGACGGTGAGCTTCGATCGGGCGAACACCGGCGCCGGCCTGCGCGCCGAGGTGGATGGGTGATCCCGCTATGTCTTTTTGGAATAGCGGTTTCGCCAGGGAGCTTCTAGTATGAGGTTGGACCGCGGAGAGTAATGATGCCGTCGCTGAGCTTGCGGATAAATCTCGACCCCGACGGGCGCGTCGGGCCGGGCAAGATCGAACTCCTGGAACAGATCGCCGCCTTCGGCTCCATTTCGGCCGCCGCGCGCGGCATGGAGATGTCCTACAAGCACGCCTGGGACCTGGTCGAGGACATGAACCGGGTATTCGGCAAGCCGCTGGTGGCGGCACAGACCGGCGGCCGCAAGGGCGGCGGCGCACAGTTGACGGCGGTCGGCCTGGCGGTGGTCAGCCGTTTTCGCGCCATCGAGCGGGCGGCGGCTTCGGCGGCAGCGACGCATATGGAGGCATTGCAGGCGGAGATTGATGCTGGGTGAGGGGGAAGGGAGTAGGGGAGTAGGGGAGTAGGGGAGTAGGGGAGTAGGACTTATTGCTCTTCACCGGGCTTGCGCAGCAAATAGCTGTCCATGATCCAGCCCTTCTGCCGACGAGCTTCCTCTCGAACCTTTTCGATCTTTGCGCCGATGTCACCGATCCTGCCGGAGAGAGTGATCTCGTCTTCCGTTCCGAGATAGGCGCCCCAATGGATGACGACATCCTTGTCTACAAGCGTGTTGAAAGCGCATTTGCCGTCCAGCAGGACGACCGCGCTGCCGGCATTGTCCGGCATGCCTTCCTCGGTCAGGCGGCGGCCGGTGGTGATGAGAACGGAATCGCCGATGCGGTTCAGCGCCATCTTGTGGCTGGCGGCAAGCGCCTGGACGGCGGTGATGCCGGGGATCACCTCAAGCTCGAACGCCACATTGCCCCGCAGGCGCACGCGCTCGAGGATGCGCAACGCGCTATCGTAGAGGGAGGGATCGCCCCAGATCAGGAAGGCGCCGCAGCCGTCGCCTGCAATCTCGTCGCGGATCAGGCCTTCGTAAATGGCGGCGATGGCTTCGTGCCAGTCATCGACGGTCGCGCGATAGGAGGGCGCCGGCCCATGTTCTACTGGCCCATCTTCCATTGGCAGGTCGCGCACCGGCACGTCGAATTCGACGCGGCGCGACTTCGGATTGGTGACGAAGCGGTCGCATATCCGGCGGCGCAGTTCGGCCAGCTCATTTTTTTTCGCGCCCTTATCGGGAATGAACAGCACATCCGCCTGGTTCAGGCCTGATATGGCCTGAACGGTCATGTGGTCGGGATTGCCGGCGCCGATGCCGATGACGAGAAGCTTGCGCATGGGCGAACTCCTGCCCGATCGGAACCTGTTAGTCCAGACCGCGCTGGCGTGTCCGCGCTCGCGTGTCCAGACCGCGCTGGCGCGTGTCCAGGTCGCAGTCCATCTCCCTTTGGTGCTTTGGTGCGTCCGCGAATACGGAAGGGCTTTGAAACGCTACATTGAAACGGCTAGGGTCCTGCAGGCATTCTAGCCGAGGGGGCTTCCATGTTGCGATATGTTCTGACCGCCGTGCTGGCCCTTTCGCCCGCGCCTGCCTTCGCCAACGATTCGGTTGCCGAACTTGGCACTGGCGGCCTGATCCTGTCGCGCAGCGATGCCGTGGCGATGCAAAGCGAGGACCTTTTCATCTCGCCGGAAAAGGTCACGGTCGACTATGTCTTCCATAACAACACCGATCGCGATGTCGAGGCCATCGTCGCTTTCCCGATGCCCGAAATATCGGGCAATCCCGAAGAAATCCCGGCGATTCCCGAAAACCAGAGCGACAATTTCCTCGGCTTCGAGGTGACGATCGACGGTGCCGCCGTCAAGCCGCAACTGGAGCAGAAGGTGTTTGCGCTCGGCATCGACATCAGCGCAGAGCTGAAGGCGCAAAACGTGCCGTTCTATCCTTTCGGCGATGCGGCGAAGGCGGCGCTGGCCAAGCTGCCGCAAGCGGTTGTCGATGACTGGATCAGCCGCGGCATCATCATCGAGGACACCGGCAGCGACGGCACCGAGACGACCAAGGTCTACACGCCATTCTGGCAATTGCGTTCGACCTACTGGTGGCGCTCGACCTTTCCGGCCAACAAGGACGTTCATGTTTCCCACCATTACAAGCCGAGCGTCGGCGGCACGTCTTCAGTCAGCTTCTTCTACGACGGCAAATTCCAGGGTCAGTATGCGGCCTACAAGGCCCGCTATTGCATGGACGACACATTCGAGAGTGCGGTGCGCAAGGCGGCGAAGAACGACCCTGACGGCTACCCCAAATATGTCGAGAACCGCATCGCCTATATCCTGACCACCGGCGGCAACTGGGCCACCGGCACGATCGGCAAGTTCAAGCTGACGATCGACAAGGGCAATCCGAAAGCCCTGGTCTCGTTCTGCGGCGACAATGTCAGAAAGACCGGACCGACGACATTCGAGATGACGGCGGATAATTTCTACCCCGAGCGCGACATCGACATCCTGATCCTCGAGTCAACGGACGACAATTGATGCATGTCGCAATCTACGTTGCCATCGCCGAGAACGGCGTGATCGGGCGGGACGGCGGGCTCCCGTGGCGGCTCTCCACCGATCTCAAGCGCTTCAAGGCCGATACGATGGGCAAGCCCATCATCATGGGCCGCAAGACCTATGAGGGCATCGGCCGGCCGCTGCCGGGCAGGTTGAACATCATCGTCACCCGCGACAAGACCTGGCGCGCCGAGGGCGTAGAGGTGGCACATTCGCTCGAAGCTGCGATCCAACTGGCGACGGAGCGCGGGCGCCGCATGGTCGGTGTGGACGAGGTGTGCGTCATCGGTGGCGGCGAAATCTATGCCCAGGCCATGCTTCTGGCCGATCGGCTGCATGTCACCCATGTGCTGGCAGCGGTCGACGGCGACGCGCATTTCCCGCCGATCGATCCTGATTCCTGGCGTATTGTCAGCTCGCACGACGTCCCGGCCGGGGAAAAGGACAGCCACCCGACGCGCTATTCGGTTTACGAGCGGCGTCGAGAGAGACATTGACTGAAAAAAGGGGCATTGAAGGAAGACAAAGGGTCGCGACCGGACAAATCGGACGAAGTCGGCAGCGCATCGCGTTGAAAGCGCCTCGTGGCGTCCCTATAGAAGAACAATACTGGATTTTGCGCCGTAATACCGGCGCTTGAGGGAATTCCAAGCGAAAGGACATTCATGCCCTGGAACGACAAAAGCGGCGGTGGCGGCGGCCCATGGGGTGGCGGCGGCAACAATCAGGGACCCTGGGGGCAGGGTCCAAAGGGACCCAGTGGACCACAGGGCTCGCCTCCCGATCTCGAAGACATCATCCGCCGCGGCCAGGACCGGCTTCGTCGCGCTCTTCCGGGTGGCGGCGGCGCGAGCCCGGCTATCTTCGCGCTGATCGCGGCTGCACTTGTGGTGCTGTGGGCGTTCAAGGCGGTTTATACCGTGCAGCCCGACGAGGTTGCGGTCGAATTGCGCTTCGGCAAGCCGAAGACCGAACTGTCGCAGCCTGGCCTGCATTTCCATTGGTGGCCGCTCGAAACCGTCGAGACGGCCAAGATTTCCGAGCAGCTCGTCGATATCGGCGGCGGCGGCGCGACAAGTGGCAACACGTCCGGGCTGATGCTTACCGGCGACCAGAACATCGTCAACGTCCAGTTCTCGGTGGCCTATCAGGTCTCCGACCCGAGCGCGTATCTCTTCGATGTGTCCGATCCCGACGGTATGCTGCGGCAGGTTGCCGAAAGCGCCATGCGTGAAGCCGTCGGCCGCCGGCCGGCGCAGGACATCTTCCGCGACGACCGCCAGGGCATTGCCGCCTCGGTGCGTGAAATCATCCAGACGACGCTGGACGGCTACAAGGCCGGTCTCAACGTCAACGCCGTCTCGATCGAGGATGCGGCACCGCCACGTGAAGTGGCCGATGCGTTCGACGAAGTGCAGCGCGCCGAGCAGGACGAGGACAAGTTCGTCGAGCAGGCCAACCAGTACTCCAACCAGAAGCTCGGGCAGGCGCGCGGCGAGGCCGCACAGATCCGCGAAGACGCGGCCGCCTACAAGAACCGGGTCGTGCAGGAAGCCGAGGGTGAGGCGCAGCGCTTCATCTCGGTCTATGACGAATATGCCAAGGCGCCCGATGTAACGCGCAAGCGCCTCTACCTGGAAACCATGGAGAAGGTTCTGAAGGATTCGAGCAAGGTCATCGTCGAGCAGGGCAACGGGCAAGGGGTCGTTCCCTATCTGCCGCTGCCGGCATTGCAGCCGAAAGCGCCGGCACCCGCTGCGCCCAGTGGCGTTACGGGAGGTAACCAGTGATGGCCAACCGTCTTCCCATCATCGTCGTCGCAGCAGCGGTTATCCTGTTCCTGCTCTATTCGTCGGTCTTCGTGGTCAATGCGCGCCAGCAGGCGCTGGTGCTCAGGTTCGGCGAGATCGTCGATGTCAAGAGCGAACCCGGCATCTACTTCAAGGCGCCGTTCTCGTTCTTCGACGCCGACACCGTGCAGCTGATCGAGAACCGGGTGCTGCGCTTCGACCTCGACAACATTCGCGTCCAGGTCTCGGGCGGCAAGTTCTATGAGGTCGATGCCTTCATCGCCTATCGCATCTCGGATCCGCGGGTCTTCCGCGCCGCCGTGTCCGGTCAGATCGAATTGGCCGAGGCCCGGCTCAGGACGCGTCTCGACGCTGCCTTGCGCCGTGTCTATGGTCTGCGTGATTTCGAGGCAGCACTCTCCGAAGAGCGCGGCGTGATGATGCGCGAAGTCCGCGACCAGCTCAGGCCCGATGCCACATCGCTCGGCCTGCAGATCGAGGATGTCCGCATTCGCCGCACCGATCTCACGGCCGAAGTCTCGCAGCAGACCTTCGACCGCATGAAGGCGGAACGCCTGGCGGAAGCTGCCCGGCTGAGGGCACGCGGCAACGAAGCGGCGCAACGCATCACGGCCCGCGCCGATCGCGAAGTGGTCGAGATTGTCGCCGAAGCGCAAAAAGAGTCGGAAATCCTGCGCGGCGAGGGCGAAGCCCAGCGCAGCGCCACCTTCGCGGGAGCCTATCAGCGCGATCCGGCCTTCTTCGACTTCTACCGGTCGATGAATGCCTATGGCACGGCGCTGGACAACACCGGAACGACGATGGTGCTGTCGCCGAACTCGGAGTTCTTCCGTTTCTTCCGCAATCCCGACGGCAGCGAGGGGCCGGCAAAGCCGGCTTCGCCTGCGCCAAACGCTCCGGCGACGGCACCCGCCGCGCCGGCACAGCCCAGCACCGGCCAGTAGCGGCCGGTGCAGGATTTTCTTGCCGCCATGGGCCTGGTCCTTGTCATAGAGGGTCTGGTCTACGGCGGTTTTCCCGGCCTGGCCAGGAAACTTGCCACCGAAGTGCTGTCGCTGCCCGAGAACGCGCTGCGGATCGCCGGGCTGGCGGCGATCGTGATCGGCGTCGGCATCGTCTGGCTGGTACGAGGCGCATGACGGCTGCGATGATTTATCCTCTGCCGATAGTCATAGCCGCAAACGTGCCGTATTTTTTGCCAACATGGCGTGACGCGGCGTTTTCGTCGAAGCGCTTTTCTTTTCAAGGATACCGGGAGGCTTCTCGATGACATCCAATACAATTCTGTGCGCGGCTCGGCGGACATTTATCGCCAGCGCGGCGGCACTTCTTGTCAGCGCCGTCGCTGTCCCGTCCTTCGTGACGCCGACATTTGCCGCCGATGGACCCGCTTCGGTCGCCGATCTGGCGCAAGGCCTGCTCGGCGCGGTGGTCAACATATCGACCTCGCAGACGGTCAAGGGCACCGAAGGCCCGGGCGCCGTGCCGATGCCGCAATTGCCCGAGGGGTCGCCCTTCCAGGATTTCTTCGACGATTTCTTCAAGAACCGCGGCGGTGACAAGGACAACGGCTCGCAGAAGGTGCAGTCGCTGGGCTCCGGCTTCGTCATCGATGCCGAGCAAGGCATCGTCGTCACCAACAACCATGTCATTGCCGATGCCGACGACATCGAGGTCAATTTCTCCGATGGTGTCACCTTGAAGGCGACGCTGGTCGGCACCGACACCAAGACCGATGTCGCCGTGCTCAAGGTCGATCCGAAAGGCCACAAGCTGACGGCGGTGAAGTTCGGCGATTCCACCAAGATGCGCGTCGGCGACTGGGTGATGGCGATCGGCAATCCGTTCGGCCTCGGCGGCACGGTGACGGTCGGCATCGTCTCTGCCCGCAACCGCGACATCAATTCCGGCCCCTATGACGACTTCATCCAGACCGATGCCGCGATCAACCGTGGCAATTCCGGCGGACCGCTGTTCAACAGCGCCGGCGAAGTCATCGGCATCAACACGGCGATCATTTCGCCTTCCGGCGGTTCGATCGGCATCGGCTTCTCCATCCCCTCGCAGCTCGCGTCCGGCGTCGTCGACCAGTTGCGCCAGTTCGGCGAGACGCGGCGCGGCTGGCTGGGCGTGCGCATCCAGCCGGTGACCGACGACATCGCCGAAAGCCTCGGCATGGCGACCGCCAAGGGCGCGCTGGTCGCCGGCGTGATCAAGGGTGGCCCGGTCGACAATGGCACCATCCAGGCGGGCGATGTCGTCATCAAGTTCGACGGCAAGGACATCCATGAGATGCGCGATTTGCCGCGCGTCGTCGCCGAAAGCCCGGTTGGCAAGGCGGTCGATGTGCTCATCGTGCGCAAGGGTGTCGAGCAGACCGTGAAAGTGACGCTCGGCCGGCTCGAGGACGGCGAAAAACTCGCCAGCGGCGAGGAGGGCAGCAACACCGATCAGGACAAGGGTGACAAGGCTCCAGCCGTTTCCACTGCTTCGGTGCTCGGCATGACGGTCGGCGAACTGAACGACGAGACACGCAAGAAGTTCAGCATTGCGGCCGATGTTTCGGGCGTCGTCATCACCGACGTCACCAAGGACTCGGCAGCCGCCGAACGCGGCATCCAGCCAGGCGAGGTGATCACCGAGATCGCACAGGAATCGGTTGCCACCCCCAAGGATGTCATGGACCGCATCGGCGCCTTGAAGGAACAGGGGCGCAAGAATGCACTCTTGATGCTGGCCTCGAAGACCGGCGAGCTCAGGTTCGTGACGATCCGAATGGACTGAGATCCGCCAGATCCGGCGAAATCCTCATCTTGAATGAAAAGGGCGGCTAGCAAGCCGCCCTTTCTCCTTGTTCCCAATCGGCGCGGGAGAGCCGGTAGAACACATGGCGCTTGAGCGCGGGGTGGCTGTCGGGAATGCCGGGATGATCGAAGTCGGCCGATGGATCGGCTCTCATGCCGAGGCGCTCCATGACGGCGGTGGAGCGGCGGTTGTCCGCGACGGCGAAGGAGACGATTTCGTCAAGGCCGAGTGTTTCGAAGCCGTAGGCAAGCCATGCCTGAGCCGCCTCGGTGACGTAACCTCTGCCCCAGAATTCAGGCGCCAATCGCCAGCCGATCTCGATCATGCTGGCTGGCAGGAAGTCCATGTGATCGGTTCCGGTTATACCGACAAAACCGATACATTCGCCCGATGCGGCGATTTCTGCGGCCGCAAAGCCAATGCCGTCGCGATCGATGGCGGCGCGGAACTGATCCATCTTGGCATCCGCCTCGGCGCGGCCACGGCGGAACGGAAAGAACTCCATCACCCGGTCGTCGGAGTTTATGCGGTGGAACAGGTCGCGGTCGCGATCCTCCCAGTTGCGCAGAATCAGGCGTTCGGTGCGCATTGGTTTCATTGCACAAAGTCCTCCTGCCTGTAGCCTTGCACATAGAGCAGCGCGGTCAGGTCGCCGTGATCGATGCGGACCTTGGCCTGTGCCGCCACCGTCGGCTTGGCGTGGAGCGCGACACCGGTACCGGCCAGGCGGATCATGTCGAGATCATTGGCGCCGTCGCCGACGGCGATGGCGTCGACGGGCGTCAGACCGAGGCGCGCTGAAATTTCGATCAGCGCGTCCGCCTTGGCGGCGCGGCCGAGGATTGGCTCGCCGACAAGGCCGGTGAAGCGGCCATCCTGTTCGAGCAGGCGATTGGCACGGTTCTCCTGGAAGCCGAGCATGGCGGCGATGCGCGTCGTGAACACCTCGAACCCGCCAGACACGAGTGCCGTCCAGGCGCCGTTGGCGCGCATGGTTCGGACCAGAACACGGCCGCCCGCGGCCAGCGTCAGGCGATTGGCGACGATGCGATCGACCACGGCGGCGTCGAGGCCCTTGAGCAACGCCACCCGTTCACGCAAAGCCGGTTCGAAGGCGATCTCACCATTCATGGACCGCGCGGTAATCGTGGCAACCCGATCCTTGACGCCAATCTCATCGGCCAGCTCGTCGATGCATTCCTGGTCGATCATGGTCGAATCCATGTCGGCGATCAGGATTTTCTTGCGGCGGGTTTCTGCCTCTTGGACGATCACGTCGACCGCCTCGCTGGCGAGTGCCGTGCGCAAGACGGCGCTCGTGACGGCGTCGTCGGCTGCCTCAGGCAGGACGAGATCGCAGGCAATAGCTTCAGCCAGCCAGACAACAGCGCTTGCGCCGACCGACCGTGAGGCCATATTCGCAAGCGACAGCGACAAAGCGCGCTCAGTGGGACGGGAAACAAGCGTGGCGATGAGCGGCATGGAACATTCCGGCGGGCAGGCGGGCAAGGGCCGCGTGAAGAACGCGATCCTGATAGCCGGGCCGACCGCTAGCGGCAAGTCGGCGCTTGCGCTCGATCTGGCCGAGCGCAGGGATGGCGTGATCGTCAACACCGATTCCATGCAGGGCTATTCGGTGCTCGACGTGCTGACCGCCCGGCCGGAGGCGGTCGACCTCGCCCGCGCACCGCATTTCCTCTACGGCCATGTCCACCCGGCGACAGCCTATTCCACCGGCGCCTGGCTGCGCGACGTGAGGAAGTTGATCGACGACGGCACATTCTCCGAACGGCCAGTGATTTTTGTCGGCGGCACCGGGCTCTACTTTCGTGCGCTGGCCGAGGGCATTTCGGAAATGCCCGACATTCCGCAGCGGGTCCGCGACCGCTGGCGCTACGAATTGAAGGAGCAGGGCGCCGTCAAGCTGCACAGCCTGCTGCTGCGCGAGGATTCGGCGGCCGCCACGATGCTCAAGCCAACCGACAGCCAGCGTATCGTGCGCGCATTGGAGGTTCTCGATGCGTCTGGCCGCTCCATCCTGGAATGGCAGGCAGAGCGCGGCCAGCCGCTCATCGACAGGGAAAGCGCGCGTTTCCTGGTGATCGAGCCGGATCGGCCGGCGTTGGTCGGACGCATCGACAAACGCTTCGACCAGATGCTGGACAAGGGCGCGCTGGATGAGGTCAAGCGGCTTGCGGCACTTGGCCTCGATCCCGAATTGCCGGCGATGAAAGCGATCGGCGTTCGCGAACTGCAGGCAGCAATGGCCGGAGAGATTGGCTTTCCCGAGGCAATCGAACGCGCCAAGATCGCGACCAGGCAATATTCCAAGCGGCAAACCACCTGGTTCAGGCATCAATTGGGGCCGGAATGGCTGAGGTTGCGCCCCGGTGATGATCTGGAAACCACGATCTCAGCGCTTGCTTCCGATGCAACCTGAAAAGTTTACCTGCAAGGAAAGGTTCCCGTTGTGGTTGTCCAAATTAACCCTCCGTAAGCCCGCCCATGCCATAAGGTCGGTGGGCACTTTTCCAACGGGGAGCAGATGCGTTTCCACAAGGCGGAATCAGCATTTTTCGTCTTTATATTCGTGATCCTGGCCGCCGGCCTGGTGACGCTGCATGCTTATGGACTTCTGCAATCCTTCGCCGACGAGTTGCATACGGCTTCGGGTCTGGACAAGGTCATCTATCTCAACAAGCTCTTGTTCGCGACCGGCGTGCTCCTGGCCACCGCGCTGTTCTTCGGCATTTTCTTCATCTATCCGCTGATCCGCAAACAGGCGACGGAGGAAGGCAAGCTGCGCGCCATGACGGTCTCGCTCAGCGCGCGTTCGGAAACACTCGAGCATGCGGCGCTGACCGATGGCCTGACCGGCATGCAGAACCGGCGCTATTTCGATGATGCGCTGAAGGAGTATCTCGAGGAGTTCCGGCGCATCGAAAAGCCCGTCGGGCTGATGATCCTCGATCTCGACCATTTCAAGCAGGTCAACGACACCCACGGCCATGACGTCGGCGACGAAGTGCTCAAGGCCGTCGCGAACTGTCTCAAGGACATGACGCGCTACCACGATGTGGTGGCGCGATTGGGCGGCGAGGAGTTCGCCGTGGTCACGCCCAATATGGACGCCGAGCTTCTGGGCAAGTTTGCCGAGCGCATCCGCAAGGCGATCGCCAACATGTCGGTGCTGTCAGGCAATGTCCGCCTCAAGATCACCACCAGCGTCGGGCTTGCCGTCTGGGACCGCAAGGAAACAGCTGAAGAGTTCTATCGCCGCGCCGACCGCCAGCTTTACGAGGCGAAGAGGCAAGGCCGCAACCGCGTCTGCGCCTAAATCCCGAAGAAGAATTCATGAGGCCGGTCGCCTGACGCGGTTTTCTCGACTTCCGGTGCTCACGGACTAGATGTCCGCTCCGCTCCGGCTTCTCGAAAGCCACGTCATTCAACTCGGCCTGATGAATTCCCTTTCGGGATTTACCCAGGCTTTTCGAACGAAGCAGAGCCAATCGAAGTTTGGTGCGGATTCTCGGGATTATCGGCAGATGGACTTGTCCCAAACTCAATCGTTTTGCGGGCGCAGGCCGAAGGTTGCGGGCTTGAGGCCGTAGCGCATGTCGAAATCGTCGTCCGATGGCGCGCGTGCGGCGGGTGGCTTGCGGTAGTCGGGGTCGCCGGCCTGGCGGCCTGAATCGACGACCTCGGCGAAGGCCATCGCCTGCTGCGTTGATTTAGGCACGTTGCGCAGTCGTTCGACGATCGCCACCAGATCGACATCGTCGCCGGCTTTCGACGAGGCGGCCTCTTCGCGCTTGGCGGTGCCAGGAAGCAGGTGGCTCGGCAGTTTTTCGAACTTCAGCCGCATGGTCGTCGCCACGCCTTCGCCGAAGGCGATGGCTTCGCGCTGGCCCATGGAGGACAGGAAGGCAAGCGTCGAGGCGGAAGAATCGGCAATCGCCGAGCGGATGATCGCCTGGTCCTGCTCATTGGCAAGCCGCATGGCGAAGAAGGTCGAGCATTGCGACAGGATGGTCGGGTCGAGCTCGCCCGGGCGCTGGGTGACGACGCCGAGATAGCAGCCATATTTGCGGCCTTCCTTGGCAATGCGCGACAGCGCATGCCTAGTCGGCGCGAAGCCGAGGCGCGGATCGGCCGGCATATAGCGGTGCGCTTCTTCGCACAAAAACAGAAGCTGCAGCTTGCCCTCGCTCCACAGAGCGAGGTCGAAGGCCAGGCGCGCCAGCACCGAGCAGACCGAATTGACCACTTCGGACGGCATGCCGGCCATTTCGAAGCAGGTTACCGGGCGGCCATGATGCGGCACGCGGAAGATGTTGCCGATCGTCTCGTGGATGGTGTCCTCGATCAGGCGCGAGTTGAACATGAAGCGATAACGTGGATCGGCCGCCGCCGATTCGATGCGCGTCTTCAGCGATTTGAGCGTCGGGCGATCGGTCTTGCTTTCGAGCATGCCCATGCGCTCGTCGATCTGCTTGAGCAGGTCGGCGATGCGGTAGGGCACCGGCGTATCGGCGGTCAGCGCATCGCTGCCGCGCCTGATATAGGAGCCCGAATTCGGGTTGCGGTAGAGGTTCTTGGCGGCCGGGATGAGGTCGCGCAAGGCATCGATTTCTTCCGGCTCGGTCTCGCGGCCCCGGAACAGCACCTCGGCGAATTCCTCCAGCGTGAACATCCAGAACGGAAGATCCAGCGTCTTGGAATCGACCCTGACGCAGTATTCGGGCAGCGACGCCGCGAACTCGTTGTGCGGGTCGAGGATCAGGATGCGCAGGTCCGGCCTTGCTGCGATCGACTTGCGCAGCAGCAGCGAGACGGCGGTGGATTTGCCGACGCCGGTGGTGCCGACAATGGCGAAGTGACGCGCCAGCGTATCGTCGATGGCGATGTTGGCGGCGATCGTCTCGTCCTGCGCGAGCGTGCCGATGGTGATCGAATGACGCCCGGCGAGGTCATAGACCGCCTGCAGGTCGCGGGTGCGGATGCGATGCGCAACGGCGCCGATATGCGGATAGGTGGTGATGCCGCGGTCGAAGACCGGTTTGGCGCCGGGCTCTGCTCCGTCACGCACTTCGCCGATCAATTCGATGCTGACCTCGATGGCATTCTGGCCCTCATTGCTCCAGGCGCGGTCCGACTTGCCGATCGCATAGACCAGACCGACGGTTCGTGTCGATCCGAGATTGATGGAGATCATCTTGCCGACCGTCCACAGACCGGTCACCGCGCCGTCGGCGTCGTCCGCATAGGCGCTGATGGTGGCGCGCGCGCCGTCGCATTGCACGACATTGCCCAGAATGCGTCTGTCGCTCTGCTCGGCGTCGCGGCGCTCCTGCGATGTCGGTTCTCCAACGGAGGCTTCGCGTTCGACATACATGGACAGGCCAATCCCCATTTCCCTGGAGCATCGATGCTACCCGAATGGGGTTAAGGCCCGATGAGGTCGGATGGTGTAGAGAGCATTAAGGAGCCCGTGAAAATTGTCGCAAGGCGGCTCTTCTCCGGCGTCTATATTTTCTCTATAATAGACATATGGATGATATAGCGAACGACATTTCTTCGACGATCGGCCGCAGGATACACGCCGAAAGGATCGTGCGCGACTGGTCCCTGGCCGAACTCGCGGAGCGTTCCGGCGTCTCGAAGGCGATGCTCAGCACGATCGAGCGGGGCAAGACCAGCCCGACGGCGGCGCTTCTGGTGCGTATCGCGTCGGCCTTCGGCATGACGCTGTCGACCTTGATCGCACGCGCGGAATTGCAGGGCGGCGGGATATTGCGCGAGGCCGACCAGCCGGTGTGGCGCGATCCCGACACCGGCTATGTCAGGCGGCATCTTTCGCCGGCTGGCGATATGCCGCTGGAACTGATCAAGGTGCATCTGCCGGCGGGCGCCAAGGTCAGTTTTCCGGCCGCTTCATACGCCTTCATCAAGCAGCAGATATGGCTGATTTCCGGGCGGCTCGAATTCATCGAAGGTGAGGCGGTGCACAAGCTTGTATCAGGCGACTGCCTGGCGCTCGGGGCGCCGTCGGACTGCACCTTCCATGCCCTGGAGCCCGGCGCCGACTATCTCGTCGCGCTGGTCAGGGGCTGACACAATGGCAAGAAGACCAAAGCGCTCCCATAATGGGGGGCCGCCTCTCGATGAGTACAAGGGCCCGCCATGGGGCAAGGGCGATCCCTACATCTTTCTTGCCTGGCAGGCCGCCCATGCCAAGGCGTGGAAGGCGCCGAGCCACGAGGTCATGCTGCTGCGCATGGACAGAGCCGAGCGGCTTGGCCTGACCTATCAGGAGTACACGCTCGAGATCCTCGAGCGCGGGCGGCATCTCGGGCACGAAGACACCGACCGCATCAGCGCCATCAAGGCGGCGCGAAAGCGACGCCGCGCGCGCCATCTGGACTGACAGCAATACGCCCGCTTCTATGGCAATCACAGGATATCCTGCACATGAACTCGCTCGAGATCGCAACCCTGAACCCGGCTGCCGAGACGCAGGACATGCTGGCCGAATTGCTGGTCGCAACGGTGGCGGCCGGCGGTTCGTCAGCTTCATGCATCCGTTGGCGCCGCAGGCGGCAAGGACGTTCTGGGAAAAATCGCTGGCCGCGGCGGCAAGGGGCGAAAGATCGGTGCTTGGCGCCTGGGATGGCAAAAACCTGGTCGGCACCGTGACCTTGCTGCTCGATTGTCCGCCCAACCAGCCGCTCCGGGCCGAGATCGCCAAGCTGATGACATCAGTCGATTACCGGGGCAGGGGTGTGGGAACGCGCCTGATGCGGGCCGCCGAGAGCCTTGCCATCGAGAGGGGCCGCACGCTGCTGGTTCTGGACACAGCGACCGAGGAGGGTGCCTCAGGCCTCTATGAGCGGCTGGGCTTCACGCTGGCCGGTGAGATACCCGACTATGCCCTGAAGCCGCATGGCGGGCTGACCGGCACGTTGATCTACTGGAAGCGGATCGGGCCAATCTCATAACCAGTCATGCCGGCGCGGAGAGGCGCAGGAGCAGCCACTGGCGGAAATCCTGTTCGGCTCCGGTCAGGCGTGCTGTCGACGCCTTGGTCAGGAAATGCCCCGATGTGCTGGAAAGTTCATAGTCGGAAAGCCTGACCAGCGTCTTGCTGTCGAGCGCCGCATCGACCAGCGGCCGCGAGCCCAAAAGCACGCCGACGCCGGCGCTCGCCGCCTCCATGGCGGTGACGAAACTGTCGAAGCGGTGCGATCGTCTGGGATGGCCAGCCAGTCCAGCGGCGGCGAACCATTCCGCCCACATCTCGCGCGCGCCGGCGACCAGAAGCAGCGGCAGGGAAGGCCAGTCGTCGTCGCCGGCGAGCGCAGGTGCGGCCACCGGCACGAGCCGCTCGGCGGTCAGCCTGTCGGCTTCGCGGCCGGGGAAGGATCCGTTGCCGAAGCGGATGTCGAGCACCGAGCCCGGTAGATCGTAGTCGGCAGGGCGATGGATCGTCACCAGATCGAGCTGGATGCGCGGCAGTGCCTTCGCGAGATCGGGCAGCGCCGGAACCAGCATGAGCAAGGCAAAGGAGATCGGGGCCCGGATGGTCACGGTCTGGACGGCACGCGGCTCGAACAGTTCCGCGGTGCTGTTGCCGATGGTGGCGAAGGCCGACTGGATGTGAGGCAGGTAGGCTGCTCCCTCCGGCGACAGTGCGACGCCCCGCGCCAGCCGCGAAAACAAACGTGTCTTGAGCCGCTCCTCGAGAAACCGGATGTGCTGGCTGACGGCTGCCTGGGTGAGACCGAGTTCGGCTGCCGCCGCGGTGAAATTCGACAGCCGCGCCGCCGCCTCGAAACTGCGCAGCCAGTCCAGAGGCGGCACCGGTGTATTTGTACGAGCCATTAGTATTCTGCAGTCATTGGCTAAAAAATGATAATTTGAGTTATGCCTGTCGCGCGATCAACATGCAATCGAAACCCTGCGGATCAGGCTGCGGGGGACGCAATGGACAGGAACGGATCTCCATGCTCACCCACGCGCTGATCGGCGACGAAGGCAGAACAATCGACCTTGGCTGGCAGGACGGGTCGCGCAGCCGTTTTCACGCCATGTGGCTGCGCGACAATGCGCTGGACGACAAGACGCGCAGCGCCGGCAATGGTCAACGGCTCATCACCATTCTCGACATTCCCGCCGACACCAGGATCGGCGCCGCGTCGATCAAAGGCGGCGCCCTGGAAGTCAGCTTCGTGCCCGAGCAGAAGACGGTCAGCTTTCCCGCGGCATGGCTGAGCGCCAATGCCTATGATCGTGACGCAGGCCGCCAGCCCGGCTGGACAGGCGAGGCCACCGTGCGATGGACCAAGGCCTCGATGCAGAATTCGGTGCCGCGCGCCGGCTATGTTGCGGCCAGCCGCGATCGCGCTGTGCTGGGGCAATGGCTGTCGGCGGTGAAAACCTATGGCTTCGCGGTGATGGATGATCTGCCGACCGAATCCGGGGCACTGTGCAAAGTGTCCGATCTTTTCGGCTACATCAGGGAAACCAATTACGGGCGCTGGTTCGAAGTGCGCGCCGAGGTCAATCCGAACAATCTCGCCTACACGAATCTCGGCCTCCAGGCGCACACCGACAATCCCTATCGCGACCCTGTGCCGACGCTGCAGATCCTGTCCTGCATCGAGAATACGGTTGAGGGCGGCGAGTCCAGTGTCGTCGATGGGTTTGCAGTCGCGGCTGCGCTGCAGGCTGAGAACCCGGAAGGCTTCCGGCTGTTGAGCTCATGCCCGGCGCGCTTCGAGTATGCCGGCTCTTCCGGCGTGCGGCTGCAGGCGAAGCGGCCGATGATCGAGCTCGGGCCCGATGGCGAGCTGATTTGCATCCGCTTCAACAACCGCTCGCTGGCGCCGACGGTCGACGTGCCGTTCAGCGATATGGAAGCGTACTACGCCGCCTATCGCCGGTTTGCGGAACTGATCGAGGATCCATCCTTCGAGGTGACGTTCAAGCTCGAAGCGGGGCAAGCGTTCATCGTCGACAACACCCGCGTCATGCATGCCCGCAAGGCGTTTTCCGGTACCGGTAAGCGCTGGCTGCAGGGTTGCTACGCAGACAAGGACGGTCTGCTGTCGACGCTCGCGGCAATCGAGCACGGGTTCAAGGAGGCCGCGGAATGAGCGGCCAGGATTTGAACGCGGACACCATCGTCGAGTTCATCGCCGACATCTTCGAGCGCCGGGGCGCCGAATCCTATCTCGGCGAACCCGTCACCATGTCGGAGCACATGCTGCAGGGTGCCTGGTTCGCTGAAAAGGACGGCGCGCCGGACGAACTGGTGGCGGCGGCGCTGCTGCACGACATCGGCCATTACACCAGCGAGTTCGGCACCTATTCGCCCGAGGATGTCGAGGACAAGCATCATGACGAGGCCGGCGGCGAGGTGCTGGCGCCGTTCTTTCCACCTGTCATCGTCGAATGCGTCAGGCTGCATGTCGCCGCCAAGCGCTATCTCTGCGCCACCGACCCGACCTATTTCGGCAGGCTTTCGCAGGCCTCGGTGCACACGCTGTCGCTGCAGGGCGGGCCGATGAATGCCGAGGAGGTCGCCGAGTTCCGCAAGAACCCCTTCCATGAGGAAGCGGTCCGGGTCCGCATCTGGGACGAGAGCGGCAAGATCGCCAACATGAAGACACGGACATTTCGCGATTACGTGCCGCTGCTGCAGCGGGTGGTGATGCAGTTCGCCGCGGGTAAGCCGGCGTAAATTCCCCAGGGAAGGAGGCAGGGTGCAAGCCGTGCCTCCTTCTTTCTTCCGGCTTCGCCGGAATGGCGCTCGCCTACCCCTTGTGGTGCACCTGCTGCAGCCCGTAGACCGGCGTCGCGATCCCTTCATGCCGCGCCTTCAATTGCAGCGACAGAAATTGCGAATAGTGACGTGACTGGTGCAGATTGCCGCCGTGGAACCACAGCGCTTCCTGTTGCGTCGGCTTCCACATGTTGCGCAGCTCACCTTCCCAGGGGCCGGGATCCTTGGTGGTGTTCGAGCCGAGGCCCCAGCATTTGCCGACCTTGTCGGCGGTTTCGCGGGATATCAGATCGGCGGCCCAACCGTTCATCGAGCCGTACCCGGTGGCGTAGACGATGAGGTCCGCAGGCAGTTCCGACCCGTCGCTGAGCAGAACAGAGTGCTGCTTGATTTCCTCGACGTCGACGCCGCTCTTCAGCTTGATCGAACCATCGATGACCAGCTGCGAGGCGCCAACATCGATATAATAGCCGGAGCCGCGCCGGAGATACTTCATGAACAGGCCGGATTCGTCGTCGCCCCAGTCGAGCATGAAGCCGGCCTTTTCCAGACCCTTGTAGAATGCCGCGTCGCGCTTCTTCATCTCGGCATAGGCCGGGATCTGGAACTCGTGCAGGATCTTGTAGGGCAGCGAAGCGAAGATGAGATCGGCCTTGGCGGTGGTGATGCCATTCTGCAGCGCCTGCTCCGAATAGAGCGAACCCAGTCCAATTTCCATCAACGTGTCGGACCTGGAGATATGGGTGCTCGAGCGCTGCACCATGGTCACGTCGGCGCCGGCTTCCCAAAGGGCCGCGGCAATGTCGTGGGCGGAATTGTTGGAGCCTATGACGACGGCCTTTTTGCCGGCATAGGCGTCGGGACCCGGGTGCTTCGAGGAGTGGTGTTGGTCTCCCTTGAAGGTCTCCATGCCCTTGAATTTTGGCAGATTGGCCTTGCCGGACTGTCCGGTGGCCAGCACCAACTGCTTCGGCTTCAGCGTGATGTCCTTGCCGTCGCGGTGGACGACAACGGTCCATTCCTTTTTCTTGTCGTCATAGGAAGCGCTTTTGGCCTCGGTCGAGGACCAGTAATTCAGCTCCATCACCTTGGTATACATTTCCAGCCAGTCGCCGATCTTGTCCTTGGGCGAGAAAACCGGCCAGTTCTTCGGGAAATCGATATAGGGCAGATGGTCGTACCAGACCGGGTCATGCAGGCAGAGCGACTTGTAGCGCTTGCGCCAGCTGTCGCCGGCCCGCTCGTTCTTCTCGATGATGATGGTCGGCACGCCAAGCTGCCGCAGCCGCGCGCCGAGCGCGATACCGCCCTGGCCACCACCGATGATCACCGTATAGGGCTGCGTCTTGAAGCCGAGCTCGGCGGCTTCCCTCTCGCGTTCTTCTTTCCATGTCGGACGGTTCTTGCCCGAGCCGTGCCTGGCGCCCATCGGCCGCGCAAAGCCTGCCGGCTCCTCGTGGCCTTTCAGTTCGGCCATGGTGGTCAGCAGCGTCCAGATCTTGCCGTCCTTCAGCCTGATATGGCCGAAGCCGCGTGCCACTTCCGTCTCGAAGCTGATCCAGCCCTCGATCAGTTCGCCGCTCTCGGTCGCGTCCTCGCCCTTGGCGATGGAGAAGTGCGAGGGCCTGGTGTTCGACAATTGGCTTTTCAGCATGTCGCGGACCTGGTCGCGGCCTTCCATGGTCTTGATGTTCCAGGTGAAGGTAACGAGGTCGCGCCAGTAGCAATCCTCCTGAAAGCAATCGACCGCCTTCTCGATGTCATTGGCAGCAAGCGCGGCGCCGAATTGATCGAGCAGGTCGGACAGTTTCTTGCTAGGGGCCGTGTTCTTGCTAGAGGGCTTATCGAGCATCAGGTTTCCTCCCGTGAAATCCAGATCGTCATGGTGGTGGCTCCGCCGGGCTTGCCGCCGGACGATCAAGTATCGTCAGAGATGGCGGCCCCCGTCACGCCCCACCATAGTTTCCTATGGTTTCAATGGCTTGTCTAAAAAGCGGGATTCCGGATTCGGTGTCAGGACACCGTCGCGCAATTGTGTTGGTCATTTGCTGGGCTCCGAGGCAACTTGACTGCCGGCGCGATTTTTCCCGTTGACAGGCTGCCTTGCCCGCCCTTAGTGTCCGCCACCATGAAAACGGCACTCATTCTCGTAGGAAAGCGCGTGGGCAAGGCGGTGTAACCGCCGGGCGAAAACCCCCCATGCGCAAGACACAGGCTCCCTCGGGGGCCTTTTTTATTGCCTGAAACACGACTAAACGACCAGCAAACGCCCAATGGCGACAGTACGGGACCAGACCGATGAGCAACGGACAGAACGAGCGGCGCGAAATGACCGGCGCCGAAATGGTGGTGCAGGCGCTGAAGGACAATGGCGTCAAGCATGTCTTCGGCTATCCCGGCGGCGCTGTCCTTCCGATCTATGACGAGATCTTCCAGCAGGACGATGTCGAGCACATACTGGTGCGCCACGAGCAGGGCGCCGGCCATGCGGCCGAAGGCTATGCGCGCTCCACCGGCAAGGCCGGCGTGATGCTGGTGACCTCCGGCCCCGGTGCCACCAATGCCGTGACGCCGCTGCAGGACGCGCTGATGGATTCGATCCCGCTGGTCTGCCTGACGGGGCAGGTGCCGACCTCGCTGATCGGCTCCGACGCTTTTCAGGAATGCGATACGGTTGGCATTACCCGCCCCTGCACCAAGCACAACTGGCTGGTGAAGGACGTCAACGAGCTCGCTGCGACCATCCACGAGGCTTTCCATGTCGCGACCACCGGCCGTCCGGGTCCGGTCGTCGTCGATATCCCGAAGGACGTGCAGTTCGCCAGGGGATTCTACGTCCCGCCGCAGATCGCGCCGCGCACCAGCTACCAGCCCAAGGTCCAGGGCGACCTGGAGAAGATCAAGGCGGCGGTCGAGCTGATGGCCGGTGCCAAGAAGCCGATCATCTACAGCGGCGGCGGCGTCATCAATTCCGGCCCGGAAGCGAGCCATCTGCTGCGCGAACTGGTCGATCTCACCGGTTTCCCGATCACCTCGACGCTGATGGGCCTCGGCGCCTATCCGGCATCGGGCAAGAACTGGATGGGCATGCTGGGCATGCACGGCACCTATGAAGCCAATATGGCCATGCATGATTGCGACGTGATGATCTGCATCGGCGCGCGGTTCGACGACCGCATCACCGGCAGGCTGACCGCGTTTTCGCCGAACTCGAAGAAGATCCACATCGACATCGATCCGTCGTCGATCAACAAGAACGTCCACACCGAGGTGCCGATCATCGGCGATGTCGGCCGGGTGCTGGAGGATATGGTGCGGCTGTGGCGGGCGAGCGCCAAGGCCGACAAGAAGGCGCTCTATCCCTGGTGGGAGCAGATCGCCAAATGGCGTGCGCGCGACTCGCTCGCCTACAAGATGAACAACGACGTGATCATGCCGCAATACGCCATCGAGCGGCTCTACGAACTGACCAAGGGTCTGGACACCTACATCACCACCGAGGTCGGCCAGCACCAGATGTGGGCGGCGCAGCACTATCATTTCGAGAAGCCGAACCGCTGGATGACGTCGGGAGGGCTGGGCACGATGGGCTACGGCCTGCCGGCGGCACTCGGCGTGCAGATCGCGCATCCAGGCGCGCTGGTCATCGACATTGCCGGCGACGCCTCCGTGCAGATGACGATGCAGGAGATGAGCGCGGCCGTGCAGCACGACGCGCCGATCAAGATCTTTATCTTGAACAACCAGTATATGGGGATGGTGCGGCAGTGGCAGCAGTTGCTGCACGGCAACCGGCTGTCGCATTCCTACACCGAGGCGATGCCGGACTTCGTCAAGCTGGCCGAGGCCTATGGCGGCCACGGAATTCGCTGCGAGAAGCCGGACGAGCTGGACGACGCGATCAAGGAGATGATCTCGGTCAGGAAGCCGGTGCTGTTCGACTGCCGCGTGGCGACGCTCGCCAACTGCTTCCCGATGATTCCGTCGGGCAAGGCGCACAATGAGATGCTCTTGCCCGACGAGGCGACCGACGAGGCGGTGGCCAATGCCATCGACGCCAAGGGCAGGGAACTGGTGTAGCCGGCAGAACCAAGGCAGGGCTGTCGCGAGAAAGCCCCGCGCAAACAGAGAATTAGCTCAAGAGCTTGAAAAACGAGATTCATGTCATGAACGCACAGCTACAACCGACCGGCTCCGCCTATTTCATCGCCAAGGAGACGGAAAAGCCGGAAAACCACACGCTTTCCGTGCTGGTCGACAACGAGCCGGGCGTGCTTGCCAGGGTCATCGGCCTGTTTTCCGGGCGTGGCTACAACATCGAGAGCCTGACCGTCTCCGAGACCGAGCATGAAAAACACCTGTCGCGCATCACCATCGTGACGCGCGGAACGCCGCATGTGCTGGAGCAGATCAAGCACCAGCTCGAGCGCATCGTGCCGGTTCACCGCGTCGTCGACCTGACCGTGCGTTCGCATGAATCCGGCCAGGAGCGGCCGCTGGAGCGCGAACTGGCGCTGGTCAAAGTCGCGGGGACCGGCGAGGCCCGCGTCGAGGCGTTGCGGCTGGCCGATGCGTTCCGCGCCAGCGTCATCGACGCCAACACCGAGCATTTCATCTTCGAGATCACCGGCAAAGGCTCCAAGATTGACCAGTTCATCGCCATCATGAAACCGCTCGGCCTGGTCGAAATCTGCCGCACCGGCGTGGCAGCGTTGAACCGCGGCCCGCAGGCGATGTAGGACTTCGGCGGGGCTGGCGCCGAACGCGTCAGCCAGCTTCCACAGTGAGGCCGTCCGTAGCCTTTGCGGGGTCGCCAGAAGAGACAAGATGCTGACTTGTCAGGGAAGATATCCATGTCGCTCGACGCATTCCTTGCCCTGCTTGTCTACGCCTTCGTGACGTCGATCACGCCGGGGCCGAACAATCTCATGCTTCTGGCATCGGGCGTGAATTTCGGCCTCGTCAGAACCGTTCCGCACATGCTGGGCATCAGCATGGGTTTCCTCGTGCTGCTGCTTGCCGTCGGTCTTGGCCTCGGCGCTGTGTTGACGGCGTTTCCGGCGCTGCATACCGCGCTCAAGATCGCCGGCGGCGCCTATCTTTTGTACCTCGCCTGGAAGATCGCCATGTCGCGCACGCTGACCGGCAAGGGCGAGACGAAAGCGCGGCCCATGCGCTTCATCGAGGCAGCCGCATTCCAGTGGGTCAATCTCAAGGCGTGGGTGATGGCGATCACCGCCATGGCCGTCTATGCCAATGCCGAGCACCCGTTCCTGTCGGTGGTGTTGATCGCCGTGGCTTTCACCATCGTCAATTTGCCGAGCGTCTCGGTGTGGGCTGGGTTCGGCACCGCACTGCGCGGTTTCCTGTCGGACCCGGTGCGGCTGAAATGGTTCAACATCGCCATGGGCGTGCTGCTGGCGGCGACGCTTTGGCCGATGCTCGGGTAGGCCGTGGGGCGTACCATCTGGTCGTAGGGGACGGGATCCTGACTCTCGGCGGACCGCCGCCGGATCGGGAGCCGCCCCGTGTTGCACATCCATTGTGCAGTGCACATTAAATCTTCGTAATGCCGCCTTTTGGCCCTTTTCCGACAAAGGCGTGTCCTATCTATTCGGCGAAATCGCGGCAACGGGCCGCGTTGGAATAGAACCATCGGACCACGACGTGTCGGGTGGAGAGGGCCTTTGACCATGCGTGGAAAAGTCGTTCTTTCGTTGCTGGCCGTAGCCTGCCTGGGTGCGGCCGGGTGGCTCTATCTTTCGCCTGACGCGCTTGGCAGGGTCCAGCAGGTCATCGGCGCAAAGCAAGTTGCCGCGCCGGACAAACAGGCCGCGGCTTCGGACAAGAAGGCCGACAATGCGGGGCGCTCGGCCTCCATCCTCTCGGCCGTCGCCTCGACAGCCGATTTCCCGATCCGGCGCTACGCCATCGGCTTCGTCTCCTCTCCCGCCGTCGTCAACATCAACGCGCGGGTGTCCAGCCAGATCGTCTCCATCGATGTCAAGGACGGGCAGATGGTCAGGGTCGGCGACGTTCTGTTTTCGCTCGATGACCGGGCGCTGAAGGCGCAGCTTGCCAAGGACGAGGCGGCGTTGGCCAAGGATCAGGCGATGCTCGCCAGCTCGCAGTCGGATCTCCAGCGCGCCAAGGATCTGGTCGCCAAGCAGGCCGGCACGCAGCAGACCTACGACCAGGCCGTCGCCGCGCAGAAGGCTGCCGCAGCGACTGTCGATGCCGACAAGGCGACAATCGACGCCGACAATGTCCAGCTTGGCTTCGCCACGATCACGGCGCCGATTTCCGGCAGGCTGGGCGCTGTCAGCGTCGCTGTCGGCGATCTCGTCACCGTCAGCAATGGCAACAGCAGCACGGCCACTCCGCTGGTGACCATCACCCAGATGGACCCGCTGCAGGTCAACTTCAATCTTCCCGAGAGCAATCTGGCCCTGCTGCACAAGGCGCTCGCCAACCCGCAGCAGGACGCGGTGACGCTGACCAAGGATGGCGACCCGACGCCGATCGGCAAGGGTACGCTCGATTTCGTCGACTCCAGCGTCGACACCGCGTCGGGCACGATTGCCACGCGGGCAAGCATTCCCAATGCCGATCTTTCGCTATGGCCCGGCCAGTATGTGAATGTCGTGCTCGACGCCGGCATCATGCCGCAGATGACGTCGGTTCCCACGGTCGCGGTGCAGCCAAGCCAGAAGGGGCCGTTCGTCTATGTCGTCAAGCCGGACAACACCGTCGAGATGCGGCCGGTGCAGGTGGCGCTGACCGAAGGCGACAACAGCGCCATCAGCCAGGGGCTGAAAAGCGGCGAGAAAGTTGTCACTGAGGGCCAGACGAGGCTGAAGGACGGCGCCGCGGTGCATGAGGGCAAGGCCACGGCCGATGCCGCGCCGAAGGTGGCCGAGGCGAGCAAAGCCGGCGAGGCAGCCCAATGATCTCCGAATTCTGCATACGCAGGCCTGTCGCCACCCTTCTGATGTCGTTCGCCCTCGTGCTGGGCGGATTGTTCGCCTACAAGTTCCTGCCGGTGGCGGCACTGCCCAGCGCCGAATTCCCGGTGGTCAATGTCTCGGCCTCGCTGCCGGGCGCCTCGCCGGAAACCATGGCGACATCGGTGGCGACGCCGCTGATCAAGCAGTTCGCCACCATCGCCGGCATCGATTCGATCTCGACCACGAACTCGCTTGGCCAGACCTCGATCGCCATCCAGTTCGTGCTCAACCGCGACATCGACGCGGCAGCAGCCGACGTGCAGGCGGCGATCGCGCGCACGCAGAAATCATTGCCGCCGCAGATGACGGCGCCGCCGAGCTATCGCAAGGTCAATCCGGCCGACGCGCCGATCCTTTTGATGTCGCTGGTCAGCGACACGGTTCCGCTGACCGATCTCGATGCTTTCGCGGAAAATGTCATCTCGCCGTCGCTGTCGACCATCGACGGCGTGGCGCAGGTCTCGATCTTCGGCCAACAGAAATACGCGGTGCGCATCCAGATCGACCCGACCGCGCTTGCCGCGCGCGGCATCTCGATCGATCAGCTGCAGGCGGCGGTCGCCTCGGCCAACAGCAACACGCCGCTGGGCGTGCTGCAGAACGACAAGCAGCAGCTCACCATCACCGCCAACACGCAGCTGACCGACGCCGCCGGCTTCTCCAACATCATCATCGCCACCAAAAACGGTCATCCCGTGCGGCTGGGCGAGGTGACCCGCGTGGTCGATTCGGTGCAGACCACCACCACCGCAAGTTGGTACGATGGCACCCGCGCGATCATCATGGCGGTGCAACGCCAGCCCGACGCCAACACTGTCGACGTCGTCGACAAGGTCAAGGCGATGCTGCCGTCCTTCAAGGACCAGATGCCGGCCGCCGCCGACATCAAGCTGCTTAACGACCGCTCCAGTTCGATCCGGCAGGCGGTCAGCGACGTGCAGTTCACGCTGTTGCTCACCATTGCCCTGGTGATCATGGTGATCTTCGTGTTCCTACGCCGGGTGACGGCGACGATCATTCCGGCCGTGGCTGTGCCGATCTCGCTGATTGCCACGCTCGGCGCGATGTTCCTGTTCGGCTTTTCCATCGACAACATCTCGCTGATGGGCCTGACGCTCGCCGTCGGCCTCGTCGTCGACGACGCCATCGTGATGCTTGAAAACATCTTCCGCCATATGGAGGAGGAGGGGTTGTCGGCTTTCGATGCGTCGCTGAAGGGCGCGCGCGAAATCGGCTTCACCATCATCTCGATCTCGATTTCGCTGGTGGCGGTGTTCATCCCCGTGCTGCTGATGGGTGGCGTCATCGGGCGCATCTTCAACGAGTTCGCCGTCGTGGTGACGGTCGCCATCCTGGCGTCGATGTTCGTGTCGCTGACGCTGACGCCGATGCTGTGCTCGCGGCTGCTGTCGGTGACCAAAGCCGACCGTGACAAGCATGGCCCCGGCCATAAGCAGGACCTCATCACCCGCGGCTACGACAGGGTCTTGAGCTTCTGCCTGCGCCACACCTTCCTGGTGTTCCTCGTCTTCGTCGGCACCGCGGCAGCGTCGGTGTGGCTGATCCAGACTTCCCCGAAGGGTTTCTTCCCGCAGGAGGACATCGGCCAGATATCGGTGACCACCATCGCACGTCAGGACATCTCTTTCGACGCCATGTCCAGGCTGCAAGGACAGGTCGCCAGTGTCTTCTCGCATTCGCCCTATGTCGACCATGTGGCGTGGTCGGCGGGCAGCGGCAACAATGCGCTCAACCAGGGGCAGCTTTTCGTCCAGCTCAAGGGCAAGGACCAGCGCCCCGATATCGAGAAGGTGCTTTCGGATCTGCGCAAGCAACTGGCCGGCGTGGCGGGCATCGAGACCTACATGCAGCCGGTGCAGAATTTGAGGCTGGGCTCGCGGTCGTCGGCAAGCGCCTACCAGCTCGTGGTTCAGGGCCTTGATACCGGCCTGACCGATATTTGGGCGCAGAAACTGAACGACGCGATGGCTGCCGACCATGCGAACTTCACCGACGTCACCAGCGACCTGCAGAACAATGCGCTGCAGGCGACGCTGGTGGTGGATCGCGACAAGGCCGCCCAGCTCGGTATCGACACCGACACGTTGCGCTCCGCCCTCTATGGCGGGTTCGGCACCGACCAGGTTTCGACAATCTTCGGTTCGGCCGACAGCTACGAAGTCATCACCGAGCTCGATCCCAAGATCGAGTGGTCGCCCGAGCGGATGCTGGCCATCCAGATGAGGACGGCGAGCGGCAGTCTTGTTCCGCTCGGCGCCTTCGCCCGGGTCGATCGCACGGCCGGCGCCCTGACGGTCAACCAGCTCGGCCAGCTTCCGGCCGTGACCATCTCCTACAATCTGCCGCAGGGCGTGGCGCTGGGCGACAGCGTGACCCGCATCAATGCGCTCAAGGAGCAGATCGGCATGCCGACGGTGATCTCGACCACCTTCGCCGGGACGGCCAAGACCTTCCAGGATTCTCTTGCCAACCAGGGTTTTCTGGTCGGCGGCGCAATCCTGACCATCTACATCGTGCTCGGCATCCTCTACGAGAGCTTCATCCACCCGCTGACGATCCTCACCGGCCTGCCGTCGGCCGTGCTAGGAGCGGTTGTTGCGCTGCGCTTCGCCGGCATGGATCTGTCTGTCATCGCGGTGATCGGCATCCTGATGCTGATCGGCATCGTCAAGAAGAACGGCATCATGATGGTCGACGTCGCGCTCGAACTGCGACGAGAAGGCATGTCGGCGACCGAGTCGATCCACAAGGCGTGCCTGATGCGGTTCAGGCCGATCATGATGACGACGCTGGCGGCACTGATGGGCACCATCCCGATCGCGCTCGGCACCGGCGCCAGCGCCGAGCTGCGCCAGCCGCTGGGCGTTGCCGTTGTCGGCGGCCTGCTTGCCTCGCAGGCGCTGACGCTGTTCGTGACGCCGGTGATCTATGTCTACATGGAGAATTTCTCGGGCTGGCTGGTCGGGCTTTGGTCAAGTCGCAAGGGCGAGCCGAGCCCGGTCGAAGATGTCGACCAGCTCTCGCTGTTCAAACCAAGGGAAGACATGCTGGCCGAACCGCAGCGGGCGGCCGCCGAATGATGTGACAGGGCCGACGCCATATGCCGTTGGCCCAAGCCGTCGCGCTTGCGGCGGCATCATTGCAAACGTAGTTTGTAGCCATGTCACACGATCATGGCCACGACAACGAACTCGATCCGTTTGCCGCCCGCGTCCGCGCGCTGGAAACCATCCTCACCCAAAAGGGGCTGATCGATCCGGCGGCGATCGACGTCATCGTCGATACCTACGAGACGAAAATCGGCCCGCGCAACGGCGCCAGGGTGGTGGCGAAGGCCTGGAGCGATCCCGCCTATGCCGAATGGCTGAAACGCGATGCGACGGCGGCGATCGAATCGCTGAGCTATACCGGCCGTCAGGGCGAGCACATGCAGGCGGTGTTCAACACCGAGGAGACGCACAATCTCGTCGTCTGCACGCTGTGCTCCTGCTATCCGTGGTCGGTGCTCGGCCTGCCGCCGGTCTGGTACAAGGCGCCGCCCTATCGTTCGCGTGCCGTCATCGATCCGCGCGGCGTGCTGGAGGAGTTCGGGCTGACGCTGCCGGCGGACAAGAAAATCCGCGTCTGGGATTCGACCGCGGAGCTGCGCTATCTCGTCGTGCCGATGCGGCCCGAGGGCACCGAGGGCTGGAGCGAGGAGCGGCTGGCGGAACTGGTCAGCCGTGATGCGATGATCGGGACAGGCTTGGCCCAAAGACCTGAAATAGAGGGGCAGCCGGCATGAACGGGCCGCAGGATCTCGGCGGGCAGATGGGGTTCGGTCCCGTCGCGCCCGAACAGGACGAGCCTTACTTCCATACCGCCTGGGAAAGGCGGGCGCTCGGCGTGACGCTGACTGCCGGCGCCATGGGAGCCTGGAACATCGACGAGAGCCGGCATGCGCGGGAATCACTGCATCCGGCCGACTATTATGCCTCCAGCTACTACGAGATCTGGATCAAGGCGCTGGAGGTGCTGCTCAAGCGCCATGGGTTTGTCAGCGAGCGCGACTTGGCTGAGGGCCGAGCGGTTGATCCGGCTGCGACACCGAAAAGGGTGCTGAAGGCGGAAAACGTGCCTGCCGTGCTGGCCAAGGGCGGGCCTTGCGACCGGCCGGTGGCACAGCCAGCGCGGTTCAAGGCCGGCGATCCTATACGGACCAAGAATTTCAACCCGACCGGCCACACGCGGCTGCCGCGCTACGCGCGCGGCAAGCAGGGTAGAATCGAGGCCGTGCGCGATGGCTTCGTGTTCCCCGACAGCAACGCGCATGGCCACGGCGAAAACCCGCAATGGGTCTACACCGTGGTTTTCGAAGGATCGGAAATCTGGGGCGAGGGCGCCGACCCGATGCTTGTTGTGTCGATCGATGCCTGGGAGAGCTATCTTGAGCCGGCGTGACTCGGACATGGCCGATTTGCCGCCGAGCGTCGATGCGCCGGTGTTTGCCGAGCCATGGCAGGCCGAGGCGTTCGCCATGACGGTGGCGTTGCACGACAAGGGCCTGTTTTCGTGGAGCGAGTGGGCGCAGGCGCTGTCGGAAGAAGTGAAGAGACCGGGCGCTGCTGCCGACGGCCACGATTATTACGAACATTGGCTGGCGGCGCTGGAAAGCCTGCTTGCCACCAAAGGGCTGGCCGCGAAGTCGGATGTCGACGCTATGGCTGAGGCTTGGGAGCGCGCCGCGCATGCCACGCCGCACGGCAAGCCGATCCTGCTGGAGAACGATCCCCAGCCGATTCGATAAGGTGTGGGGCGAGCTTGTATGTTCCCTTTACGTTCTTGTTTGCGCCTGATAGCCTGACCTGTCGGCGGCATTGAAGCGTCCCGGCGCATCGATGATGGTGGCGGTTGTCTTGTCTTTCCCTTGCGAATCCGGTCTCTCGCGCTGATGGAATTCTCTCCCCAACAGGACGACGCGCTGAAGGCGGTCGCCCAATGGCTGAAGACCGGCCAGCCGCAGCTGTTCCGGCTGTTCGGCTATGCCGGCACCGGCAAGACGACCTTGGCGCGGTATTTCGCCGAACATGTCGACGGCCAGGTGCAGTTCGCCGCCTTTACCGGCAAGGCGGCGCAGGTGCTGCGCTCCAAGGGCGCGGTCAATGCGCGCACCATCCATTCGCTGATCTATCGGCCGAAGGGCGAGGAATCGGTATCGGACGAGGTCACCGGCAAGACGTCGATGTCGCCGACCTTCTCGCTCAACCGCCAGAGCCCGATTACGCGGGCGAAACTGGTCGTCATCGACGAATGCTCGATGGTCGACGAGCAGCTCGGCCGCGACCTGATGAGTTTCGGCACGCCGATCCTGGTGCTGGGCGACCCCGGCCAGCTGCCGCCGATCTCGGGCGGCGGCTTCTTCACCGACCACGAGCCAGATTTTCTGCTGACCGAAATCCACCGGCAGGCGCGCGACAACCCGATCCTGCGGCTGGCGCTCGATGTGCGCGAGGGCCGTGAATTCATGCGTGGCGACTATGGCACGGCGCAGGTGATCGGCAAGGAAGACGTCACCCAGGAGCTGGTGCTGAAGGCGGACCAGGTGCTGGTCGGCACCAACCGCACGCGTCGCCGCTACAATCAGCGGCTGCGCGAGCTCAAGGGCTTCAACGCCGATTATCCGCAGGCCGGCGACAAGCTCGTCTGCCTGCGCAACGATCCGGCCAAGGGCCTGCTCAACGGCTCGCTGTGGAAGGTGATGACCTCGTCGCGCGAGACGGTGAAGCCCGGCATCAATCTTCTGGTGTCGCCGGAAGAGGACGATCCGGATCGTGGCGTCGCCAAGATCAAGCTGCTCAAGGCGGCGTTCGAGGATCCCGATGCCGATATCCCCTGGCAGCAGAAGAAGCGCTTCGACGATTTCGACTATGGTTACGCGCTGACCGTGCACAAGGCGCAGGGCTCGCAGTGGAACGAGATTGTGCTGTTCGATGAAAGCTGGGCCTTCAAGGAAACCCGCCAGCGCTGGCTCTACACCGCCATCACGCGGGCGGCCGAGCGGCTGACGATCGTCAGGTAGGGGCGCCGGATGCTGTTGCCCCGATAGGCTGTGCGGCAAGCCATTGCCAGGCGGCAGCCTCGTCCTCCGCCCTGAAATGCCTGATTTCGATGGGCGGTGAGGACGGCAGAAAGCGTTGTGCGTCCGCTATCCAGTCCGGTTCGCCGATGGTTGCGCAACGGCCGACATGTTCCAATGCATGAATGGCGCCCTGCTTCAGGGTCTCGTCCGCGATGTCGGCCCAGTCGACGCCATCGTGGTCGACGAGGCGCACCAGCACATCGATGCGCGGATGCAGGGCATAGGCTGCCTCCAGCAGCCCGAAAAGATTTTCACCGTCGGCCGCGGAAACGTGCCCGACGACATCGATGGCGAAAAGGTCGTCGCGGCTGGTGTCGATACGGCGGACTGCCGGAACCTCATCGAGAAAATTCATCGGTGCGTCCTTTCCCGGGTTCGCTCATCAGGCTTGGAACACGCGAAACCCCCAGTCTGTTCCCACCAAAGGCATTACTGTTCCCGTTAAAGGCATTATAGGTGGGCGCGTTGAATGATTTCCGAGGCCACCCGCATGCCTGCAAAGCTCTCCGTCAACCTCAATGCCATCGCCATGCTGCGCAACCGGCGAGACCTGCCGTGGCCAAGCGTGACCGGCCTCGGCCGCATTGCGCTGGCGGCCGGAGCGCATGGGCTGACGGTGCATCCACGCCCCGACGAGCGGCACACAAGACACTCCGATCTGCCAGAAATCCGGTCGCTGATCGACGACGAGTTTCCGCGCGCGGAATTCAACATCGAGGGCTATCCGACCGAGGATTTTCTGTTGCTTGTGGAAAAGCATCAGCCTGAACAGGTGACGCTGGTGCCGGACGATCCGGCCCAGGCGACATCGGACCATGGCTGGAACTTCGCGACCCAGACCGCGTTCCTCACACCGATCGTCAAGCGTCTGAAAAAGGGGGGCTTTCGCGTGTCGCTGTTTTCTGATCCGGACCCCGATGGCGTGGCGGCTGCGCGCGACATCGGCGCCGACCGTATCGAACTTTATACGGGTCCATATGGCAGCTATCACACAGATTCCGCGAAAGCGGCCAAGGAGCTGGAAAAACTGGGAAAAACCGCCGACGCCGCGCTTGCTGCCGGGCTTCAGGTCAATGCCGGGCACGATCTGGTGGTCAGCAATCTGCCGGCACTTGCCCGGCGCATTCCGGCATTGGCCGAAGTGTCGATCGGACATGGGTTGACAGCCGACGCGTTGGAGTATGGCATGGCCGGCACGGTGGGTCGGTTCCTCAAGGCCTGCGGATGGTAGCAATGGCAGCCTCGCGTGGCAGGCATGGCAGCCATTACGCGACGGCACTTGATATTGCATTGCAGCAAGCGTAGAGCACCGCGCGCTTATCGGAGTGTCGTCCATGGCCCTTACCAATACTGGTAGTGAGGCAGAACCCGTCGAACAATCGAGCCATTCGGAAGTCGAGCAGCACAGCACCAAGGTTCTGATGCTGGGCGCGCTCGGTGTCGTCTATGGGGATATCGGCACCAGCCCGATCTACGCCTTTCGCGAGGCGCTGGTGGCGTCGTCGGGCGGACAAGTCGCCCAGCGCGGCGATATTCTGGGCGTTTTGTCGTTGATCATCTGGTCGCTGACGATCATCGTCACCATCAAATACATCATGTTCGTGCTGCGGGCGAACAACCGCGGCGAGGGCGGCGTGCTGTCGCTGATGGCGCTGGCGCGCGGCAGTTTCCCCAAGCGCTCGGCGCTGATGCTCGGCATCGGCATTGTCGGGGCATCGCTTTTCTTCGGTGATGCCGTCATCACGCCGGCGATATCGGTGCTGTCGGCGGTTGAGGGCATGAATGTCGTCACGCCGACCTTCCAGCCCTATGTCGTGCCGCTGACACTGGTCATTCTTGCCATGGTGTTTGCGGTGCAACGTTTCGGCACGGGGGGGGTGGGGCTGGTCTTCGGTCCCGTGACGGCGGTGTGGTTCCTGGCGATCGGCCTTTCCGGCCTCAACCACATCATCGCCGATCCGGAAATCCTGTGGGCGATCAGCCCGCACTACATCGTCGCGTTCCTGATCAATTCGCCCGACGTCGCTTTCGTGACCATCGGCGCCATCTTCCTCGCCGTCACCGGCGCGGAAGCACTCTATGCCGATCTCGGCCATTTCGGCCGCAAGCCGATCGTGCTCGCCTGGCTGTGGGTCGTGTTCCCGTGCCTGCTGCTGAACTATGCCGGGCAGGGTGCCTTCGTGCTGGCCAAGAACGGCGTCGTCGGCCATCCTTTCTTCGAGATGAACGAAGGCTGGACGCTGATCCCGATGGTCGTGCTGGCGACCGCCGCGACGGTCATCGCCAGCCAAGCGGTGATCTCGGGCGCCTTCTCGCTGACGAGGCAGGCGGTGCAGCTCAACATGCTGCCGCGCCTTGAAATCCTGCACACCTCGGAGAAACAGTCCGGCCAGATCTACATGCCGCGCGTCAACTTGCTGCTGGCGCTGGTGGTGATGATGCTGGTCGTCGGCTTCGGCGAATCCAGCAGGCTGGCGTCGGCATACGGCATCTCGGTGACCGGCAACATGCTGGTGACCACAGTGCTCTTGTTTGTGGTCATGACGCGGATTTGGAAATGGCGGCTGTGGGTGGCGGTCGCCATGACGGCGCTGTTCGGCTTCATCGACGTCGGCTTTTTTGCCTCCAACATCGTCAAAGTGTTCGAGGGCGGCTGGGCATCGCTGGCCGTGGCCTTCACCATTGTGCTGGCCATGTGGACCTGGGTGCGCGGCAGCCGCTATCTGTTCGACAAGACCCGCCGCAACGAGATCCCGCTCGACTTCCTCGCCGGCAATTTGTTGAAGAAAAAGCCGCAGCTGGTGTCCGGCACCGCGGTGTTCCTGACGAGCGATCCACTCAGCGCGCCAACCGCGCTGATGCACAGCCTGAAGCACTACAAGGTGCTGCATGAGCAGAACGTCATCCTTTCGGTGGTGACCGCGCCGCAACCGGTGGTGCCCGACAGCGACCGGGTCAAGATGGAGACGGTCAACGAGTTGTTCATGCGAGTGACGCTGACCTTCGGCTACATGGAGCAGCCGAACATCCCGCGCGCGCTGGCGATCTGCCGCAAGCAGGGCTGGAAGTTCGACATCATGACGACCTCGTTCTTCCTGTCACGGCGTTCGCTCAAGGCCTCGCCCAATTCCGGCATGCCGGTGTGGCAGGACCGGCTGTTCATCGGCTTGGCGCGCACCGCGGCCGACGCGACGGAGTACTTTCAGATCCCGACCGGGCGCGTGGTCGAGATCGGCACGCAGGTGGCGATCTGACCGGCTCGGAATAAAAGCCGCTCTGCCGCGATCCTTCGCGTCCCCCTCTGTCCTGCCGGACATCCCCCTCGTGGGCAGGGCTGTCGCATATGGATTCTTGCGAAGAAGAACCCCCACCCTAACCCTCCCCACAAGGGGGAGGGAACGCTGCCGCGTGCCTTTAATTCTTCTTGGCGCCGAAAAGACAGGCGATTCTCCTTGGTCAGCGGTAACGGAAGTCTCCCTCCCCCTTGTGGGGAGGGGTTAGGGGTGGGGGTCCGTGCCGGGCAGACATCTCAGGAATTCCATATGGGATAGCCCTGCCCACGAGGGGGAGATTGGAGCTTCGCCGGTGGCATTGTTCCTCTGGCACCTCAAGAGCTGCGGCGCCGCTATGCCCGGCGAAAACGCCGCTTCAGCCGGCCAGCGCGGCCTTGTTTGCCTCGAGGAACTGCTTCAGCGTCTTCGACTTCCGGCCGGAAAGCGTCTCGACCGCGTCCGTCACCATGGCGATGCGGCCGGAACGCGTGTTGGCGTCGAACGACACGATGATGCGGGCAAAGTCCTCGGGAACGCCAGCCGCCTTCACGCCTTCGGTCAAGGCTTCATCCGAAACCGGCACGACATCGAGCGGCTTGCCGGTGACCTCGCTTACCAGGGCGGCGATCTCGGCCGTCGTGTAGGCCTGCGGGCCAGTCAAGGTGTAGGTCTCGCTTTCGCTTGATGCGGCAGCGAGGCCGGCGGCGATCGCTGCCGCCATGTCGTCGCGCGCACCGTGCGCCATGCGGCCGTCGCCGGCGGACGTGTACCATTTTCCCGAAGCGATCGCGGGCGGCAGGGCCATGAACAGGTTCTCCTGGTACCAGCCGTTGCGGAAGATCGTGTAGGGGATGCCGCTCGCCTTGATCGCCTGCTCGGTGCCGTAGTGATCATTGGCAAACAGCACCGGCGAAACCGGTTCTGGATTCGGCATCGAGGTGTAGAGAAGGTGGGAAACGCCGGCCTTCTTCCCGGCGGCAACCGCGTTCTCGTGCTGCCTCAGGCGCTTGCCGTGAAGCAGGTCGATCTCGCCGGTCGAGATGATCAGCACCCTGTCGGCGCCCTTGAACGCAGCCTCCAACGATAGTGTGTCGTCGAAGTCAGCCGCCCTTGTGATGACACCTCGCGCCGCCAACTCGGCAAGGTTTTCCGGATTGCGGGTGGCGGCGATGATCCGGCCCGCTGGAACCTTGAACGTGTCCAGCAGATGGTTGATGACGCCGCGGCCGAGCTGGCCGGAAGCGCCGGTGACGAGAAGGGTTTCGGTCATGGAAGATCCTGACATTGCGCCGCTAAGGCGGTTCGAGTGGCAGTCTCAGAAAGAGACCAGCACTAAAATAGGAATTGACCCGTGGCCGTAAAGAAGGCAGTTTTTCGGGAGGTAGGCAGGCGCAGGGAACCAGCGGTGGACAGCAAGATCGTCAATCTGAGATCGAAGATGGAGGTCTACAAGGCGATCTCCGGCGGCGGCAATTTTGCAAATTGTCCAGTCCGCGATGTCATCCAGGGGGTGAGCGGCAAATGGAGCTCGCTGCTGATGATGGCGCTGGCCGAAAAGCCCTATCGGTTTGGCGAATTGCGGCGGCTGGTGCCCGATATCTCACAGCGCATGCTGACGCAGACGCTCCATGATTTGCAGCGTGACGGCTATGTGCATCGCGAAGTGTTCCCGACCAAGCCGCCGAGCGTCGAATACAGCCTGACCGATCTCGGGCACTCGATGTTCGGCGCCTTGCATCAGCTGATCCTATGGGCCGAACTCAATCATGACGCGGTGCGCGACGCGCGTTCCGGCTTTGATGCCATGCAGGCTTGAACGGCGGCTAAAACCCGCGGCTTGATTTCGTCGGGCGGCTGAAGGATTGTCCCGGCCATTCGGCTTTGGGGGCATTGGCATTTCCTACGACATCGCAATTGCCGGCGCCGGGCCGGCGGGATTGGCCATGGCGCTCTATCTCAAGCGTGCCGGGCATCGGGTCACGGTCTTCGAGCGCTT
Organism: Mesorhizobium sp. M1066; assembly: GCF_040318635.1. Taxonomy (NCBI): domain Bacteria; kingdom Pseudomonadati; phylum Pseudomonadota; class Alphaproteobacteria; order Hyphomicrobiales; family Phyllobacteriaceae; genus Mesorhizobium; species Mesorhizobium sp. M1066. The sequence continues at coordinate 66,163 of NZ_JAMYMR010000018.1, forward strand.
CGATGAGCCGAAGCCGGTCGGCTCCGGGCTGATTCTGCAGCCGACAGGGCTGACTGTGCTGGCGGATCTCGGCCTGCTCCAAGACATACTGGCGCTGGGCAGCCGCATCGACCGCCTGCATGGCGCCGATGCCAGCACCGGCCGCACCGTGCTCGATGTCCGCTATGATGCGCAACGCGGCGGCCGCTTTGGGCTGGCGGTGCACCGGGCGGCCTTGTTCGGCGTGCTTTTCCGCGCCGCGCAGCGCGAGGCGATCGCCATCGAGACCGGCGTCGAGGTCGAGGCTCTGGAGACCGGCGAAAGTGCGACGCTGATCTGCGGCAACGGACGAAAGACAGGGCCGTTCGATCTGGTCGTCGACGCCAGCGGTTCGCGCTCGAAACTGCGGCGCGCGAGCGCTCCGGGCGAGCCGCGGCCACTTACCTATGGCGCGTTCTGGGCCTCGCTCGGCTGGCGCGGCGAGGGTTTCGACGATCACGCGCTGCTGCAGCGCTACGACAAGGCGAGCATGATGATCGGCGTGCTGCCGATCGGCCGGCCGGAGCCGGGCGCTGAAAAGATGGCGGCATTTTTCTGGAGCCTCAAGCCGGCGGATTTCGAGCAAGTGCGGGCAGTGGGTCTGGACGCCTGGAAGGAAAGGGTGGTCCGGCTGTGGCCACAGAGCGAGGCGTTCACCAGCCAGATCGACGGTTTCGACCAGCTCTCGCTGGCCCGCTACGGCCACCACACGATGAAGCTCCCGGCCGGTAGGCGATTGGCCGTCATCGGCGACGCGGCGCATTCCACCAGTCCGCAACTCGGGCAAGGGGCGAACATGGCGCTGCTCGACGCGGCGGCGCTCAGCCATGCGCTGGTGCGGACAACGAGTGTCGAGGCAGCACTGGAGGCCTATGCGAAGGCGCGGCGCTGGCATGTCCGCATCTTCCAGGCGCTGTCGCTGGCATTCACGCCGTTCTACCAGTCGGATTCGGCGGCGCTGCCCTTCCTCCGCGACAGGCTGGTGTCGACGGTGGCAAAAATCCCGCCGGCGCCGCAGTTTCTCGCCTCGATGGTGGCCGGTACGGTGATCGATCCGTTCAAGCGGATTGGGCTGACCGAGGCGCGGTGGCTGGATTGTTTTGCCGGATGAGGCCTGAAAGGTGCGATCCCTTCGCTTGCAGGAAAGCATGCAGGCGCTGCGGGTACTCCGGTGCCACGGCGTGTTTGATCGACGGGCGTTCACTCAACGCCTTGCGCCAGGCTCGGACGAGCGGTTTGCCGTCCAGAATGCCGAAATCACCGATGCGGTCGAAGACATCGAGATAGCGGAAGACCGGACCGTAAACGGCGTCGACCAGCGAAAAGTGCTTGCTGGCGAACCAGGGTCCGCCGGGCTCGTCCGCCAGCTCGGCTTCGAGGCGATCGAACATGGCGGACAGCGCGCTGGATTCGGCAAGGAAGCCAGCCTCGGTCGGGGCTGAATAGAACCGGCCGATGGCGTTGAGGGCTGCCGAACCGAACTCGATCCAGGCACGATGACGGGCGCGGGCATAGGGATCGACAGGGTGGAGGGGATTGGCCTGCGTCTCTTCGAGGAATTCCAGGATGACCGCTGACTCGAAGACCACCGTTTCCTCGCCATTTCGCTGCACGCGCAGCAGCGGCACCTTGCCGAGCGGCGAGATCGCCTTGAACCAGTCCGGCTTGTTGGCGAGGTCGATATCGATGCGCTCGAACGGCACGCCCTTTTCGGCCAGCGAAATCGCGGCGCGCTGCACATAGGGGCAGAGGTGATGGCTGACGAGAATGAGCTTGTCGGCGCGTGTGCAGGTTTCGTGTTTCATCGGATCGGCTTTCCAGGGTTAATGCAATTGCATCTATGTAGATGCACACGCATCGACCGTCAAGCTTGATGCAATTGCATCTATCGTCTAGGGATGCACCATGACTGAGAAAGCCATGCCTTCGCCCGAAGCCATCAAGGCCTGGGCTCGCCTGATGCGCGTTTCGCGCCAGCTGATGGAAAGCGCCGAGGAGGCGTTGAAGGCCGCCGGCCTGCCGCCGCTTGCCTGGTACGACGTGCTGCATGAGCTCGCCGAGGCGGGTGAGGGCGGGCTGCGGCCGTTCCAGCTCATCGAGCGCACGCTGTTCGCGCAATACAACATCTCTCGGCTTCTGGCCCGCCTAGAGGCCGACGGACTGGTGGAGAAGCTGCCGGTGGCCGATGACGGCCGTGGCCAGACCATCCGCATCACCGCCAGCGGGCGAGAGACACGCCGCCAGATGTGGGCTGTCTACGGACGCTCGATTGCGGAACTGGTAGGCGCCAAATTGTCGGCGGATGAGCTGACCATGGTCTCGGCATTGCTTGGACGGCTGCGTCAACCGCCAGCCGGCGACTAGGCGAGGCTTGTCGCGCGCGGCAACGCTCATCCACTTGCAGATATTTTGCTCTCGTCCTCTTGCGTGCGGCCTTGGAATGCGCAATATGCCGAACCGTAACGTACGGTACGGATTGCCGAGTGATCGGTGGCCTGCCTTTCGAGAGAAGAGCGTGTTGCACATCTTGCCCGATATGGACACCAGCGAAGCGCTGACAGAACGGCAGAAGGCCGTCCTCGACGCGGCGTTGCGGCTGCTGGTCGAGGAGGGCGATCATCTGACCATGACCGCCGTGGCGCGCCGCGCCAGCTGCTCCAAGGAAACGCTCTATAAATGGTTCGGCGACCGTGACGGGCTGCTGACGGCGACGGTGCAGTGGCAGGCCTCGAAAGTGCGGGTGGCGCCGGTTGACGGCAAGGGGCTCGATCTTGCCTCGCTGACCGCAAGCCTCGAACGCTTTGCCTCGGACTGGCTTAAGGTGATCTCCAGCGACACGTCGATCGCCCTCAACCGGGTGGCGGTCAGCCATGCCGGTTCCGGCAAGGACAATCTCGGCGCCGTGGTGCTGGAGAACGGCCGCTTCGCATTGGCCAAACGGCTGAAGCCGGTGCTTGAGGCCGGCCGACGGACCGGGCTTTTGGATTTCGCGGATGCCGAAACGGCCTTCCGCACCTTTTTCGGGCTGGTCGCCCGCGACGTGCAGATCCGTCTGCTGCTCGGCGACCGGCTGGAATTGACTGAGGCGGCGATCGGCGGCGATGCCGCGCGGGCGACGCAGCAGTTTCTCGCTCTTCATGGAGCAAAAACCGGGCCGCAAGGCCTCTGATTTGTAAAAACGGGAAGGAAGACAAAATGCGCGTCTATTACGATCGTGATGCCGATCTCAATCTGATCAAGGGCAAGAAGATCGCCATCATCGGCTATGGCAGCCAAGGCAGGGCGCATGCGCTCAATCTCAAGGATTCCGGCGCCAAGGAGATCGCCATCGGCCTCAAGGCCGGCTCGGCGACCGCCAAGAAGGTCGAGGCCGACGGGCTCAAGGTGATGAGCGTGGCGGACGCCGCCAAATGGGCCGACCTGATGATGATGGCAACGCCGGACGAACTGCAGGCCGACATCTACAAAAACGAGATCGCGCCGAACATCCGCGACGGTGCCGCAATCGCCTTCGCACACGGCCTCAACGTGCATTTCGGCCTGATCGAGCCGAAGTCGACGGTCGACGTCGTCATGATCGCGCCGAAGGGTCCCGGCCACACGGTGCGCGGCGAATACCAGAAGGGCGGCGGCGTGCCGTGCCTGGTCGCCGTCAACCAGGACGCTTCGGGCAATGCGCTCGACCTGGCGCTGTCCTACGCCTGCGGCGTCGGCGGCGGCCGTTCGGGCATCATCGAGACCAATTTCCGCGAGGAATGCGAGACCGACCTGTTCGGCGAGCAGGTCGTGCTGTGCGGCGGTCTGGTCGAGCTGATCCGGGCCGGTTTCGAGACGCTGGTGGAAGCCGGCTACGCGCCTGAGATGGCCTATTTCGAGTGCCTGCACGAGGTCAAGCTGATCGTCGACCTGATCTATGAAGGCGGCATCGCCAACATGAACTACTCGATCTCGAACACCGCCGAATGGGGCGAATATGTCTCAGGCCCGCGCATCATCACCGCTGAGACCAAGGCCGAGATGAAGCGCGTGCTGAAGGACATCCAAACCGGCAAGTTCACCTCGGAGTGGATGCAGGAATACCGCGCCGGCATGTCCCGCTTCAAGGGCATCCGCCGCAACAATGACAGCCACCAGATCGAGGAAGTCGGTGCCAAGCTGCGCGCGATGATGCCGTGGATTTCCAAGAACAAGCTGGTCGACAAGGCGAAGAACTGAGCGAAATCCACAAGCGCTCGAAAACAGCAGCTTCCATGAACAAGAAACGGCGCCACGTGGCGCCGTTTTTCATTTTGTCGGTCAGCTCAGCTACAGGCCAGCGCATCAATAGGGTGAGTAGCACTGCTGGCGCGGGCCGTTGTAGGGCTGGAAGGTGTTGTCGTAGGCCCGGTACGACCGGTAGCGGTTGTAGCACCATTGGACATGAGCGCTCGAAAGCCGTCCCGCGCGGTAGTAGCGGCGTGGCGCTGGCCGGTCATAGTAGTCGTAGTTGTTGTACATGCTGCCGAGGCCAAGCCCCAGCCCAAGGCCCAGAATCGCTGCACTCGCGCCGTCATCGTAGTAACGGCCGCCACGATAGTGATGGCGACCATGGCGCCAACGCCAGTTGTCTCCACCATTCCAGTTACCGCCGCCGCCGTGCCAGTGTCGACGGCCGCCGTCCCAATTGCCTGACCGGCGCCATCTCCAATTGTCGTTGTTGAACTGACGGTTGTTGCCGCCCGCCCAGCTATCGCGGACCGGCGTGACATTCGGCGCCGCCGTGCTGGTGGGAATCGACAGGTCCGGCTGCATGATCGGTCCGGCGGCGGATGGTGCCGTGATGCCGGAGAGGATACCGAGGGCTATCAGCCCCGATTTGACCGTGGAAGAAAAGAGCGAATTCATTGCACTCTCCAAGAGTTACAGGCCCCACGCCCACCCGAGGAATGGGGCAACAATGGATGTTTGCATCTGAACGGCGGATGAACGGAAAGGTTCCGTCAACCATGACGTGAACGCCCCTAGGACCAATCGATCTCAGCTGGTGCTCCTGCGAGCTTGTTTTCCGAAGCACTTGCGGGCAAAGGTCATGGCATGTCGCTGCGCCTTGCCACCTTCAATGTCGAGAACCTGATGAACAGGTTCGATTATTCCGGCTATCGCAACCAGCTCAACGAGGATCGCACGCTGGCGCTGTTCGATATCCAGAGCGAGGCCGAATACAGGATGCTGGAGCAGGCCCGCGCCATCGCACAGTCCGACGACACGCGCCAACTGACGGCGCTGGCAATCGCTGCCACCCGGGCCGACATCATCTGCATGCAGGAGGTCGACAACATCGAGGCGCTGAAGGCCTTCGAATACGGCTATCTGTTCAAGATGGTGGGGCAGGGCTACCGGCAGAAATACACCACAGCGGGCAATGATTCGCGCGGCATCGACGTTGCCGTGATGATGCGCAACGAGACCGCGCAGGGGCAGCCGATCGAATTCGTGCGCATGACCAGCCATGCCTATGTCACCTACGAGCAGTTCGGGCTGCACACGCCGGAACTCGAGGCACTGGGCAATCAGGCCAATGAGCGCATTTTCCGGCGCGACTGCCTGGAGATCGACGTCACCGTGGGCGGTGTGCCGCTGACGCTCTATCTCGTGCATTTCAAGTCGATGGGCTCGCCGCGCAACGGGCTCGACGGGCGCGAGGCGACGATGCCGGTGCGCATCGCGGAGGCGCAGGCCGTGCGCCGCATCATCGAGGAGCGCTTCGGTGGGGACACCGCTGACAAAAGTGGGGCCGCCGACAAACGCTGGGCGATCTGCGGCGACATGAATGACTATCGCCAGCGCGTGAAGGTAGCCGGCGATGCGATCGACGGTTATCGCTTCGAGGTGGTCGACGAAGCCCTGTCCTGCATCAACGTGCTGACGGCAGGCGACTTTTGCGAAAATGTCGTCGAGCGGCGGCCGGAAATGAACCGCTGGAGTTTTTACCACACGCGCGGACCGGAAGAGCGGCATCTGTGCCAGCTCGACTACATCCTGCTGTCGAAGGGGCTCGCCGCCAGCAACGCAACGGCTGTTCCCGACATCATCCGCAACGGCCAGCCCTGGCGCACCATTTTTCCGCCCGGCCAGGAGGTTGACCGGTTTCCGCGCGCCGGCTGGGACCGGCCGAAGGCATCGGACCATTGCCCGGTGGCGATCACGCTGGACATTGTCCGGTAAGCAGTATTGGGGCCTGATACGGTATGAGTTTCGACCTGCCGCGCAACGTCATCCTGCCGGTCGACGCTATCGACGTGCGGCTCGATCCTGACCCGCATCCGTTCGCCTTGAACAATGCAGAGGCCATCGCCGAAAACTGGCAGCGCGAAATCGCTGCCAATCCGGCGCTGTTCGACGGCATGGTGGTGCTGCTGTCGCAACTTGCCTACCGCGACAGCCGTCTCGTCGGCCGCTGCCATGCGGTCAACTACTCGACGTTCATGCTGTGGCGGAAGCGGCGCGAGAATTCGGGCGCCGAGCATGCCTATGCCCATGCCATGCTGGTGGCCGGCGACAATGCGCTGGTGGCGATCCGCATGGGTCCTCACACAGTCAACGCCGGCCGCGTCTATTTCGCTGCCGGCTCGTTCGAGCCGGTCGATTTTCGCGATGGGCTGGTCGATGTCGATTTCAACATGATCCGCGAGGTGCGCGAGGAAACCGGTCTCGACCTGTCAGGTGCTGAACGCGGCAAGCGCTACCACGCCATGTCGACCAGCAGCGGCACGGTGATCTTCCGCCGCTATCACGAGACGGCGTCCGCAGACGAGATCGCCAGGCGCATCTCGGCCTTCGTCGCCACCGAGACCGACCCGGAGATCGAGGGGCCGGTGATCATCCGCCATGCGGCCGACCTGCCGGATGGGCTCTCGCCGCACATGAAGCCGCTGATCGAGTGGCATTTCGCAAACAGGAATTAAGGGCGCGTCTTGTTCTGTGCCGCGTTGCGATCGTTGCGGGCGGCGACGAGGAACAGGATGAAGCCGATGCCGAGCAAGCCGCCCATCGCCATTCCCATGGTCTGGCCGACGACTGCCTGGAAGTCAGCGGTGACGCGATCGGGATTGGCCATGCCGAAGCGGGCGAGATACCACCAGATACCTGCAAGGAAGGCCTCGATGATGACCATCGCCAGGACCAGTCGCGCCTTCTTGCTCATCCGCCATTCCTCCGCCCAAGGTGAATTGCCCTACCATCGCGAACCTCGCAATGACAGTGCCGGCGCGGGACGAACAAGCAAAGGTTGTGCAAATCCGGACAGAGTGCCGGATGCGACCGAGGCGCCACCCTACTCGTGCCTTAGCGCGTCGATCGGATCGAGCCTTGCGCCGCGCAGAGCAGGGAAGAAGCCGAACACCATGCCGATCAGCGCGGAAAAGCCGACGGCGAGCAGGATCACCGCCGGGCTCGGCGCGAACGGGATGGTCAGCGTCACCGCGGCGAGGCCGGCCAGCGCCAGGCCGAGCAGGATGCCGATGATGCCGCCGAGCAGCGACAGCACCGTCGCCTCGACCAGGAACTGGATCAGTATGTGCTTTTCATGCGCGCCGATGGCGAGCCTGATGCCGATCTCGCGTGTGCGTTCGGTGACCGACACCAGCATGATGTTCATGATGCCGATGCCGCCGACCAGCAGGCTGACGCCGGCGACGGCGCCCAGCATGCCGGTCATGGTGGTTGTGGCGCTGGCCATGGCGTCGGCGATCTGGGTCATGTCGCGGATGGCGAAATCGCTCTCGCGGTCGGGCGTGATGCGGCGCGCGTCTCGCAAAATGTCCTCGACGCGGGGCTGCAACTCGCTGGTCGGCGTGCGGTCGTCGGCGGCGATGTATATGTTGTCGATGTCGCGGTTGCCGGCGATGCGGCGCTGGTAGGCGTGCAGCGGCATCAGCACGACATTGTCCTGGTCCTGGCCGAAGCCGGTATAGCCCTTGGGCTCGAGCAGGCCGATGATCTTGCAGGAGGTGCGGTTGACGCGGATGATCTCGCCCTCCGGATCGCCGGCGCCGAAGAACTGCTGGCGCACCGTTTCGCCGATCAGGCACACGCCGGTGCCCGAGCGGGTTTCGGAATCGCTGAACGGGCGGCCCGACACCAGCTTCCAGTCGCGCGCATCGAGATAGGCGCTGTCGGTGCCGGTGACGCCCGAGGTCAGGCTCTCGGTGCCGAAGATGACACGCACCTGCTTTTGCGAGGCCGGCGAAATCGCGCGCGCGCCGCTGAGATGCGCCACAAGTGCCGCAAGGTCCTTTTCCGCGAGCGGACGCACCACCTGGTCGAGCCCGCCCGGTCCGCCGGGGCCGGCCGGACGGCCGGAGCGGACCACCAGCAGATTGCTGCCGAGCTTGGAGATGTCGGCCTTGACCTTTGCTGTGGTGCCCGAGCCGATGGTCAGCATGGCGATGACGGCGGCAACGCCGATGACGATGCCGAGCAGCGTCAGGAACGAGCGCAGCACGTTGCGGCGGATCGAGCGCAGCGAGAGGCGGACGGTTTCCCAGATCATGGCTGTGCGATCTCCAGCTTCCTGGAATCCGAAGCGACATGGCCGTCGAGGAAGCGGATGGTGCGCTCGGCATAGTCGGCGACGTCGGCCTCATGCGTGACCATGGCGATGGTCAGGCCAAGCTCGGTGTTGAGCCGGGTGAGCAGCTCCATGATCTCGTGCGTGCGGGCGGTGTCGAGATTGCCGGTCGGCTCGTCGGCGACGAGGAGTGTCGGGCGGGTGACGATGGCGCGCGCGATCGCCACGCGCTGCTGCTGGCCGCCGGACAGTTCGGCCGGCGTGTGGTGCTCGCGGCCGACAAGGCCGACCTCCGCCAAGGCCTGCATGGCGAGGTCGCGGCGCTCGCGGGCGGCGACGCCGCGATAGATCAGCGGCAGTTCGACATTTTCGGCCGCCGTGGTGCGGGCCAGCAGGTTGTAGCCCTGGAAGACGAAGCCGACATAAAGGTTGCGCAGCATGGCGCGGCGGTTACGGTCGAGGCGGCCGGCATCGATGCCCATGAAGGAATAGGTTCCGGCCGTCGGCGTGTCGAGGCAGCCGATGATGTTCATCGCCGTCGACTTGCCGGAGCCGGACGGCCCCATGATGGCGACGAATTCGCCACGCCGGATGGCAAGATCGACGCCGGCCAGCGCATGCACCTTGGCCTCGCCCTGGCCATAGCTCTTCCAGACCTTGTCGAAGGTGATGAGGGTCGCGCCCGCAGCCACGGCGTCAGCTCCGCTGCTGCGACGCAGTGATGATTTGAGCGCCTTCATCCAGGCCCGAAATGATCTCGGTCAGCTCGCCGTCGGTGGAGCCGATCTTGACGTTGACCGGACGCGGGCGCCCGTTTTCCAGCACATAGAGCGTGCGCGAGCCGTCAGTGGGCACTGTGGCGGCCTGGCGCTGGCGGTTGCCGCCGGGGCGCCCCATGCGGCCGGTGAACAGGTCGCTCAGGCTCCAGCCGCGGGCGGCCTGTTGGGCAGGGCGATAGCGGAAGGCGGTGGCGGGTACGGTGAGCACGCCCTTGGCCTGCTTGGTGACGACCGAAACGGTGGCGGTCATGCCGGGCCGCAGCAACAACTCGTTGTTGTCGACCTCGAGCCGCGCATTGTAGGTGACGACGCCGTCGGTGGTGACCGAGGCATAGGAGATGTCGCGGATCTCGGCATCGAACGGCCGCTCGGGGAAGGCATCCACGGTGAAGCGGGCGTGCTGGCCTGACTTGACCGCGCCGATGTCGGCCTCGTCGACCGCCGCCACCAGTTCCATGTTCCTGAGATCGGCGGCGATGATGAACAGCACCGGCGCCTGCAGCGAGGAGGCAACCGTCTGGCCGGGATCGACCGATCGCGTCAGCACGATGCCGTCGATCGGCGCATAGATGGTGCTCTTGGCAAGGTCGGTCTGCTGCGCCTTGAGGTCGGCCTGGGCGATGGCGAGGTTGGCCTGCGCACTGTCCAGCGCTGCCTTGGAACGGTCGCGCGTGGCGGTTGCTGCTTCAAGCGACTGGTCGGTCGCCATGCCGCGCCTGGTCAGTTCCGCGGCGCGCACCAGCGCCTTCTCGTTTTCGGCCAGCGTAACCGTGGCGTCCTCGACATTGGCGGCGGCGGCCTTTGCCGAAGCTTCGGCGCGCTCGATCTGGACCTCGAGTTTCACCGTGTCGAGTGTCGCCAGCACGTCACCCTTCTTGACCTGCTGGTTCTCCTCGGCCGAGACCGAGCGGATGATGCCGGACAGTTCGCTTGAAATGTCGACCTGGGTGAGCGGCTGCAGCGTGCCGGTCGCCGACACCGCGACGGTGAGGTCGGCCTTGGCGGCAGGCACGGTGGTGTAGTCGATCCTGGCCGGCGAGCCGGCATACCACTGATAGGCACCAAGCCCGGCGACGAGCACGATCAGCGCCAGCAGCGCATAGAGCCAGCCGCGCCGGCGCGACTTGCGCCGCCCCGTCTGGTCGAGCCCAAGCGCCGTCTCGATGGCGGAATCCGATTCCGTCTTTGGCAGATTGACAATCTGGTCCACGCTGGACCCCTATAATGCGTAATGTCCCTATCTGTGCACAGATCAGGCTTACTGGTTCAAATATCAAATTAAATTTCGCCCATGTTTGGATTGAGGCAGGAATGAAAACCCGGAATTACTTGCTTTACGATGTGTTTACGACCGAGCGACTGGCCGGCAATCCCTTGGCCGTCGTGCTGGACAGCAAGGGATTGGACACGGCCGCGATGCAGGCCATCGCGCGCGAGTTCAACCTGTCGGAATCGGTTTTCGTGCTGCCGCCGGACAATCCCAAGCACAAAAACCGCATTCGAATCTTCACCCCCGACTATGAAATGCCGTTCGCCGGTCATCCGACGGTCGGCGCCGCGATCGCGCTGGCCGAACTGGCGGAGGAGGGCGGCGCCGGCATCTTCGTGCTGGAGGAAAACATCGGCCCGGTGCGTTGCGCCGTCAGCAAGCACGACGGCAATACCTTCGCCGAGTTCGACCTGGCGAAGCTGCCGGAACCGCTGAAGCTCGAGGCCGATCCGGAGGCGATCGGCGCCGCCCTTGGGTTGACGCCGCATGAAATCGGCTTCGAGAATCACCGCGTCGCGTTCTGGTCGGCCGGCGTGCCCTACGTCACCATTCCGGTTGCCAATCTCGAGGCGGCGGGCCGGATCCGGCTGGACAACCAGGCCTGGTCGGAACTGGCGCCGCGCAAGAGCGAGTGGGCCTTCGCCAGTCCCTATGTCTACTGCCGCGAAACGGTGAACCACGAAAGCGCCTTCCATGTGCGCATGATCGTGCCCGGCACGCCTTCCTACGAGGATCCGGCGACCGGCTCGGCGGCTGCGGCCTTTGCCGGCGCCATCATGCATTTCGACGCGCCGACCGACGGCATTTCGCAGCTGTGGATCGAGCAGGGGCTGGAGATGGGCCGGCCATCGCGCATCCGCCTCGAACTGACCGTGCAAGGCGGAAAACTGGCCTCGGCGCGCATTGGCGGCAACGCGATCAAGGTGGCGGAGGGCAAGCTGTTCGTCTGATCGCGGCGGGCTGAAAGCGATTTGTCGGGAAATGACTCCGGCAGGGCTGGACATGACGGATGGTGGCGGCTATATGCCCGCCAACGCCGGTTTTTGCCGGCCGAGTGGGTGCGTAGCTCAGTTGGTAGAGCAGCTGACTCTTAATCAGCGGGTCCACAGTTCAATCCTGTGCGCACCCACCAAATTCCTAGAAGACTTGGTGGAAAGACCCTGAAAGCGAGACGCGTTTGGCGCGTCTCGGGCCAATGGTCTGGCCCCGATGTTTAACCAGCAATGGTGGGCCTCAAGCGATCTAACCGCGTCGAGAAATGCGGCTCAGAAACCTGCCGAATCGAAATGCAATACTTTCTTTCGCGCTTGCAGTTTCGTTGACATCAACTCCACCTTCCCCGCCTGAGAAATCGCTGATGAGCCACCAGAAGAAGACCAGGAAGACAACGAAAATGCCGGTATCGATCGGGCCATGACTTGAATAGCTGCTGTGGCGGAGTACAGCGGCGACCGCCCCGGCGATAAACACTGCAGCTGCGGCAGGATGAAGTTTCTTCATCCGCAAGATATATTTGAGAATCTGGGCCATTGGAAGACGCCGGCGACACTACTTTTCACGTGGCTTGTATGCCTTGAGCAGGGAAGTTGACGATTACTTCTCCGAAACGCCAGCCTCGGCAAAACTCGCCATACGGGCATGGCACTCCAGCGCCGAACGGACGATGTTGACGGCGAGGCAGGCGCCGGAGCCTTCGCCGAGCCGCATGCCGAGATCGAGCAGCGGCGGCAGGCCGAGGGCTTCGAGCAGGCCGCGATGGCCCGACTCGGCCGACACGTGAGCGGCGATGGTGTGGGCGAGCCCGGTCGGGTGCAGCTTTGCCAGTGGGGCCGCGGCTGCGGTGCAGACGAAGCCGTCGAGCAGCACGGGTATGCCCAGATGGCGGGCGGCGAGCGTGGCGCCGAAGATGGCGGCGAGTTCGCGGCCTCCGAGTGCCGCAGCAATGCCAAGCGGATCGGCAAGGACGGCGGCGTGGCGCTTCAGGCCAGCTTCGATGGCGACCACCTTGCGCTTCAACCCGGCGTCATCGACACCGGTACCGCGTCCGGTCCATTTTTCCGCGCCACCGCCGAACAAAGCCGCCGTGATGGCGGCGGCCGGCGTGGTGTTGCCGATGCCCATCTCGCCGAAGCAGATCAGGTCGAGATCTTTTGTAACCGCGTCATAGCCGGTGGATACTGCGGCGAGAAACGCCTTGTCGTCCATGGCCGGACCTTGCGTGAAGTCGCCCGTGGGATAGTCGAGATCGAGCGGAATGACGTCGAGTTCGGCGCCAGCCATACGGGCGAGCTGATTGATGGCGGCACCGCCACCGGCGAAGTTCGCCACCATCTGCACGGTGACCTCAGAAGGATAGGCCGACACACCTTGCGCGGTGACGCCATGGTTGCCGGCGAAGACGAAAACCTTGACGCGGTCGAGCTTTGGCATGTTGCGGCCCTGCCAGCGCGCCAGCCATGCCGCGATCGCCTCCAGCCGGCCGAGGCTGCCTTGCGGCTTGGTCAGCGTGTCCTGGCGGCGGGCGACCGCATTGGCCGCGGCATCGCTGCCGGCCGGCAGGTCGAGGCAGGCGGCGCGCAATTCACTAAGGGATTTGAAGGGCATGGGGGCAAAGTCTCCGAAAAGGAATCAGGCCAAGAGAATCAGGCCAGGGGATCAGGAAAGCGCTACGGAAGCGACGAGCAGCACCGCGATCTCGCTTGCCTGCTGCAAGGCTCCGATCGTGTCGCCGGTCTGGCCATCGATCTGGTTGAGGCAAAGGGCGCGGAAAGCGGCAAACAGCAGGCCAAGCAGGATCAGCGCGAAGACGGCGCCGCCCAATCCGAGCAGGAGCAGCGGGATCGCGCCGAGCACGGCGCCGGCCATGGCGGTTTCCTGCGAGACGGTGCCGGCATCGGCCGAGAGGCCGTCGACGCGCGCTGGAGGCAGCAGATGCATGAAAGCGCCGATCACGCCGCGCGAGGCCGCGTGTGCGGCTATGAGGGCGAAGAGGGCCTGAGTGGGATCGACGAACTCCGACAGCGCGCTCCAGCGGATCAGCAGCGACAGGCCAAGCGCCGCCGCACCATAGGCGCCGATGCGGCTGTCGCGCATGATCTCGAGTTTTTTGCCGCGTGATTTGCCGCCGCCAAAACCGTCGGCGACGTCGGATAGCCCGTCCTCATGCAGGCAGCCGGTGGTGAGCACGGTTGCCACGAGAGCAAGTGCCGCCGCCGGACCGATGGCAAGGCCAAACCGTTCCGCCGTGGCAAAGACGATCGCGCCGATCAAGCCGACGACAAGTCCGGCAATGGGGGCCGCCCAGATCGCCGCGGCGAGGCTGCGGCCGCGGAAATCGAAGACGGGCAGCGGCAGACGGGTGAAGAAGACCAGGCATAGCGCGATGTCGTCGACGACCTGCCGCGGGGAAAGGGCCAGATTCCTGAACTTCATGCTCTAGCCCCTCGCAATGGCATGGAAGAAGGTGCCGCTGACATGGCCGCGCCGGTAGCCCGAGGCGCCGATCGGATTGCCCTGCCCGTCGGCGAGGTCGGCGAGCGGCTCGTCATTGCCGGTGGCCGTCATCTGCGCATAGTGGAATTCGTGGCCTCGGATCAGCGCCCCAGCCGAGCCCAGCGGGCAGTCGGCGCGCAACCGCGCCTCGCGGTAGCCGAGATTCATCTTGCGTTTGGCGAAGCTGGTGGAATGGCCGAGCAGGCCGAGCATCGCATGCGTGTCGCCCGACGCGTCCTCCAGCGCTTCGCCCAGCACCATGAAGCCACCGCACTCGCCATGGATGGGCTTCGTCGCGGCGAAACGCACCATGCCGGCGCGGAAAGTCGCGGCGGCGGCGAGCTTTCCGGCATGAAGCTCGGGATAGCCGCCGGGCAGCCAGCAGACATCGCAAGCCTCGTCGGGCGCTTCATCGGCAAGCGGCGAGAACGGGACGATTTCCGCACCCGCCTTGCGCCAGTAGGCGGCGACATGTGGATAGAGGAAGGTGAAGGCGGCATCCTCGGCCAGTGCGATGCGCTGGCCGGGCGGCGCCAGCGCGTCGGCGAAGCCGCCTTCTACCGGGGTGAAGGGCGTTGCCAGGGCCATAATGGCATCGAGGTCGAGCGACTTTTCCGCCATGTCGGCCAGCCGGTCGAGATGCGCCATCAGGTCGTCATATTCTCCAGCCTGGACGAGGCCGAGATGGCGTTCGGGCAAATTGAGCGTGGGATCGCGCAGGATGGCGCCGACGACCGGCAGGCCGATCGCCTCGATGGCCTCGCTGCACAGCTTGCGGTGCCGCTCGCTGCCCAGCCGGTTGAGCACGACGCCCGCCATGCGCACATCCGGATCATAGGTGGCAAAACCCTTGGCGACGGCGGCCGCGGTGGTCGACTGGCCGGAAACGTCGAGCACCAGCAGCACCGGCAAGCCGTAGAGCCGGGCCAGATCGGCCGCCGAGCCGGTGCGCCCCGGCGAGGCCGGAATGCCATCGAACAGGCCCATGGCGCTTTCGAGGATGACGAAATCGGTGTCATCGGCGGCCTGCGCGGCGAGCGCGTTGAGCAGCGATGGTGGCATCGCCCAGCTGTCCAGATTGACGCCGGACAGGCCCGTGGCGGCGGTGTGGAAGCCGGGGTCGATATAGTCGGGGCCGGATTTGGCGCCGCGCACTTTCAACCCGCGCCGTGTGAGCGCGCGTAAAATGCCGATGGTGACGCTGGTCTTGCCGGAGCCGGAGCGCGGCGCGCCGATGATGATCGCGCGGGCGGTCACAAAGCACCTACCAGTGCCGCGCGCATGGCGACGATGCCGCCGACGACGATCAGCGCCGGCGAGGCAAGGCCGGCGGCCGCGGCTTCCTCGGCAATGGTGGCGAGCGTGGCGACGACGGTTCGTTCCTGCGGCGTCGTCGCGGCGACGATCACTGCCGCCGGTGTCGACGGCGCCAGTCCGCCATCCAGCAGTGCGGCTGATATCAGCGGCAGATTGGCCATGCCCATATAGACGACGACAGGCTGGCCGGTGCGGGCGATTGCCGCCCAGTCGAGATCGTCATCGGTGCCGGCGGCGTGGCCGGTGGCCAGGATCACCGCCTTGTTGATGCCGCGCATGGTGGCGGGAATGCCGGTCGCGGCCAGCGCGCTGAGGCCCGAGGTCAGGCCTGGCAGCACGCGGAACGGGATGTTTTCACGCGCCAGCGCCAGAGCTTCTTCGCCGCCACGGCCGAAAATATAGGGATCGCCGCCCTTCAGCCTGACGACGCGGCGGCCGTCGCGCGCCAGCCGCACCAGCAGCGCGGTGATGTCGTCCTGTTTCATTGACGGTTTGCCGCCGCGCTTGCCGGCAAAGAAAAGCTCGGCATTTTCGGCGACGGCGACGACATCTGGGGAGACCAGCGCGTCATAGACGACCGCATCCGCCTCGGCCAAGGCCGCCAGCACTTCGAGCGTCAGGCAGCCGGGGTCGCCGGGGCCGGCGCCGGCCAGCCAGACGTGACCCGGTTCCAGTTGGCGCGGCTTGAAGTTCAGCCGCGCAAAAGCCTGTTCGAGCCTGGCGTTTTCGCCCTTGTTTTTGGTGCTGCCGCTCACAATCCGTCCCGTCCGCGAAAACGCCGCTGGTAGTGGGCGTCGTATAATGAACTCTCGCCAAAACCTTCCGCCG
The DNA here is from genome assembly GCF_040318635.1 of Mesorhizobium sp. M1066. NCBI lineage: Bacteria > Pseudomonadati > Pseudomonadota > Alphaproteobacteria > Hyphomicrobiales > Phyllobacteriaceae > Mesorhizobium > Mesorhizobium sp. M1066. The sequence goes on from NZ_JAMYMR010000018.1 coordinate 82,415, forward strand.
CCAGCGAGCGGCCGACAAAGATGATCGCCGTGCGCTCCATCGGATCGGCGGCGAGCAGCGCCTCGATGGTTGCCAGCGTCCCGGCCAGCACGCGCTCGTCCGGCCAGGAAGCGCGGAAGACGACCGCCACCGGGCAATCGCCGCCATAGTGCGGCGTGAGCTCGGCGACGATGCGGTCGATGGCGTGGATGGCAAGATGAATAGCCAGCGTGGCGCCGGTGCGGCCGAAGCCGGCCAGCGTTTCGCCGGGCGGCATTTTCGATGCGCGCCCGGAAATGCGGGTCAGCACCAGGCTTTGCGCGATCTCGGGAATGGTCAGTTCGCGGCGCAATGCGGCGGCAGCAGCGGCGAAGGAGGGGACGCCGGGCGTCAGCGTGTAGGGAATGCCATGCCTTTCCAACCGGCGGATCTGCTCGGCCACGGCGCTCCATACAGACAGGTCGCCGGAATGCAGGCGGGCGACATCGTGGCCAACCTTGTGCGCCGCGACATACTCGGCCTCGATCTCGTCGAGCGACATAGGTGCGGTGTCGATCAGTTTTGTCCCCGGCGCGCAGTGCTGCAGCAATTCGGGCGCGACGATCGAGCCGGCATGAAGGCAGACCGGGCAGCTTGCCAGCAGCCTCGCACCGCGCAGCGTGATGAGGTCGGCGGCACCCGGACCGGCGCCGATGAAATGGACGGTCATGGCGCATCTCCACTGATGGCGATGGCGCAGGTGACCGGGCCGAGCACCGTGCGGGGCCCGAGCAGTCTGGCGCCTTTGCCGGCGACGGCAAGGGCGGATGCCTCGGAAACCGATGGGGTGCCGGCGAGTTCTTGCGAGAGCTCGGAATGGCTGAGCGTGTCCGACGAGGCGGCCTGAAGTGCTGAGTTGTCGACGACGATGACCGGAAGGTTCAGCACGCGGCCAGCGGTGGCGATCGCTTCTTCATCCTTCTTGAACTCGGCAGTTGCCAGCGCCGAAAGCGCCGTCATCGCCAGCCCGTAGGCTTCGAGGGCGGTTTCGATCGCGGCAAGCACGTCTTCGACGCTCACGCCCTTTCGGCAGCCTATGCCCGCGACCATCATGGCTTCACCCAGCTCCATTGCGTGACCGGCATGGCTGGCCGCCATGCCTGCATCGCGCCGACCGGCGACGCGCGAGAGATGGCGATGCGGGTGAGATCGCCGCCAAGCGAGACATGGCGGGCGAGAAGCAAGGCTTCCATCTCCAGCGTCACCGCATTGGCCACAAGACGGCCGCCAGTGCGCAGCGCTTTGATGGCAGCGTTCAAGACGCCGGCATCGCTGCCGCCGCCGCCAATGAAGATCGCGTCAGGTGTCTCCAGCCTGGCAAGTGCCTTGGGGGCGCTGCCTTCCACCACGACAAGGCCGGGAACACCACAGGCGGCGGCGTTGCGGCCAATGCGGGCGGCGCGGATCGGGTCGGTCTCGACGGCAATCGTGCGCATCGAGGGATGGGCCAGCATCCATTCGATGCCGATGGAACCGGAACCAGCGCCGATGTCCCACAGCAACTCGCCGCGCTTCGGCGCCAGCGCCGACAGGGTGACGGCACGGATTTCGCGCTTGGTGATCTGGCCGTCATGGTCGAACAGATGATCGGCAAGGCCTGATGTGAGCGGCAGGACGCGCGCATCCGGACCGGATTCAACTTCGATCGCCAGCACGTTGAGCGGATTGATGCTTTCGAGGTCGAAGGCATCGGCGCGGATCGTGCGGTGGCTCTCGCTTGGCCCACCCAACGCCTCCAGGATCGTCAGCCGCGATGCGCCGAAGTCGAGTTCGGTGAGCAGGCGCGCTATTGCCGCCGGCGCATCGCTATCCGACGTCAGTGCCAAGATGCGCGCGCCTGGCTGCAGCAGCGGCCGGATCAAGTCGAGCGGCCGGCCGTGCAGCGAGACGGTCTCGATGTCCTGCAGCGCCCAACCAAGGCGCGCGGCCGCCAGCGAAACGGCCGACGGTGCGGGGATGACATGCATCTCCTGTGGCTTGACCTTGCGCGCGAGGGTGGCGCCGACGCCGTGGAAGAACGGATCGCCGGAAGCGAGCACGCAGACGCGCCTACCCGCAAGCGCCAGCACGTCAGCCATCTCGGCATCGAACGGAACCGGCCACGGGTGCGGCTCGCCCTTGGCGCAGGAAGCGACCAGCGCCAGGTGCCGCTTGCCGCCGAAGATGATCTCCGCCTGGGCAATCCGCTGCTTGGCCTCGTCGCCGAGACCCGCTAAACCGTCCTCGCCGATACCGACGATGGTGAGCCATCTTGAGGTGAGCTTGGCGCCGCGCGGACCCTTAGCAGGCATGATGACCCACCGCATTCTGATCCTCGGCGGTACCACGGAAGCCCGGCAACTGGCCGGAAAACTGGCGGCGCGCGCCTCGATCACGCTCTCGCTGGCCGGCCGCACCGAAAGCCCGGTCGCACAGGGCGTGCCGGTGCGAACCGGAGGCTTTGGCGGCGCCGACGGGCTGGCTGCTTACCTGCGGGAGACGGGCACCGACCTGCTGATCGACGCCACGCACCCCTATGCGGCGCAGATCTCCGCCAGTGCCGCGCAAGCCGCGCGCGTTGCCGGCGTGCCGATCCTTGCCCTGCGGCGCCCTGGCTGGGAGCCTGTCGAAGGCGACCGCTGGACGCTGGTCGATATGTTCGGCGATGCCGCGCAAGCGCTTGGACCGGCGCCGCGCCGTGTCTTTCTGGCGCTGGGCCGGCAAGAGGTCGCCGCCTTTGAAGCAGCACCCCAGCACCACTATCTCATTCGCAGTGTCGATCCGGTCGAGCCCACGTTGGCCGTGCCTGATGCCGAATATCTGTTGGCCCGTGGCCCGTTTCGCGAGCCCGATGAGCGCGCGCTGCTCGAAAAGCATCGCATCGAAGTCGTCGTGTCCAAGAACAGCGGCGGCGCGGCCACATACGGCAAGATCGCTGCGGCGCGGGCGCTTGGCCTCGACGTGGTCATGGTCCGACGGCCTGATCTGCCGGATGTGCCTTCGGCTGAAACCGTCGAACAGCTCGCCGCTATTGTCGATCAATTTGGGGTCGATCATTTTGTCGAGCCCGCTGCCGAACGCGGCGTGTAGACCAGCGCCGGCTTCTCTGCGCGCCTGATGATCCGGGTTTCCGGCGAACCGATGATGATACAAGTGGCCATGTCGGCCTTTTGCGCGTCGACGTCTGCCAGCAGGTAGACCTCGATACGCTCGTCCGGGCGGCCGGCGGCGCGGCCGAAGATCACCGGCGTGGTGCCGGGCAGGATGGCAGTGAGGCATTCGAAGGCGCGGCCGAGCTGCCAGGGCCGCGCCTTGCTGATCGGGTTGTAGAGCGCGATGACGAAGCCGGCGCCGGCCGCTGCCAGCAAGCGCAGTTCGATCAGCTCCCACGGCTTGAGATTGTCGGACAGCGAGATGGCACAGAAATCATGGCCGAGCGGCGCGCCGATGCGGGCGGCAACGGCAAGCATGGCGGTGATGCCAGGCACGACAGCAACATCGACCGTGCGCCATTCGGCCGGGCCGGCCTCGATCGCTTCGCAAACGGCCGCAGCCATGGCGAACACGCCGGGATCGCCTCCAGAGACCACCGCGACGTCGTGGCCCTCGGCGGCTTTGATCAGTGCGTCCTTGGAGCGGGCGAGTTCCTCGCGATTGTCGGAAGCGACGCGGGTCTGATCCGGGCGCAATTCCAGCCGGTCGAGATACGGTTTGTAGCCGTAAAAGAATTTCGCCTCGGCGACAGCGCGGCTGGCTTCCGGCGTGACTTGATCGGCATTGCCGGGGCCAAGGCCGATGAGGGTGAGACGGCCGCTCATGCTTGCGCTCCCAAAACGCCGGGGCGGCCGGACCAGCCGGCAACCAGCACGATGGCGAAGTAGGGCGCTTTGTCGTCCTGTTTGTCGGCAAGCTTCATCGAGACGCTGCCGGCCATGGTGCCGCGCTCGACATAGACGGCGCGCGACAGCTTGGCCGTCGCCTCCAGCGCCCGCCTGATCTTGGGCAGGTTACGGCCGACCTTCATGATGACGGCGGCATCGGTGTCAGCCAGCCGGCGCGTCAGCTCGAACTCGCTCATCGTGCCGGGCAGCACCGTCAGCACATCGTCGCCCTGGACGATCGGAATACCCGTCTGCGACCAGCAGCCGGACATGGCGGTGACGCCGGGAATGACTTCGGTCGGGAAGCGATGGGCGAGGCGCACATGCAGATGCATATAGGAGCCGTAGAAAAGCGGGTCGCCTTCGGACAGCACGGCAACCATCCTGCCGGCTTCGAGGTGCTCGGCGACCCTCTCGGCCGACTCCTCATAGAAAGCCGTGATCTGCGACCGGTAGTCGTCGTGGTCCTTGTCGATTTCGGTGGTGACGGGATAGAGCAGCGGCAATTCCGTCATTTCGGGCCGGAACTGCGCTTCGACAATGGCACGCGCGTTGCTGTTGTTGCCGCGCTTGGCGAAATAGGCCACGACATCGGCTTCCGCCAAGGCGCGCGCGGCTTTTAGCGTCAGCAGTTCGGGGTCGCCGGGACCGGTGCCGACGCCGACGAGACGGCCTTTGAGAAGGGCGTTCACAGGCCGGGCCTCGCCAGTGAATTGAGCGCTGCGGCGGTCATGGCGCTGCCGCCGAGCCGTCCGCGCACGATGGCGTAGGGAACGCCATAGGAATTCTCGGCCAGCGCGTCCTTCGATTCGGCAGCGCCGACGAAGCCGACCGGCATGCCGATGATGGCCGCCGGTTTCGGCGCGCCGTCGCGCAACTTCTCCAAGAGATAGAAGAGCGCGGTCGGCGCGTTGCCGATGGCGACCACCGAACCGGCCATGCGGTCGCCCCACAGGTCGATCGCGGCGGCGGAGCGGGTGTTGCCGATCACCCTGGCAATGTCGTGCGTGCGCGGATCGCGCAAGGTGCAGATCACCTCGTTGCCCGCCGGCAGCCTGGCGCGGGTGACGCCGTGCGAGACCATCTGCGCGTCGCAGAAGATCGGTGCGCCAGCCGCCAAAGCGGTGCGCGCGGCGGCAACGAAATCGGCGGAGAAGACAAAATGACTTGATGCTTCGACCTGGCCGCAGGCATGGATCATGCGGATGGCGACATCGGCCTCGGCTTCGGAGAAGCGCGAAAGATCGGCCTCGGCGCGGATGATGGCGAAGGAGCGCTCGTAGATCGCCGTGCCGTCATGGATATAGTCGTAGGCGGCCATGCTCATTTCCGTTTTTCAGTTTGGGCCTGTCGGTAAGCCTCGGCGATGCCGGCCGGCCCGAGCCTTGTCAGGCAAGCGGCGGCGGTTTCGCCTTGGTATCGTGTGCTGCGGATCATTGCCGCGACGCGGCCGATGCCGCGCGCAGCGTCATAGCCCGGCCTGTAGCCGGCAGGAAGAGCCTTTGCCGTCGCGTCCACGACAAGTCCGGCTCCGTTTTCGCCGCCGACTATGGTTAGCGCCGCCGGACCAGGGTGGGCACAGCCCTTGGCGCAGCCGGAAATGTGCAGGGTGAAGTCGAGACTATCGGCGTTTTCAGCGGCGATCGTCTCGGCAATGTCGCGCGTGGCGATCCGCCCGGAGGCGCAGGCCGGCGTGCCAGGGCAGGCGGCGATGCGCGTGCGCGGGTCGGTGGGGGAGGTGACGAAGCCGAGGGTGGCGGCGGTGTGTTGAAGGGCTTGGTTGGCGCTCGTCGGCTGACCGAGGAAGAGCAGGGCGCGGCCGGGGGCTAGGCGGATTTCGGTTGTGCCGAGGGTGAGCGCATTCCGGGCGAGGTCGATGATCTTGTCTGCCGGCATGCTGCCGTAGGGGAGAGCGACGCCGAGGGCGTGGTCGGTCGATAAGGAGAAAAGACCGATAGGTCGGCGATCCTGCACACCCCCCTCTGTCCTGCCGGACATCTCCCCCGCAAGGGGGGAGATTGAGCCGCCATTGGCGCTTTCGCCAATTGCCGACGTCACGCCCACCGCCGACGTTGCAGGACGAGAGCCGGCGTGGGAACTGCCGATCTCCCCCCTTGCGGGGGAGATGTCCGGCAGGACAGAGGGGGGTGTGACGGAGTGCCAACCTGCGAGAGAGACCAGTTGGCGCTCCGTCAAATCCCTCGCATGGGCCCCCGGACCCTTCTCGGCAATCATCCTGAGCACCGCAACGGCAATATCGCGCGCTACATCGTCATCGACCGTCGCAAGCGGCCTCGCGCTTTGACCATCACCGGCAACAGACACAGCCCACGGCACGCCAGCGCTGGCCCGCACCGCCTTCAGCCTCACATCGGCCGTGACCGCATCCAACCCAAGCTGCCCGCCACCATCGACAATCACCGAAACCTTCGGCCCCAGCCGTTGCGTCAGCCCAGCCTCTTCAATCGCCGCCCTGATCCGCTCGGCCAGCGGCCGGGGATCGGCAATCTCTTGCGGATCGATGCCGGCCAGCGGCCCGGTCTCGACCGGCACGCCGGTGCGCAGCGCGATATCAAGCGCATCGACCTCCGCCGCCAGCAGCGCAGCACTTTCAGCAGTCAGCCCGCGTATCTGCAGGCTGCCGCGCGCGGTCACTTCCATGATGCCGTTGCCATGCCGCAAAGCCGATTCGGCTAACCCGATCAAAAGTTTCGGCGACAATCTTCCAGCAACCGGGTTGAGTCGCACCAGCAGGCCGTCGCCTGTCTGCATCGGCGCCGACAAAGCCGGACAGGCGCCGCGGCGCGAAAAGGCGTTCATGCCGCCACCCCAAGCGCTTCAGCCTCGGCAATCAGGGCGGTGAGATCGTCGTCGATGGAATTGCGCAAGGGATGCCAGAGGCCGCGCCGGCGCGCCGACAGGAAGCGCTCGGCGATGACTTTCGCTGCGGCCGGGTTTTCGCGCAGGATGAAGGCGCGGACAGCCGGATCGCCGACATACGCATCATGCACCGCCTCGATCAGCGCTCCCGAAATGGCGTGCGTGGTTTCGGCAAAGCCGACCAGCCGGTCGACCGTTTCGGCGAATTCGGAGGCGCCGCGCGGGCCATGGCGCATCTGGCCTGATATGAAGCGTGGATTGACGGCGCGTGCGCGAACCACCCGCGACACAGCCTCGCTGACCGAGCGCGCCTTCGGCTTTTGCGGGCCCGTGGTGTCGAGCACGATGACGTCGGCATTCCTGCCGAGCGTTGCCAAGGCGGCCGAAAAGCCGCCGATGAAGGCGACGTCGGCGGAGCCCTCGAGGATATCGCGGCCGGGGTCGTCGCCGGTGTGGACGAGAAGATCGGCTTCGGCGATGCGGCCTTCGAAGGCGCCGGGCGCCGAGATGCCTTCTCCTTCTGCGCCGCCATAGGCGTGCGATGTGGCATCGAGATAGGCGCGGCCGATTTCTTCGCGCGCGGCCCAGTTGCCGGAGGACAAGATATCCTCGACGCCGGCGCCATAGGTGCCGGGCGAGGTGCCGAAGATGCGCGGGCTGAGCTTGCCATCGGCACGGGTTTTGGCCGCGAGCGGGTTTTCCGTATCGTCCTCGTCGCGGGCGGCGACCGCGTTGGCGGCGGCATCGATCAGTGCGATCTGGGTCGGGAACATATCGCGGAACAGGCCTGATATGCGCCAGGTGACGTCGACGCGTGGCCTTCCGAGCGTGGCCGGCGGCAATACCTCGATGCCGGTGATGCGGCCGGTCGCCGAATCCCATTGCGGCCGGCAGCCCATCAGCGCCAATCCTTGCGCGATCTCCTCGCCGCCGGTGCGCAGTGAGGCCGAGCCCCACAGGTCGATGACCAGCGAGCGCGGCCAGTCGCCATGCGATTGCATGTAGCCGCGCACGACTTCCTCCGCCGCTGCCTTGCCCAGATCATAGGCGGTCGGCGTCGGCATGGTGCGCGGGTCCGAGGTGAACAGGTTGCGGCCGGTGGGCAGAACGTCGGAGCGACCCCGCGCGGGCGCGCCGGCCGGGCCGGCCTTGACGTGGCGGCCATCGAGCGCGGCGAGCAGCGCCGCCTTCTCGGCTTCAGCGCTTTGTCGCCGCATGGCGTCGGGCTCATCCTCCGGAGCGCGGCCGTAGATATGCAGCCCGTCCTTGATGGCAAAATCCTTGAGGTCACAGAGCCAGGCGTCGATGCGGCGCAGCGCTTCGTCGGGTGCGTCGGTCGTGGCGACGCCGGCTTCGGAGGCGAGACCGGTCTTTTGCGCGGTGTCGACGATCAGCTTCGCCAGACGGTCTCGGCGGCGGCGGTCGAGCCCGTCGGCCTGGGCATATTCATCGACCAGCCGCTCGAGCTTGTGTTGGTTTTCGTCGAGCCCGGCGCCGGTCAGCGGCGGTGGCAGATGGCCAAGGGTGACGGCGGCAATGCGCCGCTTGGCTTGCGCCGCTTCGCCTGGGTTGGAGACGATGAAGGGATAGATGACGGGCAAGGCGCCGGTGACGATCTCGGGAAAGCAGTTTTCCGAGAGCGCAACCGTCTTGCCCGGGAGCCATTCCAGCGTGCCATGCGCGCCGACATGGACCAGCGCGTGGATGCCGAGCGACTTGCGCAGCCATAGGCCGAAGGCGATCAGCGCATGGCGCGGCGGCAGTGTCGGGTCATGGTAGTCGGCGCGGCGATCGGCGGAGCGGCCGCGATCCGGGGCGAGGGCGACGGTGATGTTGCCGAAGGTGGCGGCGCGGAAGGGGAAGTGGGCGGCGGTCGGTCGCGAAGGTTGGCGCGAGGCGCCCCCCTCTGTCCTGCCGGACATCTCCCCCTCTAGGGGGGAGATTGGCAGCTTTGGCGCTTCGTCCATATCTGCCACGTTGGCGATTGGCGAAAGCTGAGATGAGAGCGCAATCTCCCCCCTGGAGGGGGAGATGTCCGGCAGGACAGAGGGGGGCGCCTCGCGCAGACCTGTCTTTTCTGCCTTCCCCCACGCCGCTTCGACGGCAGCAATTGCTGCCGTCGGCAATTCCGTCGAAAAGTCCAGATACTCCTCCAGCCCCAGCCCATCCTTGCCCCGCTCCAGCAAATCCAGCAATTCGCGCGGTGTCTGCGGAATTCCCTCAACCGCATAGCCCTGCTCCTTCAGGTCATGCAGCATGGCCAGCACGCTGGACGGAACGTCGAGGCCGACGGCATAGCCGGTGCGGCCGGGCGCGCTCGGATAATCCGGGATCAGGATGGCCAGCTTGCGCTCGGCGCGGGGCGTCTCCTGCAGGCGGATGAAGGCCGCGACGCGGTCAGCCACCTGCGCCACACGATCCGGTTCCGGCCGGTTGGCGAAGGCGCGGTGGCCAAGTGCGGGATCGGTCTCGCTTTCGCCCTTGAAGGAAATCGCGCCGGCCAGGATGCGGCCGTCGAGTTCGGGCAGCACGACATGCATGGCGAGGTCGGCGGGCGCCAGGCCGCGCTGGTTGTTCTCCCAGATGTCGCGGCGGGTGGTGGCGACGATGACCTGGAAGACCGGCACGCCGGCGCGGTCGAACAGGGTCTCATTGCCGGGCTCGGCGCCGGACGCGAAAGCGGTCGCGGTGATGATGGCGGCGGGTTTGAGCGTGGCGAGTGCTGTTTCCACGAATGCCAGGGATGATGGGTCCTTGAGGCTGGAGACGAAGATCGGGACCGGGGCGATGCCGCGCTGGCCGAGCGCTTCAAAAAGTGCGTCGATCGGCGCGACATCGGCGGCCAGCAGCATCGAGCGGTAGAACAGGATGGGGATGATAGGAGCGTTGACGTTGTCAGCGTCGAGTTCCGTCACACCCCCCTCTGTCCTGCCGGACATCTCCCCCGCAAGGGGGAAGATTGCGCTATCATTGGAGATTTCGCCAATTGTCGAGGTTGCGGACGCGTCAGCTTCTAATGAAACGGGAAAAGAGCCGGCTTTGATGAAGTCCGATCTCCCCCCTTGCGGGGGAGATGTCCGGCAGGACAGAGGGGGGCGTGAAGGATCACCAACGACCCCGAGTCCTGGCTCATAAAACCCGGCTTTCGGCACTGGAACCGGCTCTGTAACAACCGCATCCTGCCCCGCCAGCCGCGCCAATCTCCGCACCAGCGCGCTCATATTCGCCGGGCCGCCCTCGCGGAAATAGTCGAGCAGGCCATCGAGCTCCTCGCGCGGCAGCGTCGAGGCTTCGATCAGGCGCAGATCCTCGTCGCGGCATTCGCCGGGCAGCAGCGCCAGCTTTATGCCGTGTGCGCGGGCGGTCGAGGCAAGCTGGTCGCAGCCGTAGCGCCACCAGTCGTAGCCGCCGAGGATGCGCACGAGGATGATTTTGGCGTGGCGGGCGACGCTGTCGACCCAGAGGTCGACGGACATCGGATGGCGCAAGTCGCGAAGAGCAGCCAGCCGCATCGAGGGCAGGTGTTCCGCATCGGCCTTCCAGGCTGCCGCCAGTCCGGCGAGATCGCTGTCGGTGAAGGACAGGGCCACGATATCCGCCGGCGTCTGCCGCAGATCGACCGGCTCGGCGAGGTCGTCGAGCGAGGCGGATGTCGTGGTGAGGATGTGCATCGCAACCCGTGTCCGAGATCAGCCGGCGAGTATACGCTCGATCGCCGGGCGGTTCAGCCCCTTCAGGCCGATGACGACGAGGCGCGAACGGCGGTCGTCCTGCGCCGTCCAGGCGCGGTCATAGTAATGATTGACGCGCGGCCCGACAGCCTGCAGCAAGAGCCGCATCGGCTTGCCACCGACCTCGACGAAGCCTTTTACACGCAGCACGTTCTCTTCTTCGGCGACGGTGGCGACGCGCTTTGCCAACTCGTCCGGATTGGCGATCGAGGCAATGTCGACGATGAAGGTGTCGAAGTCGTCATGCTCATGGTCGAATGCGCCGTCATGGTGGGACTTGCGGTTTTCGATGTCGTCCTCGACGGCGAGACCGAGCCCGAGCAGCACCGAGGGATCGACCTTGCCATGCGACGTCGGCACGATCTTCACCGCGCGGGCGGAATGTTCGTTGATGATGGCGTTGGCGCGGGCGGTGCCGGCGGCGTCCATCAGGTCGCTCTTCGACAGGATGATCAGGTCGGCGCAGGCGATCTGATCCTCGAACACTTCTTCCACCGGATCGTCATGGTCGAGCGTCTCGTCCCCGGCGCGCTGCGCCTGCAAGGCGTCCATGTCGTTGGCGACGCGGCCTTCGGCCAGCGCCGGGCCGTCGACCACGGCGATGACGCCATCGACTGTGACGCGGCTCTTCACGCTCGGCCACTGGAAGGCCTGGACCAGCGGCTTGGGCAGCGCCAGGCCCGAGGTTTCGATCAGGATATGGTCGACCCTCGGCGTCAGCGACAGGATCTTGTCAAGCGCCGGCACGAAATCGTCGGCGACGGTGCAGCAGATGCAGCCATTGGCCAGTTCGACGATGTTTTCCTCCGGGCAGGTGTCGATGCCGCAGCCCTTCAAAATCTCGCCGTCGATGCCGATGTCGCCGAATTCGTTGACGATGATGGCAATGCGTTTGCCGCCGGCGTTTTCCAGGAGATGGCGGACCAGCGTCGTCTTGCCGGCGCCGAGGAAGCCGGTGACGACGGTGCAGGGAACGCGCGAGACGGAAGCAGTCATGGTCAATCCTTCAGCAGGTCTAGGGGAGGGATGCGGGCAACGAGGCCGCGCTTCAGGCTATCGGGACGGCCACGCCACGGGATCAGGCCGTCGGTCGAGGTGGCGAAAAGCTTGGCACCCGTGATGAGGTCGGCGCCGCTGGTCGCTGTCAGGTCGCCGAAGACATAACTCCAGCAACCGTCGCGCAGGATGGCGGCGCTCAGGCGGCGCTTGCAATTGCCGAGGCATTCGACGCTGCGGATGCGGATGTTATCGCCAGATGCGGCGCGGCGCGTGTCGTCCGCCAGCAATTCGCCGGCGCGGGGATGAGCGTCGGCGCCGGTCTCATCGCGGCAGGAGGCGCAGACGATGATGGTGACGCCGGCCAAGGCATCATCATGGCCGGACGAAATATCCGCTGTGCCAGCCGAAAAACTGCTGTCGTGGTCCAAAGATCGGGCTCCTTGCCCGGAAACCCGCCGGGCGATCGGATTCTAAAGTCGCAGACGGCAGGTCTCCTGGCTCGCGGGTCATCGCCTTGGTAGCCGCCTTCCCGGGAACTCCCCAGTGGCTTTCGGCCTTGGCTCTTCGCTTACAGTTGCGGGGACAGCCGCGGATTTGGGATTTTGCCCCGCACCGCATTCCCTCTTAGCTCTTGCCGTTGCGGGCAAGAGACCATCTGAACCGGATTTAGGCTTTTGCGGGCAGCGGTGTCAACGCAACGCAGGGGCAATCTGAAATCAGGGGCGGGGACGCTTCACTACCACTGACCGCTCTTCGCGAATGCCATCTTCGTTGTTGGAATCAGGAAAAGCTGTAACGAAAGCCGTCAGAAGGATATCTCCATCTTGCCGGTCCAGCCATCCGGCGCTGTCACCCACATCGAAGTAAATGCCATCAACTTTGAAGCCAAATGTGTCTCCAGCAGGTCTAGGGTAGCGTTTTCGGATTGCCTGCGCATGTACGTCCCATGAAAAGGACGAAATCCTATCGAGGCACTCCTGCACCTCTTGGGTCAGCCTGGCTTTGATATCCATTGTTTATCCGCTAGCCTGTGTACGTTGGCTCAATTGTTATCTCCCGGCAACGCAAGGATGACCTGACGCAGCGCCTGGTACCCGTCGCCGTGGTGCCAGTCCTGATCAACGAGGAGCTCTTGACCTTCCGGCCAAGTTTCGTTGTCCAGGAGAATTTCGTTGCCGACCAGTGCTCCGCCATAGCTCGCCAGGAATATCCGGATGAAATGACTGCCAGGGCGAACCTTAGCCGTGAACAGTTTTTTCAAGCGGGCATAAAACGCTGGATATGTCCGGTTGAGAGTGCATTCCACTGCAGCCTGTGTGATCACAGGTCCACCGTAGATCTTCCAGCCAGCATCATTCCGTTGCCAGAATGCAATCTCGGCTTGCATGTTCTCGCAAACATGCTCCGCAAGGCCCTCGATCAGCACATGAAATACACCGATCAGGAATTTTCCGAATGCTTGGAAAATCGCCTGTTCACGCGTGTCGCCCAGTCCAACAAAAGATTCGATGACCGGCTGAGTGCCTAGCAACGGTGAGAAGACGTAGATTTCGAGAACAAGCCTGCGACCCGAGCCTGACGGCTCCTTGTCGAAAACTTGGGCTTCAAAGCGCAGGTCTTCCAGTTCAATCCTGACATCGTTCTGTCCACGGATGGCGCTGATCCCATGCGCAATCAACGCTTCGTGAATCAGGTCGAGAACCTCTTGCGATGCCATCATTGAACCTAGGCCGACAAAACTCCCTCAAACGGCTGCAGCCGACGGCTGATGTCAAGAGCGCCCGTCGCTGATCACGCTCAGCAGCGCCGGACCCAAATCCCCGGCAGGCGTCACTTCGATGCGTTCGAGACCGAGCCAGCCCTGCATCTGCTTCAATTCCTCGAACAGCTCTGCAGCGGTTTCAGGCGGCGCGCCAGCCTCCGCATAGGCCGCATGGACGCGCAGCACGCTGGCCGGACGGTCGGCCTTGAGGTCGACGCGTGCCACGATCCTGTCGCCGAGCAGGAACGGCAGGACATAATAGCCGTATTGCCGCTTGTCGGCCGGCGTGTAGATTTCGATGCGGTAGTGGAAGTCGAACAGCCGCTCGGTGCGCGAACGCTCGAAGACGACCGGATCGAAGGGTGCCAGCAGGGCGCGGGCCCCGACTTTGCGCGGCAGGCGGGCATCCCGGTGAAGATAGGCCGGCTTGTCCCAGCCTTCGACACGCACCGGCAGCAACTCGCCCGTTTCAACCAGTTCCTCCAACCGGCCTTTCATATCGGCCGGCGACAGGCGGAAATAATCGCGCAAATCGCCTGAAGTGCCCACGCCGTGGGCGCGGGCGGAAATGCGCAGCAATTCGCGGTGCGCGTCCTCAGGCGTCGGCACCGGGAGGTCGAGGACCGCCTGCGGCAGCACGCGCTCGGGCAGATCATAGAAACGCTCGAACCCGCGACGGTGCGCCGTGGTGATGCGGCCGGCCCAGAACAGCCATTCGAAGGCGTGCTTGGCATGGCTCCAGCCCCACCAGCCGCCCGAGCCTTTCTGGCCCTCCAGCGCGGAAGCGGCGATCGGGCCGCGCTCGGCGACCTGACGGTAGATCTCTTCGATATAGGAAGCGTGTTCGCGGCCCCATTTGGCGAGCCCCAGATACATTTCCTCGCCGCGCTCGGCGCGCTGCATGCGCCAGCGCATCAGCGGGTATGTCTCGACCGGCAGGAAGGAGGCCTCGTGCGCCCAGTATTCGAAAACCGTGCGCTTGCGCGTCACGGCCGCGTTGTCGAGCAGCGAGAACGGGTAGGGGCCAAGGCGCGAATAGAGCGGCATATAATGAGCGCGCACCACCGCGCTGACGGAATCGATCTGCAGCAGGCCGGTGCGGGAGAGGGTGCGAGCAAAATGCCGGCGGTCGGGCGTACCGGTCGGGCGGGGATCGAGAAACCCCTGGGCGGCAAGCGCGATGCGACGGGCCGTGGGGAGCGAGATCTTTTCCTTCATGCAGGCATCACTTTGAAGTGTTTTGACCGAGGGTCGAATGGCTGATTCCAACCCATGCTAGCAGGGTTTTGGCGGCATCCATGTCAGGAGAGAAAAGTGGAGTGAAAAGCGAAGGAAATCAAACAGGAGCGGATCGGACCAGTTTGCCGCGATATGCCGTCCAGGTCGGTGTTTTGAACAAGGTTTGACTTGCTTCGCTGGAAGTGCTGCGCTAACCCTCGCCGCGTTGCAGCATAGGCCCTTAAAACGGTTCAGCGGTTAAACTGTCACGCTTCCGCATTAGGGTCCGGTGCTGTAATCAAAGTGGATTGGCACCAACGGAAAGCCGAGCATGAACGCACTCTTGAGCTCATACCTGCCCATCGTCCTGTTCATAGGCGTGGCGCTGGTTGTCGGCCTGGCGCTGCTGGCCGCGCCCTTCCTGGTGGCCTACCGCAATCCCGATCCCGAAAAGCTTTCCGCCTACGAGTGCGGTTTCAACTCGTTCGACGACGCGCGCATGAAGTTCGATATCCGCTTCTACCTGGTGTCGATCCTGTTCATCATCTTCGACCTGGAAGTGGCCTTCCTGTTTCCGTGGGCGGTGTCGTTTTCGAAGATCGGCATGCTCGGTTTCTGGTCGATGATGGTGTTTTTGGCGGTGCTGACCATCGGCTTTGCCTATGAATGGAAAAAAGGAGCGCTGGAATGGGATTGAACGACAGTTCAGGCACCCTCGTCGCGCCGAAGCCCAAGGGCATCATCGATCCCAACACCGGCAGGCCGGTAGGGGAGGACGATCCCTTCTTCCTCGAGATCAACAACGAGTTGGCCGACAAGGGCTTTCTGGTCACTTCGACCGAGGCGCTCATCACCTGGGCGCGCAGCGGGTCGCTGATGTTCATGACGTTCGGCCTCGCCTGCTGCGCGGTCGAGATGATCCACACCTCGATGCCGCGCTATGATTCGGAGCGGTTCGGCGTCGCGCCACGCGCGTCTCCGCGTCAGTCCGACATCATGATCGTCGCCGGCACGCTGACCAACAAGATGGCGCCGGCGCTGCGCAAGGTCTACGACCAGATGCCGGAGCCGCGCTACGTCATCTCGATGGGCTCCTGCGCCAATGGTGGCGGCTATTACCACTATTCCTATTCGGTGGTGCGCGGCTGCGACCGCATCGTGCCGGTCGACATCTATGTGCCCGGCTGTCCGCCGAGCGCCGAAGCGTTGCTGTACGGCATTCTTCTGCTGCAGAAGAAGATCCGCCGCACCGGCACGATCGAACGGTAAATCCATGACCGCATCCCTGAGCGAACTGTCGACATATCTCGGCGAGAAGCTGATCGGCCGCGTGAACGAAGCGGCGATTGCCTATGGCGAGCTTACCGTTCATGTAGAGCCGCGCGACCTGGTCGAGGTGATGACCTTCCTGCGCGACGATGCGCGCTGCCAGTTCATCTCGATCATCGATGTCTGCGGCGCCGACTATCCGTCGCGGGCCAAGCGCTTCGACGTCGTCTATCATCTCCTGTCGCCGAAGCAGAATGTGCGCATCCGCGTCAAGGTGCAGGCCGACGAGGAAACCATGGTGCCGTCGATCACCGGCGTCTATCCCGGTGCCGACTGGTTCGAGCGCGAGACCTACGATCTCTACGGCGTGCTGTTCTCCGGCCACCCGGATCTGCGCCGCCTGCTGACCGACTACGGTTTCGAAGGCCATCCGCTGCGCAAGGATTTCCCGCTGACCGGATTCGTCGAGGTGCGTTACGACGACGAGGCCAAGCGCGTCATCTACGAGCCGGTCGAGCTCAAGCAGGAATTCCGCAATTTCGATTTTTTGTCCCCGTGGGAAGGCACCGATTACGTGCTGCCGGGTGACGAGAAGGCAAAGCAGTAAATGGCTGAAACCTCGGTCCGCAACTTCAACATCAATTTCGGCCCGCAACACCCTGCGGCGCACGGCGTTTTGCGCCTTGTGCTGGAGCTGGACGGCGAAGTCGTCGATCGCGTCGATCCGCATATCGGGCTCTTGCATCGCGGTACCGAAAAGCTGATCGAAGCCAAAACCTATTTGCAGGCGATCCCTTATCTCGATCGGCTCGACTATTGCGCGCCGATGAACCAGGAGCACGCCTTCGCGCTCGCCGCCGAGCGCCTGCTCGGCATCGAAGTGCCGAAGCGCGGGCAGCTGATCCGCGTGCTCTATTGCGAAATCGGCCGCATCATGTCGCACATCCTCAATGTGACGACGCAGGCTATGGACGTCGGCGCGCTGACACCGCCGCTGTGGGGCTTCGTCGAGCGCGAAAAGCTGATGGTGTTCTATGAGCGCGCCTCCGGTTCGCGCATGCATGCCGCCTATTTCCGTCCCGGCGGCGTCCATCAGGACCTGCCGCAGAAGCTGGTCGAGGACATCGGCAAGTGGATCGACCCGTTCCTGAAGTCGATCGACGACCTCGATCAGCTGCTGACCGGCAACCGCATCTTCAAGCAGCGCAATGTCGATATCGGCATCGTCTCGCTGGCCGATGCCTGGGCCTGGGGTTTTTCGGGTGTGATGGTGCGTGGCTCGGGTGCACCCTGGGACCTGCGCAAGTCGCAACCCTATGAATGCTATTCGGAAATGGATTTCGACATTCCGATCGGCAAGAACGGCGACTGCTTCGACCGCTACCTCGTGCGCATGGAAGAAATGCGCCAATCGGCGAAGATCATGCGCCAGTGCGTCGATCTCCTGCTCGGCAAGGAAAGCACCGGCCCGGTGTCGAACCTCGACGGCAAGGTGGTGCCGCCCAAGCGCCAGGCGATGAAGCGCTCGATGGAAGCGCTGATCCATCACTTCAAGCTCTACACCGAGGGTTATCGCGTACCCGCCGGCGAGGTCTATGCCGCCGTCGAAGCGCCGAAGGGCGAATTCGGCGTCTATCTGGTCTCCGACGGCTCCAACAAGCCCTACCGTTGCAAGCTGCGCGCGCCCGGTTTCGCGCATCTGCAGGCGATGGATTTCCTCTGCCGCGGCCACATGCTGGCCGACGTCACCGCCGTTCTCGGCTCCCTCGACATCGTGTTTGGTGAGGTCGATCGCTAAATGTCAGTCCGCCGTCTCGCAGAAGCCAGCATCCAGCCAGCCTCCTTCGCCTTCAACCGGGCGAATGCGGCCGCGGCGAAGCAATGGATCAAGAAATATCCGAAGGGTCGCGAACAGTCGGCCATCATTCCCTTGCTGATGATAGCGCAGGAGCAGGAAGGCTGGGTGACGAAGGCGGCGATCGAGACGATCTCCGACATGCTCGGCATGCCGCGCATCCGCGGGCTCGAGGTCGCGACCTTCTACACGCAGTATCAGTTGAATCCGGTCGGTACGCGTGCGCATATCCAGGTCTGCGGCACCACGCCCTGCATGCTGCGCGGTTCGGAAGCGCTGATGGATGTCTGCCGCTCCAAAATCCATCACGATCAGTTCCACACCAACGACAAGGGTACATTGTCGTGGGAAGAGGTCGAATGCCTTGGCGCCTGCGTCAACGCGCCGATGGTGATGATCTTCAAGGACACGTTCGAGGATCTGACGCCGGAACGCCTGGCTGAAATCATCGATCTCTATGACGCCGGCAAGGGTGCTTCGGTGGAACCGGGGCCGCAGAACGGCCGCACCGGCTCGGAGCCGGCCTCCGGCCTCACCACGCTGAAGAGCGAAAAGGCGATCCTCAAATCGACCCGCGAAAGGGAAGCCAGGGAGGCGGCCAAGGCCGCCAGGGCGGCGCCCGACGCGATCATCGCGGCGCCCGTGCCGGGGCCGGCCGCGGCGCCTGTCGCACCATCCAACACCAGCAAGCCGAAGACCGACGCCCCTGAAACCAGCCCGGCATTGAAGACGCCTTCGAAAACCAAGGTCGCGCCGGCGGTCGAAAAGGCGGCGAGCGTTGCCGCCCCACTGCATTCGGCCGCCAATGCCAACAAGGCCGACTCCAAAGTCGAGCAGGTTTCCAAGCAGCGCAACGGTCCAATATCCAAGGCCGAGCCGGCATCCGCCTTCAAGGCGCCGGAGGTCAAGGTACCGGCAGCCAAGCCGGCCAAACCGTCGCTCGAGGACAAGAACCGTCCGGCCGGCATCGATAAGCCGGTACAGGTCGATGACCTCAAGCTGATCTCCGGCGTCGGCCCCAAGATCGAGGGCATCCTGCATACGCTGGGCATTTTTACCTTCGCGCAGGTCGCGTCGTGGAAGAAGGCCGAACGCGAGTGGGTGGATGGCTATCTCTCTTTCCAGGGCCGCATCGATCGCGACGACTGGGTCAAGCAGGCCAAGGCGCTCGCCAAGGGTGGCGTGGCCGAATACATCCGCGTCTTCGGCAAGAAGCCGGTCTGAGGGACGAAAAATGCTCGGGGATAAAGACCGCATCTTCACCAATATCTACGGCCTGTTCGACAAGTCCTTGGCCGGCGCGATGGCGCGCGGCGCCTGGGACAACACGCCCGGCATCGTTGCCAAGGGGCGCGAGTGGATCGTCAACGAGATGAAGGCGTCGGGCCTGCGTGGCCGTGGCGGTGCCGGCTTCCCGACGGGCCTCAAATGGTCGTTCATGCCCAAGCAGAGCGACGGCCGGCCGAGCTATCTCGTCATCAACGCCGACGAATCCGAGCCCGGCACCTGCAAGGACCGCGACATCCTGCGCAACGACCCGCATACGCTGGTCGAGGGCGCGCTGCTTGCCGGTTTCGCCATGGGCGCGATTGCCGCCTACATCTATGTGCGCGGCGAGTTCATCCGCGAGCGCGAGGCGCTGCAGCGCGCGATCGAGGAGGCCTACGAGGCCAAGCTGATCGGCAAGAACAACACCTCCGGCTATGATTTCGACATCTACATGCACCACGGCGCCGGCGCCTATATCTGCGGCGAGGAGACAGCGCTCCTCGAAAGCCTCGAAGGCAAGAAGGGCCAGCCCAGGCTGAAGCCGCCATTCCCTGCCAATGTCGGCCTCTATGGCTGCCCGACCACGGTCAACAATGTCGAATCGATCGCGGTTGCGCCGACCATCCTGCGCCGCGGTGCGGCCTGGTTCTCGTCCTTCGGCCGGCCCAACAATGTCGGCACCAAGCTGTTTTGCATCTCCGGCCACGTCAACAATCCGTGCACGGTCGAAGAGGCGATGTCGATCCCGTTCCGCGAGCTCATCGAGACGCATTGCGGCGGCATTCGCGGCGGCTGGGACAATCTCTTGGCGGTCATACCGGGTGGCGCCTCGGTGCCGCTGGTGCCGGCCGAGCAGATCATCGACGCGCCGATGGATTTCGATGCCTTGCGCGACCTCAAATCCGGCCTTGGAACCGCGGCTGTCATCGTCATGGACAAGTCGACCGATGTCGTGAAGGCGATTGCGCGGCTTTCCTACTTCTACAAGCACGAGAGCTGCGGCCAGTGCACGCCATGCCGCGAAGGCACCGGCTGGATGTGGCGGGTGATGGAACGGCTGGTGCGCGGCGAGGCGCAGAAGCGCGAGATCGATATGCTGCTCGACGTCACCAAGCAGATCGAGGGCCACACGATCTGCGCGCTGGGCGACGCGGCGGCATGGCCGATCCAGGGTCTCATGCGGCATTTCCGCGGCGAAGTGGAGCGGCGCATCGACGAGTTTTCGCGCAATGCGCACCGGGCCGAGCCTGTGATGGTGGCGGCGGAATAGAAGAACGTTTTACGCGGGACGAAAGTCCGCAGCGAAGGGCGGGGCGAACGAAGAAACGACCAGGAGAACTCTATGGCGCCGTATTCGAACCCGCTGATGCCCAATTTGGACCAGATCGAGAAGATGAACCAGGACTTGACCAGGATGATGCCGAAGGAGATGGCCAGCGCCGTCAACCTTTTCGTGCATCCCGTGGCGGGTGCGGCGGCGATGTCGGCGCTTGGCCTCGGGCTCGCCAACCACGCTTTCGGCGTCTGGCTGGGCGCGCTTTCGGGAGCGACTGAGGCCTCGCAACGGCTGCTGCAGCCGATCGTCGATGATTTCGAGGCGCGCGTCGCGCAGTTCGACGATCCGAACTCTTCCTCCACCAAGGCGCGGGCGACGGCGAAAACCATGATCGCCGAGGCGCAGTCCTTCGCCAGGGAGGTCACCGATATTGCCGCCAAGGAAGCCGCCACTGCCGTGCCGGCCGCGAATGCCGCTCCGGCGACAAGCGGCGCCGGCGATGCGCTGATGCCCGAGGATTTCAGGCAGCCCAACGCCATGGAGAAGCCGGCCAAACCGGCGGATCTCAAGGCCATCTCGGGCATCGGGCCGAAGCTGGAAAAGGTTCTCAACGGCCTCGGCATCTGGACGTATGCCCAGATCGCGGCATGGACGCCGCAAGAGGTTGCCTGGGTCGAGGACTATCTGTCGCTCGGCGGCCGCATCGGCCGCGACGATTGGACAGCCCAAGCGGCGGCGCTCGCCGTCAAGAAGTGAATGAAGTGCCCGACGTGGTCTCGACCGCGTCCGGAAAAAGAGATTGCGGGAACTCCGCAGGGGTTTGAGGCGAATGGCAAAGCTCAAGGTCGACGGGAAAGAGATCACTGTACCCGACCACTACACGCTGCTGCAGGCGGCGGAGGACGCTGGCGCGGAAGTGCCGCGCTTCTGCTTCCATGAGCGGCTGTCGATCGCCGGCAATTGCCGCATGTGCCTGATCGAGGTGAAGGGCGGGCCGCCCAAGCCCCAGGCATCCTGCGCCATGAACGTACGCGACCTGCGTCCCGGCCCGAATGGCGAGGCGCCGGAAATCTTCACCAACACGCCGATGGTCAAGAAGGCCCGGGAAGGCGTGATGGAGTTCCTGCTGATCAACCATCCGCTGGATTGCCCGATCTGCGACCAGGGCGGCGAATGCGACTTGCAGGACCAGGCGATGGCCTTCGGCGTCGATTCCTCGCGCTATCACGAGAACAAGCGCGCGGTCGAAGACAAATACATCGGACCGCTGGTCAAGACGGTGATGAATCGCTGCATCCACTGCACGCGCTGCGTCCGCTTCACCACCGAAGTCGCAGGCATTTCCGAACTGGGCCTGATCGGCCGTGGTGAGGATGCCGAGATCACCACCTATCTCGAACAGGCGATGACGTCGGAGCTGCAGGGCAATGTCATCGACCTTTGCCCGGTCGGCGCGCTGACCTCGAAGCCATTCGCCTTCCAGGCGCGACCGTGGGAGCTGACCAAGACCGAATCCATCGATGTGATGGATGCGGTCGGCTCGGCGATCCGCGTCGATAGCCGGGGCCGCGAAGTGATGCGCATCCTGCCGCGCGTCAATGAGGCGGTGAACGAGGAGTGGATCTCCGACAAGACCCGCTTCATCTGGGACGGCCTGCGCACGCAGCGTCTCGACCGCCCCTATGTGCGCAAGGACGGCAGGCTGGTTGCCGCCAGCTGGGCCGAGGCCTTCGCCGCGATCAAGGACGCGGTGTCGAAGACGGCGCCCGAAAAGATCGGCGCTATCGCGGGCGATCTCGCCGCCGTCGAGGAAACCTATGCGCTCAAGCTGCTGATGGCTTCGCTCGGCTCGAAGAACACCGATTGCCGCCAGGACGGCGCCGCACTCGACCCGGCGCTCGGTCGTGCGAGCTACATCTTCAACCCGACCATCGAAGGCATCGAGCAGGCCGACGCGGTGCTGATCATCGGCGCCAATCCGCGCTATGAAGCCTCGGTGCTCAACGCCCGTATCCGCAAGCGCTGGCGGATCGGCAATCTGCCGGTCGGCGTCATCGGCGATGTCGGCGATACCCGCTACGACTATGAACAGCTGGGCGCCGGACCGGATTCGCTGAAGGATTTGGCCGACGGCAACGGCAAGTTCTTCCAGACGCTGAAGAAGGCGACACACCCTCTGATCATCGTCGGCCAGGGCGCGCTGGCGCGTGCCGATGGCGCGGCCGTGCTCGGCCAGGCGGCCAAGCTCGCCGCCGCCGTCAACGCTGCTCGCGCCGACTGGAACGGCTTTGCCGTGCTGCACAATGCGGCCGGCCGCGTCGGCGGTCTCGATCTCGGCTTCGTGCCGGGCGAGGGCGGCAGAAACGTTGCCGGCATGCTGGGCGAAATGGAGCTCTTGTTCCTGCTCGGCGCCGACGAGATCGACATGGCCAAGACCGGCGGCGCCTTCGTCGTCTATATCGGCACGCATGGCGACCAGGGCGCGCACCGCGCCAATGTCATCCTGCCGGCGGCCGCCTACACGGAAAAGTCGGCCACCTATGTCAACACCGAAGGCCGCGTGCAGCAGACCAACCGCGCCGGCTTCGCGCCGGGCGAGGCGCGCGAGGACTGGGCGATTCTGCGGGCGCTGTCCGATGTGCTGGATAAGAAACTGCCGTTCGATTCGCTGCCGCAGCTGCGCGCAAAGCTCTATGGCGAATACCCGCATCTGGCCCGTATCGATCAGGTCGCCGCCGGCAATGCCGAGGATATCGCCGAGGTGGCGAAGCTCGGCGGGCGGCTGAACAAGGGCACCTTCACCTCGCCGGTGACGGATTTCTACCTGACCAACCCGATCGCGCGGGCATCGGCCGTGATGGCGGAATGCTCGGCACTGGCCAAGAGCGGCTTCAAGCAGGCGGCGGAATAAGCATGGACACTTTCTTCTCCTTCTACGTGCTGCCGGCGCTGCTGATCCTGTTGAAGTCGGTCGTGCTGATCGTCGTGCTTTTGATCTTCGTCGCCTACATCCTCTACGCCGACCGCAAGATCTGGGCGGCGGTGCAACTACGCCGTGGCCCGAACGTCGTCGGCCCTTGGGGCACGCTGCAAGCCTTCGCCGATCTGCTGAAATTCGTCTTCAAGGAACCGATCATTCCATCGGGCGCCAACAAGGGCGTGTTCCTGCTGGCGCCGCTGGTGTCGGCGGTGCTGGCGATCTCCGCCTGGGCGGTCATTCCGGTCGACCAGGGCTGGGCGATCGCCAACGTCAATGTCGGCATCCTCTATGTCTTCGCCATCTCCTCGCTCGAAGTCTATGGCGTGATCATGGGCGGCTGGGCGTCAAACTCGAAATATCCGTTCCTCGGCGCGCTGCGTTCGGCGGCTCAGATGGTGTCCTACGAAGTCTCGATCGGCTTCGTCATCGTCACTGTTCTGCTCACCGCTGGTTCGCTCAATCTGACCGATATCGTGCTGTCGCAGCATGATGGAATTGGTACGCGGCTTGGCCTGCCCAATACGTTCCTTGACTGGAACTGGCTGGCTCTGTTTCCGATGTTCATCATTTTCTTCATCTCGGCGCTGGCCGAGACGAACCGGCCGCCTTTCGATCTGGTGGAAGCCGAATCGGAACTGGTCGCCGGCCACATGGTCGAATATTCGTCGACGCCGTTCCTTTTGTTCTTCCTCGGCGAGTATGTCGCCATCGTGCTGATGTGCGCGCTGGCCACTATCCTGTTCCTCGGCGGCTGGCTGCCTCCGTTCGACTTCGCGCCGTTCACCTGGGTGCCGGGCGTCATCTGGTTCGTGCTGAAAGTCTGCTTCGTGTTCTTCGGCATCTCCATGGTGAAGGCCTTCGTGCCGCGCTACCGCTACGACCAATTGATGCGGCTTGGCTGGAAAGTGTTCCTGCCGATCTCGCTGTTCATGGTGGTCGCCACCGCGGCCTTCCTCAAGATCACGGGGTTTGCGTGATGTCCGCTCTTTCCCAAGCCGCCAAATCGCTGCTGCTGCAGGATTTCGTCAGCGCCTTCTTCCTGTCGATGCGCCAGTTCTTCGCGCCGAAGGAGACGATCAACTATCCGCACGAGAAGGGGCCGACCAGCCCGCGCTTCCGGGGCGAGCACGCTTTGCGCCGCTATCCCAATGGCGAGGAACGCTGCATCGCCTGCAAATTGTGCGAGGCGATCTGCCCGGCGCAGGCCATCACCATCGAGGCCGGCCCGCGTCGCAATGACGGCACGCGCCGTACGGTTCGCTACGACATCGACATGGTGAAGTGCATCTATTGCGGCTTCTGCCAGGAAGCCTGCCCGGTCGACGCCATCGTCGAGGGGCCGAATTTCGAATTCGCGACGGAGACGCGCGAGGAACTCTACTACGACAAGGACAAGCTGTTGGCGAATGGCGACCGGTGGGAGCGCGAATTGGCGCGCAACATCACGCTGGACTCGCCATACCGCTGATATTTGACGCATGGACGGGGCGAGGGGCCTCGTCTAAGGACACAACTTGCCGACCGGAGGCGGTCGCAAAAATCGAACAGGACGAGCGTCCTGTTTCGGACAGGAACCCGGGGGATCCCCAATGTTGAGTGGACTAGAGGCGGCCTTTTTCTACCTCTTCGCCTTTGTCGCGGTGGCATCGGCGTTCATGGTCATTTCGTCGCGCAACCCCGTGCATTCGGTGCTGTTCCTGATCCTGACCTTCTTCAACGCCGCCGGCCTGTTCATGCTGACCGGCGCCGAATTCCTGGCGATGATCCTGCTCGTCGTCTATGTCGGCGCGGTGATGGTTCTGTTCCTGTTCGTCGTCATGATGCTCGACGTCGATTTCGCCGAACTGAAGAGCGGCGCCCTGCAATATGCGCCGATCGGCGCGCTGGTCGGGCTGATCCTGGCGGCGGAGCTGATCGTGGTTCTCGGCGGCTACACCTTCGCGCCGCAGCTCGCTTCGACGGTCTCCAAGCCCATTCCGGATCTCGCCACGCGGACCAACACCGCCGCGCTCGGCGACATCCTCTATACCGACTACCTCTACTACTTCCAGATTTCGGGCCTCGTGCTGCTGGTCGCCATGATCGGCGCCATCGTGCTGACGCTGCGCCACAAGCCAGGCGTCAAGCGGCAGTCGATCGCAGCCCAGGTCGGCCGCACGCCGGCGACCGGCATGGAAATCCGCAAGGTCAAGACAGGCGAGGGACTCTGAGATGGTTGTCGGCATCGCACATTATCTGACCGTATCGGCTGTTCTGTTCACGCTCGGCGTGTTCGGCATCTTCCTGAACCGCAAGAACGTCATCGTCATCCTGATGTCGGTCGAGCTGATCCTGCTGGCGGTCAACATCAACTTCGTCGCCTTTTCGGCGGCACTCGGCGATCTGGTCGGTCAGGTGTTCGCGCTGTTCGTGCTGACGGTCGCGGCGGCTGAAGCCGCCATCGGACTTGCCATTCTCGTCGTCTTCTTCCGCAACCGCGGCTCGATCGCGGTCGAAGACGTGAACATGATGAAGGGTTGACGGAACCACCATGTATCAGGCCATCGTCTTCCTTCCCCTGCTCGGCTTCCTGATCGTCGGCCTGTTCGGCACGTCGCTCGGCGCCAAGGCGTCCGAATACATCACCTCGGGTTTCCTGGTGATCGCGGCCGTGCTGTCGTGGGTCGCTTTCTTCACCGTCGGTTTCGGCCATGGCGAGGTGTTCACCGTGCCGGTGCTGCGCTGGATACAGTCGGGCGGACTGGAAGCGTCCTGGGCGCTGCGGATCGACACGCTGACGGTGGTCATGCTGGTGGTGGTCAACACCGTGTCGGCGCTGGTCCACATCTATTCGATCGGCTACATGCACCACGATCCGAACCGGCCGCGCTTCTTCGCCTATCTGTCGCTGTTCACCTTCGCCATGCTGATGCTGGTGACGGCGGATAACCTCGTGCAGATGTTCTTCGGCTGGGAAGGCGTGGGGCTGGCGTCCTACCTGCTGATCGGCTTCTGGTACAAGAAGCCGTCGGCCAATGCCGCGGCAATCAAGGCCTTTGTCGTCAACCGCGTCGGCGATTTCGGCTTCGCGCTCGGCATCTTCGGCGTGTTCGTGCTGTTCGGCTCGGTCAATCTGGGCACCATCTTCGCCAATGCGGCGACGTTCATCCCCGCTGAAGGCGCGCCGCACGGTGCCGCCGTGCTGACCTTCCTCGGCTATGCGCTGGACAAGCAGGCGGCCATGACGATCGTCTGCCTGCTGCTGTTCATGGGCGCCATGGGCAAGTCGGCGCAGGTGCCCCTGCACACCTGGCTGCCGGATGCCATGGAAGGCCCGACACCGGTTTCCGCGCTGATCCATGCCGCCACCATGGTGACGGCCGGCGTGTTCATGCTGGCACGGCTGTCTCCGCTGTTCGAACTCTCGCATTCGGCGCTGACTGTCGTGACCTTCATCGGTGCCTTCACGGCCTTCTTCGCGGCCACCGTCGGTCTCGTCCAGAACGACATCAAGCGCGTCATCGCCTACTCGACCTGCTCGCAGCTCGGCTACATGTTCGTGGCACTCGGCGTCGGCGCCTATGGCGCGGCGATCTTCCATCTGTTCACGCATGCCTTCTTCAAGGCGCTGCTGTTCCTCGGCTCGGGCTCGGTCATCCATGCCGTGTCCGACGAGCAGGACATGCGCAAGATGGGCGGCCTCAGGAAACTGATTCCGACCACCTACTGGATGATGGTGATCGGCACGCTGGCGCTGACCGGCGTCGGCATTCCGGTGACGGTCATCGGCACCGCCGGCTTCTTCTCCAAGGACGCCATCATCGAGAGCGCCTTTGCCGGCCACAATTCGGTTGCCGGCATGGCCTTCGTGCTTTTGGTCATCGCCGCCTGCTTCACCTCCTTCTACTCCTGGCGGCTGATCTTCATGACCTTCCACGGCAAGCCGCGGGCGAGCCATGAGGTGATGCACCATGTCCATGAATCGCCGCCGGTGATGCTGGTGCCGCTGTTCATCCTGGCCGCGGGCGCGCTGTTTGCCGGCATCATCTTCCACGGCGCCTTCATCGGCGAGGGCTATGCCGAGTTCTGGAAGGCATCGCTGTTCACGCTGCCTGACAACCACATCCTGCACGACATCCACGAATTGCCGCTGTGGGTCGAACTGTCGCCCTTCATCGCCATGCTGATCGGCTTCGCGCTGGCCTGGAAATTCTACATCCGCTCGCCGGAAATGCCGGTCAACCTCGCCGCGCAGCATCGCGGGCTGTACGCCTTCCTGCTCAACAAGTGGTATTTCGACGAGCTCTACGACTTCCTGTTCGTGCGGCCCGCCAAGCGCCTCGGCCATTTCCTGTGGAAGACCGGCGACGGCACCATCATCGACGGCCTCGGCCCGGATG
The DNA here is from genome assembly GCF_040318635.1 of Mesorhizobium sp. M1066. Classification (NCBI taxonomy): domain Bacteria; kingdom Pseudomonadati; phylum Pseudomonadota; class Alphaproteobacteria; order Hyphomicrobiales; family Phyllobacteriaceae; genus Mesorhizobium; species Mesorhizobium sp. M1066. Next base: position 109,911 of record NZ_JAMYMR010000018.1, read on the forward strand.
GCATTTCGGCGCGCGTCGTCGATGTCACCGACCGCGTCGTCAAGCTGCAGACCGGCTATCTCTACCACTACGCCTTCGCCATGCTGATCGGCGTTGCCGCACTCGTCACCTGGATGATGCTCTGATGACCGCCTGGCCAATCCTCTCGCTGGTCACCTTCCTGCCGCTGGTTGGTGTGCTGCTTATCCTGTTCATCAATGACGACAGCGAAAATGCACGCCGCAATATCCGCGCCATCGCGATGTTGACGACGACGTTCACGTTCATCATCTCGCTGTTCATCTGGACCGGATTCGACAATTCGCAGTCCGGCTTCCAGTTCGTCGAGAAGGTCGCGTGGCTCGACTCCGGCATTTCCTACCATATGGGCGTCGACGGCATCTCGATGCTGTTCGTCATCCTGACGACGTTCCTGATGCCGCTGTGCATCCTGGCGTCGTGGGAATCGATCGAGAAGCGCGTGAAGGCCTACATGATTGCCTTCCTGCTGCTCGAAACGCTGATGATCGGCGTGTTCTGCGCGCTGGACATCGTGCTGTTCTACGTCTTCTTCGAAGCCGGCCTGATCCCGATGTTCATCATCATCGGCGTCTGGGGCGGCAAGCGGCGCGTCTACGCCTCGTTCAAGTTCTTCCTCTACACGCTCGCCGGCTCCGTGCTGATGCTGCTCGCCATCATGGCGATGTTCTTCCAGTCCGGCACAACCGACATCCCGACGCTGCTGACCCACAACTTCCCGGCCAACATGCAGACCTGGCTATGGCTTGCCTTCTTCGCCTCCTTCGCGGTGAAGATGCCAATGTGGCCGGTGCACACCTGGCTGCCCGATGCGCACGTCGAGGCGCCGACGGCGGGCTCCGTCATCCTGGCCGGCATCCTGTTGAAGATGGGCGGGTACGGCTTCCTGCGCTTCTCCTTGCCGATGTTCCCGCTGGCGTCGGAAATGTTCGCGCCGCTGGTCTTCGCGCTGTCCGTCCTCGCCATCATCTACACCTCGCTGGTGGCGCTGATGCAGGAGGACATGAAGAAGCTGATCGCCTATTCGTCGGTTGCTCATATGGGCTTCGTCACCATGGGCATCTTCGCCATGAACCAGGAGGGCGTGCAGGGCGCGATCTTCCAGATGCTCAGCCACGGCCTCGTCTCCGGCGCGCTGTTCCTGTGCGTCGGCGTCATCTACGACCGCATGCACACACGTGAGATCGCGGCCTATGGCGGCCTGGTCAACAACATGCCGAAATACGCAACGGTGTTCCTGATCTTCACCATGGCCAATGTCGGCCTGCCCGGTACCAGCGGCTTCGTCGGCGAGTTCCTGACCATGCTGGGCGTGTTCCGGGTCAACACCTGGGTGGCGTTCTTCGCCGCCACCGGCGTCATCCTGTCGGCCGCCTACGCGCTCTGGCTCTACCGCCGGGTGATCTTCGGCGCACTGACCAAGGAGAGCCTGAAGGGCCTGCTCGACCTGTCGCCGCGCGAGAAGGTGATCATCTACCCGCTGGTCGTGCTGGTCATCTTCTTCGGCGTCTATCCCGCCCCGGTCTTCGACGCGACGGCCGAATCGGTCAAGTCGCTCGTCACCAATGTCACTGCATCCATCGGCGCCGCGCAGACCGCGGCGGCGAACTGACCAGAGGTTTTGCGAACCATGACGCCGGACCTTCTCTCCAGCCTGTCGCTCTCGACGCCAGAGCTGATCCTTGCCGTCGGCGCGCTGGCGCTGCTGATGGTCGGAGCCTATTCGCGCGCCAACACGGCCAACACGGTAACCGGCCTTGCGGTTGCCGTGCTGGCGATCGCGGGCGCCTGGCTGATCTTCCGAACCGGGCAGGGCAGCGCTTACGGCCATGCCTTCATCCAGGATTCCTTCGCCCGCTTCATGAAGGTGCTGGCGCTGGTCGGCTCGGCGGTGACGCTGGTGATGTCGATGCGCTTTGCCAAGGCGGAGCGTTTCGACAAGTTCGAATATCCGGTGCTGATCCTGCTCTGCACGCTCGGCATGATGCTGATGATCTCCGCCAATGGCATGATCGGCCTCTATCTCGGCCTCGAGCTGCAGTCGCTGGCGATCTACGTGCTGTGCGCGATCAACCGCGACAATCTGCGTTCGACTGAGGCTGGCCTCAAATATTTCGTCCTCGGCGCGCTGTCGTCGGGCATGCTGCTCTATGGCATCAGCCTGGTCTACGGCTACACCGGCAACACCGGCTTCCAGGAGATCGCTTCTGCGCTCGGCAGCGGCGAGCGCCAGCTCGGTCTCGTTTTCGGCCTCGTCTTCGTGCTGGCCGGCCTGGCCTTCAAGATCTCGGCGGTGCCGTTCCACATGTGGACGCCCGATGTCTATGAGGGCGCGCCGACACCGGTGACGGCCTTTCTGGCGGCGGCACCGAAGATGGCGGCGATGGCGCTGATGGTGCGCGTCACCATGGGTGCGTTCAAGCCGATCGCCGCAGACTGGCAGCAGATCATCGTCTTCATCTCGATCGCCTCGATGGCGCTTGGTGCTTTCGCCGCCATCGGCCAGACCAACATCAAGCGGCTGATGGCCTATTCCTCGATCGGCCATATGGGCTATGCGCTGGTCGGCCTTGCCGCCAACAGCCAGGCCGGCGTTCGCGGCGTTGCCATCTACATGCTGATCTATCTGGTAATGACGCTCGGCACCTTCGCCTTCATCCTCGCCATGCGGCGCAAGGAAGGCAATGTCGAGCAGATCAGCGACCTGGCCGGCCTGTCGTCGACCAATCCGATCATGGCGACCATCCTGACCATCCTGATGTTCTCGCTGGCCGGCATCCCGCCGCTCGCCGGCTTCTGGGGGAAGTGGTACGTCTTCCTCGCCGCCATCAACGCCAACCTCTACGCGCTGGCGATCATCGGCGTGCTGGCCTCGGTGGTGGGCGCCTATTACTATTTGCGCATCATCAAGATCATGTGGTTCGACGAACCGGTCGGCGGCTTCGTGCCGATGGCGAGCGAATTGCGTGTCGTGCTCGGCGTCTCCGGCGCCTTCGTGCTGTTTTACGTGCTGATCGGCGGGCCGATCGGCACCTATGCCGAAGCCGCCGCCAAGACGTTTTTCTAGTCGGCATGGCATTTCGGCTGGCTCCAACCTCGGCGTCGGATGGGTTCCGGCTCGAGGCGCATGAGAGCGTAGGCTCCACCAATGCGCTGGCACTGGACCACGCAAGGGCAGGCGACCCCGGCAAATTGTGGGTCGTTTCCAAGAAACAGGAAAGTGGGCGTGGCCGGCGCGGCCGCGTCTGGGCGACGCCAGAAGGCAACCTCGCGGCGACGCTGCTGGTCATCACCAAGGCAGAGCTTCGCCTTGCCGCGACGCTGGGCTTCGTCGCCGGACTGGCGCTGGCCGATGCGCTCGACGCCGTGGTGCCGAAAGGCCGGATCGCCATCGGCCTCGACGGTGGCAGCGAAGGAAAGAACCGTTTCGAACTGAAATGGCCGAACGACGTGCTTGCCTCCGGCGCCAAGCTGGCCGGCATCCTGCTGGAATCGGCAATTCTGGAAGGCGGCCGTTTTGCGGTGGCGGTCGGAATCGGCGTCAATGTGGTGGCATACCCCGAGGATTTGCCCTATCCCGCAACATCACTCAGCGCGCTGGGCGCGGCATGCGATGCGGAAACACTGTTCCTGGCGCTGTCGGATGCCTGGAGCGAGAATGCCCGATTGTGGGACGAGGGGCGCGGACTTGCCGCCGTCAGGCGACGGTGGCTTGATCGTGCTGCGGGGCTTGGCGGCGAGGTTGCTGTCAGAATTGACGGTAATGTGGTGCGTGGGGTGTTTGAAACCATTGACGAGGACTGCCGTTTCGTGATCCGCGACGATGAAGGTTCGGTTCGGACGATCGCCGCCGGCGATGTGCATTTCGGCGCGGTCGCTTCGGCCAGGGCATAGGGCCGTTCATGAACGGTTCTAACTGTTTGTTTTTGCGCAACTCCGGTGGGAAAACCGTTACAGACTTTTCCCGGAATTGCTTTTTAGGCTTGGCCTGAGGGCCAGGAAGGGAAAAATCATGGCGAAAGCGGAAACCGCCGAACTCGTCTTCGTGCCGCTCGGCGGCGTCGGCGAGATCGGCATGAACTTCGCTCTTTACGGCTACGGGCCGCCCAATGCGCGCGAATGGATCGTCATCGATGTCGGGGTGACCTTCCCCGATGCCAGCCTGCCGGGCGTCGACCTGGTGTTGCCCGACACGCGCTTCATCGAGGAGAACCTCGCCAATCTGCGCGGCATCATCATCACGCATGCGCATGAAGACCATTACGGCGCTCTGCTCGACACATGGCCGAAGCTGAAGGCGCCGGTCTGGATGACGCCGTTCAGCGCCGGCCTGCTGGAAGCCAAGCGGCAAGGCGAGCAGGGCGCGCCGAAAATACCGGTCACGATCTATCGGGCGGGCGAGAAATTCACCGTCGGCCCGTTCGAGATCGAAGCCATTCCGGTCGCGCACTCGATTCCCGAGCCGATGTCGCTGGCGATTACCTCACCGGCCGGCACCGTCATCCATACCGGTGACTGGAAGATCGATCCGGAGCCGACGATCGGGCCGAAGACCGACGAGGCGCGTTTCCGGGCCTATGGCGACAAGGGCGTTCTGGCGCTGATCTGCGATTCGACCAATGCGCTGCGCGAAGGTGAGTCGCCTTCGGAAGTGGCTGTGGGCGAGGGCCTCAAGGGCGTCATCCAGACTGCCAAGGGCCGTGTCGCCGTCACCACATTCTCCTCCAATGTCGGACGCATCGTCTCCATTGCCAAGGCGGCGCGCGATGCCGGACGCCAGTGCCTGGTGCTTGGCCGTTCGCTGAAGCGGGTCATCGATGTGGCCGGCGAACTCGGCTACATGGACGGTCTGCCGGAGTTCATCGCCGAGGAGGATTTTGGTTTCATCCCGCGCGAAAACCTGGTCATCATCTGCACCGGCAGCCAGGGCGAGCCGCTGGCCGCACTGGCCAAGCTGTCGCGCGAAGAGATGAAGTCGGTGTCACTGACGGCAGGCGACACGGTGGTGTTTTCCTCGCGTACCATTCCCGGCAACGAGAAGGCGATCCTCGAGATCAAGAATCGTCTCATCGACCTCGGCGTCAAGATCATAGAGGACGGCGATGCACTGGTGCATGTCTCCGGCCATCCGCGGCGCAGCGAATTGCGCAAGATGTATGAATGGGTACGCCCGCAGATCGGCGTTCCCGTGCATGGCGAGGCGGCACATCTGGTGGCGCAGGGCTCGCTGATGTCGACATCGGGCATCGGCCAGGTGGCGCAGGTGCGCGACGGCGACATGCTCAGGCTTGCTCCCGGCCCAGCCACCATCATGGATCAGGTGCCGTTCGGCCGTATCTACAAGGATGGCAGACTGATCGGCACCGATCAGGCGATGGGCATCCGTGACCGGCGCAAGCTGTCCTTTGCCGGCCATGTCGCGGTCAATGTCGTGCTCGACGACAAATATGAGCTTGCCGGCGATCCCGACCTGGTCGCCATCGGTGTCGCCGAGGCCGATGGCCGTGGCGAGTCGCTGGAAGATCTGATGATCGATGCGGCAATCGGCGCGGTGGACTCGATCCCCCGTCAGCGCCGAAAAGACCTCGACCTGGTGCAGGAAGCAGTGCGGCGCGCCGTGCGCGGCGCCGCCAACGAAGCCTGGGGCAAGAAGCCGCTGGTGACTGTATTCGTTACAAGGTGACGAAAGGGAGTAGGGGAATAGGGGAGTAGGAAGAGCAAGCAGCTGATATATCTGTCTTCCCCTACTCCCTTATTCCCCTACTCCCTTAGCTGGGAGTGCCAATGCTCGGACGTCTGAACCATGTCGCGCTTGCCGTGCCGGACCTGGCGGCCGCCGTCGCCGCTTATCGCAACACGCTGGGTGCCGAAGTGACCGCGCCGCAGGCGCTGCCGGAGCATGGCGTGACGGTGGTGTTCGTCAATGTCGGCAACACCAAGGTCGAACTTCTGGAGCCTTTGGGCGAGGGGTCGCCGATCGCCGCCTTCCTGGAGAAGAACTCTTCCGGCGGCATGCATCACCTTTGCTATGAGGTCGATGACATCCTGGCCGCGCGCGATCAGCTCAAGGCCGCCGGCGCCCGCGTGCTGGGCGACGGCAACCCGAAGATCGGCGCGCACGGCAAGCCGGTCCTGTTCCTGCATCCGAAGGATTTTTTCGGAACGCTGATCGAACTGGAGCAATCATGAGCTGGGTTTCGTTCACCGCCCTGTTTTTCGCGACCTGGTGGGTGGTGCTGTTCGCTGTGCTGCCGTTCAGCGTGAGGACGCAGGACGACGATCGTGACGTGACGCTTGGCACGGTTCCGAGCGCGCCGCGCGGACCTCACATGCTGCGCGCCGTGATCCGCACCACCGTCGCCACCGCGATCCTGATGGGCATTTTCTATGGCCTGACGCATGGGCTGGGATACAGCCTCAACGACATCCCGCACATCGTGCCGGAATTCAGCCAAACCCCAGCCAAATAGCCGGTCCCGGCCCAAGAAGATTTGTTCGGCAAAGACGTTTTCATCCGTCGGAACAGCTTGGTTCCAGACAGGAATGCTGTGTCGTTTTGCGGCCGGACTAGCGCTGACGCTAGGTAAGGTGGTTTGGCAACGCATTGCGCTAAGCAGATGATTGCACAAAAAAAATGCAAGGCACGAGGCCTTGCAATTTAAACGCGTCCGATCTGTTTCCGGTTTCCGGCGGCAGCGAGTAACCGCGCCTAGATCGCATCCTCCCAAGACTTTGACCGCGTAGGAGAGCAGATTTTTTTCTACCCTCTCGGTTATCGAGGTACATTAGCCTAAGGCGAATGACAATGTCACGAAGAATTTTGCCTTGAAACGGGCATTCTCGTGCTGCACTGCACAATAGTGTGGCAGGCGTTGCTTGGCGAACGGTCATCAAGACGCGCGCGGTGACCGGGAGGCCTTGCGGCGCCGTGGGTCTTCTGGGCGGGCGAAGGACGGTGCGACGCTTCTGATCCCGGCTATCCCGTGCTTTTTGAAAATCGATTGCCGCTTTTCGGGCCGCAGCGTCCGGGTTCCCATTCCGCCTTGAAATGGCTATGAAGCCGGGTCAAGCAAGCCAAAGTCGCGCCGATTCTGACGCGACCCTCCTCACTCACGGACCAGTCCATGCGTTTGTCGCGCTATTTCCTGCCTATCCTCAAAGAAAACCCGCGCGAGGCCGAGATCGTCTCGCACCGGCTGATGCTGCGCGCCGGCATGATCCGCCAGCAGGGGCAGGGCAGTTTCTCGTGGCTGCCACTCGGCAAGCGGGTGCTGGACAAGGTCTGCCGCATCATCCGTGAGGAGCAGAATCGCGCCGGTGCGCTGGAAATCCTGATGCCGACCATCCAGTCGGCCGATCTGTGGCGCGAAAGCGGCCGCTATGACGACTACGGCAAGGAGATGCTGCGCATCAAGGACCGGCAGGACCGCGACATGCTCTACGGCCCGACCAATGAGGAAGTGGTCACCGAGATCGTCCGCGCCTATGTGAAGTCCTACAAGGACCTGCCGCTCAATCTCTACCACATCCAGTGGAAGTTCCGCGACGAAGTGCGGCCGCGCTTCGGCGTCATGCGTTCGCGCGAATTCCTGATGAAGGACGCCTATTCCTTCGACCTCGACTTCGAGGGCGCCAGGGCGGCCTACAACAGGATGTTCGTGTCCTATCTCCGGACTTTTACGCGCATGGGGCTGCAGGCCATACCGATGCGGGCCGATACCGGGCCGATCGGCGGCGATCTCAGCCATGAATTCATCATCCTGGCCGACACCGGCGAAAGCCAGGTCTACTGCCACCGCGACTATCTTTCGCTCGATGTGCCCGGCGCCAACACCGACTTTGCCAACGACGCCGAGATCGCCGACATCGTCAAGACATGGACGACGCCCTACGCGGCCACCGACGAGATGCATGACGAGGCGGCGTGGGAGAGGATCGGCGAGAGCGACAAGGTCTCGGCGCGCGGCATCGAGGTCGGCCACATCTTCCATTTCGGCGACAAATATTCGAAGCCCATGGGCGCCAAGGTCACCGGACCCGACGGCAAGGATCATTTCGTCTCCGGCGGCTCCTACGGCATCGGTCCGTCGCGGCTGGTCGCGGCGATCATCGAAGCCAGCCATGACGACAACGGCATCATCTGGCCGGAGGCGGTGGCGCCGTTCGACATCGGGCTGATCAACATGAAGGCGGGTGACGCCGAGTGCGACCGCGTCTGCGACGAACTGCATGCCGCTTTCGTCGCCGCCGGCAAGGACGTGCTTTACGACGACACCGACCAGCGGCCGGGCGGCAAATTCGCCACCGCCGACCTGATCGGCCTGCCCTGGCAAGTGATCGTCGGGCCGCGTGGTGTCGCCGCCGGCGAGATCGAGATCAAGAATCGCAAGACCGGCGAGCGCGAGACGCTGCCGATCGCGGACGCGAAAAAGCGCTTCGGTGTCGCCGCATGAGCGAGGCGGTGGCGGCAAGATCGGTCGGCGCCGGACCCTTTTCCATCTTCGAGCGCATGGTCGCCTGGCGCTATCTGCGTTCGCGGCGCAAGGAGACGGTGATCTCGGTGATCGCCTCGATCTCGTTCCTCGGCATCATGCTGGGCGTCGCCACCCTGATCGTGGTCATGGCGGTGATGAACGGTTTTAGAGCGGAGCTGTTGACGCGCATCCTCGGCGTCAATGGCCATCTGATTGTGCAGCCGCTCGATTCGCCCCTGGAGGACTACGCGCAGGTCGCCAGCCGCATCAACGGTGTAGCAGGCGTCAAATACGCCATCCCGCTGATCGATGGCCAGGTGCTTGCGCAAGGCAATGTCGGCGGCGGAACCGGAGCGCTGGTGCGCGGCATACGCGGTGAGGATCTGAGCAAGATCGCCATCGTTGCCGGCAACATCAAGCAGGGTTCGATCGCCGATTTCGACTCCGGCGAGGGCGTAGCCATCGGCAAGCGCATGGCCGAGAATCTCGGCCTGACGCTTGGCGATACCATCACCTTGATTTCGCCCGACGGCGACGTGACGCCGATTGGCACGACGCCGCGCATGAAGGGCTACAAGATCGCGGCGATCTTCGAAGTCGGCATGTCCGAATATGACACGTCCATCGTCTACATGCCGTTCTCGGAAGCGCAGCTTTATTTCAACATGGACGGGCGGGCGCAGACGATCGAGATCTATGTCGACAATCCCGACGATGTCGATGCGCTGAAACCGAAGGTGGAGGCGGCGGCGCAGCGGCCGATCGACATGGTCGACTGGCGACAGCGCAACGAGACCTTCTTCTCCGCCCTGCAGGTCGAACGCAATGTCATGTTCATGATCCTGACGCTGATCGTGCTGGTGGCGGCGCTGAACATCATCTCCGGCTTGATCATGCTGGTGAAGGACAAGGGGCACGACATCGCCATCCTGCGCACCATGGGGGCGTCGCGCGGCGCCATCCTGCGCATCTTCCTGATGACGGGTGCGGCGATCGGCGTGACCGGCACGCTTGCCGGCGTGCTGCTCGGCGTTCTGATCTGCACCAACATCGAATCCATCCGCCAGTTCTTCTCATGGATGACCGGCAAGGTGCTGTTCAACCCGGAGCTCTATTTCCTCAGCCAGCTGCCGGCGAAGATGGATCCGCGCGAGACGACCTATGTCGTCCTGATGGCGCTCGGCCTGTCCTTCCTGGCAACGGTGTTCCCGGCATGGCGCGCCGCGCGTCTCGATCCGGTCGAAGCCTTGAGGTACGAATAGTGGCCGAGGTCATTATCGAGCTGAAGAGCGTCGAGCGGCACTACGTCCAAGGGCCGCGCAAGCTCACCATCCTGAACGGTGCGGACTTCTCGCTGAAGCGCGGCGAGATGGTGGCGCTGGTGGCGCCGTCGGGCACCGGCAAGTCGACGCTGCTGCACACTGCCGGCCTGCTGGAGCGTCCCGACGCCGGCGACGTCATCCTGGCCGGCCGTGCCTGCGGGCGGCTTTCCGACGACGAGCGCACGGCGATCCGCCGCAACGATGTCGGCTTCGTCTACCAGTTCCATCATCTGCTGCCGGAATTCTCGGCGCTGGAAAACATCATGATGCCGCAGCTCATCAAAGGGCTGAGCCGCAAGGACGCGGCCGAGCGCGCGGCACAGCTGCTCGACTATATGCAGATCGGCAAGCGCGCCTCGCACCGGCCGTCCGAGCTCTCAGGCGGCGAGCAGCAGCGCGTCGCCATTGCGCGTGCGGTCGCCAATGCGCCGCTGGTGCTGCTGGCCGACGAGCCGACCGGCAATCTCGATCCGGTCACCGCCTCCTATGTGTTCGAGGCGCTGGCGGCGCTGGTCAAGCAGTCGGGCCTCGCAGCGCTGATCGCCACACACAATCACGAACTGGCATCGCGCATGGACCGGCGCGTCACCCTGGCCGACGGCAAAGTGGTGCCGCTTTAGTCTCCGATGTCGTCATCCTAGGGCGGAGCTCCGCGGAGCGGAGCGTAGACCCTAGGATCCATGCCGTTACTTTCGAGACAAATGCAGGGGTCGAGGATATGCGACCTTTATCAGAGCGATAATTCTGCACCGTAGCATCGCCCCTAGGTCACGGCATGGCAACTGTGTTCATGCGAAAGCTTTTTTATCACGGATGATGGCGTTTAGGACGACGAGGAGCTTCCTTGCGACGGCGA
>NZ_JAMYMR010000019.1:0-116342 GCF_040318635.1 Mesorhizobium sp. M1066
TCGACCTCAACCTCTGCAGACGATAAGTGACAAAACTGTTCGCGATGTCCTCGCACACCTGTTCGCGATGTCTCCGGTCCAAACAGGGGGGAGAGGTGGCTCGGCGAAGCCGAGACGGAGTGGGGGAAGTCGGTCCTCAATCGCGCGGCTTTGGTAACGCGATCAGCTATCCATTCAGACGCACACATTACCTGCATGGCACTGCTTGGCTTAGAAAAACGCCTGCATCCCCGTCTGTGCCCGTCCCAGGATCAGCGCGTGCACGTCGTGCGTGCCTTCATAGGTGTTGACGGTCTCCAGGTTCTGCGCGTGGCGCATGACGTGGTAGCCGATCTGGATGCCGTTGCCGCCATGCATGTCGCGGGCCTGGCGCGCGATATCGAGAGCCTTGCCGCAATTGTTGCGCTTGACGATCGAGATCATTTCCGGCGCCATCTTGCCTTCATCCAGCAACCGCCCGACGCGCAAGGACGCCTGCAGCCCAAGCGCGATCTCGGTCTGCATATCCGCCAGCTTCTTCTGGTAAAGCTGCGTTCCGGCCAGCGGCTTGCCGAACTGCCTGCGGTCGAGACCGTATTGGCGGGCGCGGTGCCAGCAATCCTCGGCGGCGCCCATCGAGCCCCAGGAAATGCCGAAGCGAGCCCGGTTGAGGCATCCGAACGGTCCGCCGAGGCCTTTTGCGTTGGGCAGCAGCGCATCTTCGCCGACTTCGACGCCTTCCATCACCACTTCGCCGGTGATCGACGCCCGCAGCGAAAGCTTGCCGCCGATCTTCGGCGCCGAAAGCCCTTTCATGCCCTTTTCCAGCACGAAGCCACGGATCTCGTCCTTGCCGTTCTCGCCCTTCAGCTTCGCCCAGACGACGAACACATCGGCGACGGGCGCGTTGGAAATCCACATCTTCGAACCGGACAGCTTGTAGCCGTTGGCTGTCCTCTCGGCGCGTGTCTTCATGCCGCCCGGGTCGGAGCCGGCATCCGGCTCGGTCAGGCCGAAACAGCCGATCCACTCGCCGCTGGCAAGCTTGGACAGGTACTTCTTGCGCTGTTCGTCCGAGCCATAGGCGTAGATCGGATACATCACCAGCGACGACTGCACTGACATCATCGAGCGATAACCCGAGTCAACACGTTCGACTTCCCGCGCGACCAGCCCATAGGTGACGTAGTTCGCGCCAAGCCCGCCGAATTCCTCGGGGATGTTGATGCCGAGCAGGCCGGCCTCGCCCATTTCGCGAAAGATCGCGGTGTCGAATGTCTCGTTGAGGTAGGCGTCCTCGATCCGCGGCGCCAGTCTGTCGGCGGCGAAGGCCGCCGCACCGTCGCGCACCATGCGCTCGTCTTCCGAAAGCTGGCCCTCGATCAGGAACGGATCTTCCCAGACGAATGCGTTCTTGTCGGCGGCCATCGCGTTTCTCCCAAACAATGCATCTCGCTCAAAATGACGGCATGCATGAAGCAAAATCTTGGCCCGTTCTATCGGCCTGCGCCTCGAAAAAATCAAACGAAATTGATTCACCGATCAATGAGCGTTAGGAATGGATCATGAGTGTCCAGCGCCGCCTTTTGCCCAACATAAGCGCCCTTGCCGCCTTCGAGGCTGTGGCCCGGCTGGGCAGTTTCACCGCTGCCGCCCAGGAGCTCGATCTGACCCAAGGCGCGGTCAGCCGGCAGATCAGATCGCTTGAAGATCAATTCGGCCGCCGGCTGTTCGAACGCGACAGCCGCAATGTCAGGCTGTCGACATCGGGCGAAATCTACGCCGAGGCGGTGCGTTCAGCACTTGGCCAGTTGCGTGACGCAGCCCTTGGATTGATGAGCAATCGGCATAGCGGCATCCTGAACCTTGCCATATTGCCGACCTTCGGCACGCGCTGGCTGATGCCGATGATCCCCGATTTCGTCGAAAACAATCCCGATATCACCATCAATTTCGTCACCCGCGTCGGTCGCTTCGACTTCGCCAGGGAGAGGCTGGATGCCGCCATCCACTATGGCCTGCCGGACTGGCCTGAGGCCGACTCCACACTGCTGGTGCGCGAAACCGTGGCGCCGGTCGTGTCGCCCGAATTCCTCGCCGGCCGCGCCATCGCCTCCCCGGCCGATATCGGCCGCCTGCCGCTGCTGCATATGGCGACGCGTCCTGGCGCCTGGACCGAATGGTTCGAGCGTCAGGGCCTGAGCGCGCCGACCGGGCCCGGCATGCAGTTCGAGCAGTTCGGCACCGCCGCCCAGGCCTGCATGGCGGGGCTCGGCGTGGCGCTGCTGCCGCTGATCCTCATTGCAGGCGAATTGCAGCGCGGCCAGTTGGTGCCGGCGCCAGGCCAGCCCATGCAAAGCCGCAGCGCCTACTATCTCGTCATCCCACACGACAAGCGCGGCCATCCGCCGGTCGCCAGTTTTCGCGACTGGCTGCTGGGCCGGGTCGAGAAAGAGCCGGCCGTTCTGGCGTGGTAGCTACTTTCGCTTCAGCGCATCGGCCAGCGCAGCACCGAATGCGCCTTGCTGTGCCGGCCGCTCCGGCTGACGTTGCTGCGGCGTCGGCGAACGCGGTGCCGGCCTGCCGCCTCCGGTATCGCGCGGCCCACCTTTCGACGCGCCGCCTTCGCCACCATCCTTGCGCATGGATAGCGCGATGCGCTTGCGCTTGATGTCGACGTCGACGACCCGCACCTTGACCACGTCGCCGGCCTTGACCACCTCATGCGCGTCCTTGATGAACCGGTCGGCCAGTTGCGAGACATGCACCAGCCCGTCCTGATGCACTCCGATATCGACAAAGGCGCCGAAGGCGGCCACATTGGTGACCGTGCCTTCAAGCAGCATGCCGGGCTTCAGATCCTTGATGTCGTCGATGCCGTCGGCGAAGGTCGCCGTCTTGAAACCGGGGCGCGGGTCGCGGCCGGGCTTTTCCAGCTCCGCCAGGATGTCGCGCACCGTAGGCAGGCCGAAACGCTCGTCGACGAAGACGCGCGGGTCGAGTGCCTTCAGCGCGGCACTGTCGCCCATCAGCGAGCGGACATCGCGCCCGCAGGCAGCGACGATCTTCTTGGCCACGCCATAGGCTTCGGGATGCACCGACGAGGCATCGAGCGGCTCGCTGCCATTGGCAATGCGCAGGAAGCCGGCGGATTGTTCGAATGCGCGAGGTCCGAGCCGCGGCACCTTGAGCAGGTCTTTGCGGCTGGCGAAGGGGCCGGTCGCATCGCGATGCGCGACGATCGCGTCGGCCAGAGACGCGCCGAGACCTGAAACGCGCGCCAGCAGCGGCGCCGAGGCGGTGTTGAGATCGACGCCAACGGCGTTGACCGCGTCTTCCACCACCGCTTCCAGCGAGCGGCCGAGACGGTACTGGTCGACATCATGCTGGTACTGGCCGACGCCGATCGATTTGGGTTCGATCTTGACCAATTCGGCCAGCGGATCCTGCAGCCGCCGGGCAATCGACACAGCGCCGCGCAACGACACGTCGAGGCCAGGGAATTCCGCCGCCGCCGTCGCCGATGCCGAATAGACCGAGGCGCCGGCCTCGCTGACGATCACCTTCAGCGGCTTCGGCCCACCATCCGCCGGCATGTCGGACAGCATGTCGGCGACCAGCCTTTCCGTCTCGCGGCTACCAGTGCCGTTGCCGATCGAAATCAGCTCGACCTTGTGCAGGCGGATGAGCTTGGCGAGTTCCGCCTGCGTGCCACGCACATCGTTCCTGGGCGGAAATGGATAGACCGTCGTTGTTGTCAGCACCTTGCCGGTGCCGTCGACCACCGCCACCTTGACGCCGGTGCGGATGCCGGGGTCGAGCCCCATCGTCGCGCGCGAACCGGCGGGCGCCGCCAGCAGTAAATCCTTCAAATTGCGGGCGAAGACATGGATCGCCTCTTCCTCGGCCCGCTCGCGCAGGTCGCGCATCAAATCGAGTGTCAGGTGCAGCGACAGTTTTATGCGCCAGGTCCAGCCCGCCACCTCCATCAGCCATCTGTCACCCGGCAGGCTGCCGCCGATGGCATAGGCATTGGCGATCATCCTCTCGACCGGTTTCACCGGCGAGGTGTCATCGGCATCGACCTCGATGTCGAGCGACAGCACTTCCTCGTTGCGGCCGCGCAGCATCGCCAGCGCGCGGTGGCTCGGCACATTTGTCCAGCGCTCGACATGGTGGAAATAATCGGAGAACTTCGCGCCGGCCTCCTGCTTGCCGTCGACCACCCTGGCCCGCATGAAGGCGCGCTCCTTCATGTAGCTGCGCAATTTGCCGACCAGATCGGCATTTTCGGCGAATTGTTCCGACAGGATGTCGCGCGCCCCTTCGAGCGCCGCCTTGGTATCGGCCACCTCTTCGCTGACATAGGCCAGCGCCAGTTCGGCAGGCACCAATGAGCGGTTCGCCAAGATGGCTTCGGCCAGCGGCCCCAGCCCGCGTTCCCTGGCGATCTCCGCCTTGGTCCGGCGCTTGGGCTTGTAGGGCAGGTAGATATCTTCCAGCTCAGCCTTGGTGGTGGCGGCGACGATCTTGCCTTCAAGCTCCTCGGTCAGCTTGCCCTGGTCGCGGATCGAGCCAAGGATGGTGTCGCGGCGCGCGTCGAGCTCGCGCAGATAGGCAAGCCGTTCGGCAAGATCGCGCAATTGCGTGTCGTCCAGCCCGCCGGTGACTTCCTTGCGGTAGCGCGCCACGAACGGCACTGTCGCGCCCTCGTCCAGCAGCCCGATCGCCGCGGCCGCCTGTTCTGGCCGCGCGTTGATCTCGGCCGCGATGATGGCTGCGATGCGCTTGATGTCGGATGCCATGTCGTTCCTGCTCTCATCGAAAAGAGCGGCGACCATAGGCGCAGACGTCCGGCCCGCCAACCGCCGCGCTTTGATCAGCCCGGCGGGTCCACAGGAAAGCGTGCGCTAATGTGGCGGCTCGGGCCCAGTCTAGACCATGCGGCTCAGCGCCTCGAAGAAGGCGACGATCTCGACATCGAGCGGATCGTCGACCGGCTCCGGCTGCGACGACATCTTGGCGATCACCACTTCGGTCCTGGGATCGACATACAGCCACTGACCATGGATGCCGATGCCGCAATAGGCGCCGTTCTCGTGTCCAGTCTGGTACCATTTGTTGCGGTAACGGCCTTTGGGAAACAGTGGCAGCATCGCGCCGCGCTGCCAGGCGTCTGCACTGCCGCCAGTGCTGGTCGTGTCGCGTACCCACACCTCGGGCACGATGCGGCGGCCATTGGCCACCCCGCCTTGCCGCATCATCTCGCCGACACGCGCCAGGTCGCGCGGCGTCACCGAAATGCCGCCGGCAGTGCGCGCCGTGCCCTCCATGTCGACGCCGATCGAGGCTTCGCTGACAGCGCCGAGCGGCAGCCACAGCTTCTCGCGCATCAGGTCGGTGAACCGCTGGCCCGACGCACGCTCGAGCAGCAGGCCGAGCAGGTCGGAATTCGGCGAGCGGTAGCGGAAGGTCTGGCCATGCGGCTCTGCAAGGCGTTGCAGGGTCAGGATGAATTCGCGCAGGCTCTCCGTGCCGCCGCCCGGATTCCACAGCGTGGCGCGACGATAGCGGGCGAAAGCGCTCTCCGGATCAAGATAGGCTTCCTCGAAATCGAGGCTGACGCTCATGTCGAGCACATGCCGCACGCTCGCATCGCCATAGGCAGAGCCGGCGGCTTCAGGGATGTAGGCCGTCACCGGCGCTTCCGGGTCGAACACCCCCTCGCCTTGCAATATGCCGGCGATGATGGCTGTCACCGACTTGCTGATCGAGAAGATGATGTGGCGGGCGCCGAAATCCATATGCGGGGCGAACCAGTCGCCGACGATCTTGCCGCCTTTCATCACCGTCAGTGCGTCGGTGCTCGAACGTGCGAGAAATTCAGCCACCGTCTCCGGTGTGCCGGCGATCACGACCTTTTCGCCGAGTAGGCCGCCCATATCGCGCACGGGGGTTTCGACAACCCCCGACGCCGCCGCCACGCGGGCGGTCGGCACCAGTTCGCCGAGATTCTGGAACGACCACCGGTTGAACGGGTTCTCGCGCCAGTTGGCGAGCACCACCTGGTTGCGCCGGAAGCCATAGCGGGTCTCGAACACGGTCTTGCCGGTCATGGCGTTTCCTTCCGGGTCGTTTCTTCTTTGTGGGGCTCAGCGAAGTGCCGTGGCGATAGCGTGCAGGGCCTTCAGCGTCGCTATGGAATAGGCACCATTGGCGAAATCCGGCCAAGTCGAAAGCTTCACCACGACCATTCCGGTGTTCCAGTCGATATGGATCATCTGACCGAACACGCCGCGGCACATCAGTGCGCGCGAGCGCGGGTCCTCGATCCAGAACTGGTTGCGATAGCTGCCCTCCGGCAGGCTGGGGCTGAAGTCCGGCCCATGCCTGCCGTTGCGCGTCGCCTCGACCCAGCCGGCCGGCACGACGCCGCCACCATTGTCGAGGATCAGCTGGCCGAAGCGGCCATAGTCGCGCAGCGTCGCGTTGAAGCCGCCATCGGCCACCGCATAGCCGGCGCTGTCGACCGTGAAGCAGGCGCTTTCATCAGCGCCGAGCTTTTGCCAGAGTTCTTCCGAAACCAGCTGCGGAAGCCGTTTGCCCGTCACCCGTTCCATGATGAAGGCAAGCACGTCGGTCTCGATCGAGCGGTATTCGAATTGAGCCCCGTGCGGGCGGATCGTTTCCTTCAAGCCCAGGATCAGCTCGAACATGTGCGAGGGCCAGCGAAAGGCCGGATCGCTGCCCGGCGGCACCGGCTTCCAGCCGGTGGCGACATCGACCTGGCCAATGTCCGAATAGCGGTCGGTGTACTCCTCGGAGAAGCGGACGCCGCTGGTCATGTCCAGCACATGCTGCACACTGGCGCCGGCCCAGCCGGTGACGCCGAGCTCCGGCAGGTAGTCGGTTACCGGTCTGGCCGGACCGATCAGGCCGCGCCCAACCAGTATGCCGAACACCGAACCGGTAAGGGACTTCGCCATCGACTGCGACAGGTGCAGCGTGCGCTCATCCATGCCGTTGAAGTAGCGCTCATAGGCAACCTTGCCGTCCTTGAGCACCAGAAAGCCGTCCGTATAGGTCTCGTCGAGCAGGCCGGCGAGCGTTGTCGGCATGCCCTCGCTGTCCTCGACCTGCAGCCCGTCGAGATCGGCCTCGGCGCGCTCGAACCGGTGGCGATGGCCATTGCCGCGCCAGACTTCGGCGGTCGGCAGAATTTCACGGATGTGCTGGAACGCCCAGCGGTTCCACGGCGGCCGGTCCCAGTCGAGCTTCGGCGGTACCATGGCGGGCGGCGAGCCCTGCATGATCGGCGGCCGCGGATCGGAATTGCGATAGGAGTCCATGACGGCCGAGTCCCTTGAACATAAAAACGGACCCGGCGGCGTGTGCCGCCGGGTCCGTCGAACCAAGTTTACTTCTGCAACTCGGTCCAGATCTTGGTGTAAAGTTCCTGGGTTTCCGGCGAGCACATCTGCTGCAGCTCGCCAAGGGGCTTGTCCGCGGCCGGAATTATGACTTCCGGCGCGTCCTTCATGTCGGCAGGCATGTACTTGTCCGAACCGGTGATGCCATTGGCGTAGCGGTGGAAGGCCGAGAGACCTGCCGCGTTTTCCGGATCCATGATGAAGTTCTGGAAAAGTTTGGCGTTCTCGACGTTCTTGGCTTCCTTCAGAACGACGACGTTGTCGCTCCACAGGCCGAAGCCTTCTTTCGGATAGTTGTAGTGGATGGCCGGGTTGGCCAGCCGCTGGCGCAGCGCCGAGCCGTTCCAGTCGCTGGTCGCCTTGAAGTCGCCGGCGCCCATCTTCTCGATGGTGTTGTACTCCATCGCGATCCAGTTCGGCTTGGCCGCCACCAGCAGGTCGCGCACCTTCTTCAGCACCGCCTTGTCGTCGGTGCATTGCTGGCCACCGACATACTTGATCGCGGCGAACATCACATCGCCCATCTCCGGAACGACATTGACCTTGCCCTTGAGTTCGTCAGGCGTGTTGAAGATGATACCCCAGCTATCGGCCGGCCCCTTGTAGGCATCGGTGTTGACGACCACGCCGATCGTGCCCCACGCCCATGGAACACTGTATTTGCGACCCGGATCGAAATCGGGATTGGCCCATTCCGGCGCCACGTTCTTGAAGTTTTCCATCTTGCCAGGATCGGTCTCCTGGATGAGGCCTTCCTTGATCCAGATCGGCACGTAGGTCTGCGACGGCACCGCGATGTCGAAGCCGGTGCCACCCTGGCGAACCTTGGCCAGCGCGGTGTCGTTGGAATCGTAATCGGTGATGGTCACCTTGACGTTGTATTTGGCCTCGAACTTCTTGATCACATCGGGGCTGGTGTAGTTGCCCCAATTGTAGATGTTGAGCACGCCGTCGGCGCGGGCCAGGCCCGTCGAGGCGAGCAACGCCAACCCCATGGCGGTTGCTGTTGTCTTCCAGTTCATGGTTTTAACTCCCATTTTTCGGTTCAGTCTCGTTTCCTGCTGACGAAGAAAAACAACGTGACGATCGCGACCGAAAGCAGCAGGAAGGCGGTCGATATCGCGTTGATCTCGGGTGTGATGCCGCGGCGGATCTGGCCGAGCATGTAGGTGGGCAGCGTGTCCTGGCCGCCTGATTTGACGAACTCGGTGATGACGACGTCGTCGAGCGAGATGACGAAGGCCAGCATCAGCCCGGCCAGGATGCCGGGCCACAGAAGCGGCAGCGTGATGCGCCGGAAAGCCTTCCAGGGCGTCGCGTAGAGGTCGGCTGCGGCACGCTCCAGCGTCAGGTCCATATTCTCAAGCCGCGCCCGGATCGGCAAATAGGCAAAGGGAATGCAGAACGCCGTGTGCGCGGCGACCAGATAGCCGATGCCGGAATAGCCGGTGAAGATCTTGATGCGCGAGAAGAAGATCAGCAGCGCCACGCCGGTGACGATCTCGGGCACCATCAGCGGCTGGTTGATCGCCGCATATTTGAAGGTGAGGCCGGGATAGGACGCGGTGCGGGTGGTGGCGAGCGCCGCCATGGTGGCAAAGATCGTGGAGAGCACCGCCGCGATGGAGCCAATCTGGAAGGAACGCAGCGTGGCATCGACGACCTGCGTGTTCTGCCATGCCGACTGGAACCATTTCAGCGAAAAGCCGCCCCATTCGGAGGTCGAGCTCGCCGCGTTGAAGGCATAGATGACCAGCACGATGATCGGCAGATACAGCACGATAAAGCAGGTCGCGGCGATCGCGGTGAATCCTGGCTGGTGCTTGATGGAAAAGTTCTTAGCCATGACGCACCCCCGATCTTCCGGCATTGCGCACATAGGCAAGCAGCGCCACCATGACGATGATCATGACGGCGATCGACAGCGCCGAGCCGAGTGGCCAGTTGCGGCCCTGCCCGAACTGCAATTCGATCAGGTTGGACAGCATCATGTTCTTGCCGCCGCCAAGAACGCTCGGTGTCACATAGGCGCCAAGTGCTGGAATGAAGACCAGTATGGAGCCGGCGATGACGCCCGGTTTGACCAGCGGAAAGATGATCCGCCGCAGCACCTGGAAGCGCGACGCGTAAAGGTCGTACCCCGCCTCGACCAACCGGAAATCGAGCTTTTCCATGCTGGCATAGATCGGCAGCACCATCAGCGGCAGGTAGACATAGGCCATGCCGATCAGGATCGCCGTGTCGGTGTAAAGTATCTGGATGGGCGCCGAGATGATGCCGAGCTTGAGCAGGATCGTGTTGACGATGCCTTCGTTGCGGATGATCTGCAGCACCGCGAAGGTGCGGATCAAAAGGTTGGTCCAGAACGGAATGGTAATCAGGAACAGCCAGAGATCGCGGGTCTTTTCGCTCCGCGTCGCCATGAAATAGGCGGTCGGGAAACCAAGCACCAAAGTGGCGATCGTCGTCACCACCGAGAGCTTGATCGAGCGCAGGAAGATGGTGACGTGGGCGGCGGCGATCGAAA
This sequence comes from Mesorhizobium sp. M1066, assembly GCF_040318635.1. NCBI lineage: Bacteria > Pseudomonadati > Pseudomonadota > Alphaproteobacteria > Hyphomicrobiales > Phyllobacteriaceae > Mesorhizobium > Mesorhizobium sp. M1066. Next base: position 9,937 of record NZ_JAMYMR010000019.1, read on the forward strand.
GCGTGTCGTCGAAGATATCGCGTTCCAGAAACACCGATGTCCAGGCTTCCGGCGAGAACTGCCACTTCACGTCGCCATAGGAGCCTGGCGTCAGGAACGAGTAGACGAGCACGATCAGCAAGGGGCCGGTCGCGGCGAGGAAAATGACCAGCAGCGCTGGCGCTGACAAAAGCCAGCGGTCACGGACATCGCGCCGCTCCGCTGCCTTGGCGACTTCTTCCGCGGTCGCCATCGTCAGTCCTTCAGGACCTGAGCGGCATCGCTGCCGATGAGGATACCGACCGCGTCGCCCTTCTCGAAACCGCAGCCCGCGCTGCGCGTGTTCTGCTGGCGTACGGTGAAGAGTTCGCCGCTGTCGAGATGAACATGGATGTGGGTGTCGGTGCCGAAATAGACGATGTTTTCGACCGTCCCCGACAGTTCGCCCTTGGCCTTGGTCAGCTTGGCGTGTTCGGGCCGAACCACCACCGTGGCGTTGGATTTGGGCTGGAAACCCTGGGCCACGGTCGCCTCGATGGTCGCACCGGATTTGAGCGTGGCGCGCGCCTTGCCGTTGGCCATCTCGCTGATGGCGGCGGTGAGGAAGTTGGTTTCACCGATGAAGTCGGCGACGAAGCGCTCCGCCGGCTTGTCGTAGATATCCCAGGGCGAACCGACCTGCAGGATCTTGCCCGATGACATCACCGCGATGCGGTCTGACATGGTCAGCGCTTCTTCCTGGTCGTGGGTGACGAAGATGAAGGTGATACCGGTCTCGTGCTGCAGCCGTTTCAACTCGATCTGCATCTCCTTGCGCAGCTTGTAGTCAAGCGCCGACAGCGGCTCATCGAGCAAAAGCACCTTCGGCTGCGGCGCCAAAGCGCGGGCCAAAGCCACGCGCTGCTGCTGGCCGCCGGAGATCTGGCTGGTGCGACGACCCGCGAGTGCCTCCATCTTGACCAGCTTCAGCATCTCGGCGACGCGCGCCTTGATCTCCGCCTTCGGCTTGCCCAGCATTTCCAGGCCAAAGCCGATATTGTCGGCGACCGTCATGTGCGGGAACAGCGCATAGGACTGGAAAACGGTGTTGACCGGCCGCTTGAAGGGCGGCAGCGGCGCGATGTCCTGGCCGTAGAGCAGGATTTCACCGGCGGTTGGAAAGTCGAAGCCGGCGATCAGCCTGAGCAACGTCGTCTTGCCGCAGCCGGATGGCCCCAGCAACGTGAAGAATTCGTTCTCGCGGATAGATACCGAGACCGTGTCGAGGGCAGCTACCTGCCCCTCACCTGATCCGAAAATTTTGCTGACGTTTACTACTTCAATCGCATTCCGATCCGGTTTGTCCGGCACGATTACGCCTCACTGTTGACCCCGCTCTTGCTGGCGGAGCTCTTCCCCTGTTCGATGTGACCACATGGCCGGTGGGTTGGCAAGCCCGGCATTGGGTCACAGTTCAATCAGTCATTAAGGCCTGCAAGCCCCATGCCATAGTCAGGCCTGATAGGTGACCTTGCCGCCGCAAATCGTCGTCACCGGCCGCACCTTGTGCAGGTCGGCCGGGGCGGTGTTCTCGATATCCATCGACAAAACCACCAGATCGGCCATGTAGCCTGATTTCAGCGTGCCCTTGCGGTGCTCGGCGAATTCGGCGTAGGCGCCCTCGATCGTGTAACCGGCGATCGCTTCATGCAGTGAGAAACTCTGGTCCGGGTCGCTTTCTGCCCACGGTTTGCGCAACACTGCCGCCTGAATGCCCAGGATCGGATCGATCGGCGACACCGGCCAATCGGATGCGAAGACGACATGCGCGCCGGCATCCTTCAAGGTCCGCCAGGCATAGCTCAGCGGCCAGCGCGCCGGCCCGATGCGCGATACCGTCGGCTCCAGCGGAAAATCCATTGCGCCGGGCGGATGCGGCGGTTGCATGGAGGCAATGACGCCGAGTTCGGCGAAACGCGGCACATCAGCGATGGTGGTGACCTCGATGTGCTCGACGCGGTGACGGCTGTCGCGCTTGCCGTTCGCCTTCTGCGCCGCCTCATAACCGTCGAGCACCGCGCGCACCGCGCCGTCGCCGATCGAGTGCACGGCAATCTGCAACCCGCGTCTGTCGACCGCGACGGCCAGATCGATGAATTGTTGCGGCGTGAACAGCGGCTCGCCAACCCAGTCCGGGCGGTCGGCATAGGGCTCGACCATGACAGCTGTCCAGGAATCGAGAACGCCGTCGTAGAACACCTTGACCATGCCCGACGACAGCCATTCGCTGTTGTAGCGTTCGGCCATATCGGATGCCTTGTCGAGCATGTCGAGCGTCATGAAATTCTTGTAGTGGAACGGGATCTTGACGCGGCAGGGCAAGCCTTCCTCGGCGTCGATCTCGGCCAGCAGCTCAAGCTGATAGAGATTGCCGTCCATGTTCTGGATCGAGGTGATGCCGTGGCGGGCGCACCAGGCGAGCCCGCGCCGCATGATGTCGCGGTCGGCGTCCCGCTCCGCCGCCGTCGGCATCGGGTCCGGCTCGCCGCCGGTCGACAGGCCCAGCCGAACCCGGCCTTCGCCGGCAAGATCGAGCACCGGACCAAAGGCCTCGCCTTCGCGCAATTCGCCGGCGGCCAGTCCATCGTCACCCATGACGATCTCATTGCCAGGGCCGAGCGTGCGCCCCTGCAGGATGCCGGCCATTTCCAGCGCCTTGGTGTTGGCCCACATGGTGTGATGGTCGGGCGCCGCCATGCAGAACGGGCGATCGGGCAAAATGGCGTCGAGGTGATGGCGCGTCACGCGCTCGCTGCCGAGCACGGTGTAGTCGACGCCTTGGCCGACCAGCATCGTCGCGTCGGGCCGGGTCGGCGCATAGTCGCGGATCGCCTTCTGCAGCGCCTCGAAGCCCTGAATACCGGTGAGTTGAAGGTGGGCAAGTTCAGCCCCGCCCGAAAACAAATGCATATGGGCTTCGATGAAACCCGGCACGACAGAACCGCCCTTGGCGTCGATCACCTTGGTGGCCGGTCCCTTGAACTCTTCGATGGAGGCGCGGCTGCCGATGGCGATGATGGCGCCGTCCTTGACGGCGACGGCCTCGGCGGCGGGATTGTCGTCGTCCATGGTCCGTACACGACCGTTGATGACGATCAGATCCGCATTGTGACCCGCACCTGTGACAGACATCGCGACTCCGCGCTTTTGACGACTGACTGGGACCGACAACCCCTCATGTCCAACGACCTGCCACTCCACCGGAGCGGCGCCATGGGACGAAAAAGAATGCCAGCGCGCTGTCTTGGAAATTCCCCTTGTCATCCCAAGAGGCAGCGTGGATAAAGAATGCGACTGATTATTCGCGTTTGTCAACATACCGAATCTGGAATGTATTGTGGACAGCAAGCTCCCACCATGTTGAGACCGGGCGGAGAACGAGGACATCAAGCCGTGAAGCGCAGTCTCGATCGCAAAACCAGGATAGCGCTCGAACCGCGCAAACAGCCGCGGCAACAACGCTCCAGCAAGGTAGTCGACCGGATTCTCGACGCAGCGCTGGTCTTGACGCGCGAGCAAGGAACCAAGACGCCGACGACGCTCGCCATTGCGCAGCGCGCAGGCTTGTCGGTTGGTTCGATCTACCAATACTTTCCCAACAAGGAAGCCATTCTTCTGGACCTCGCCCGGCGCTGGCTGTCATCCTTTCCCGAGGTGATCGCCAGACGTATCAAGGTCGCCCCGCCCACCAACCGTGAAGAGTTTCGGCGCGAAGTGCGCAGGCTCTTCACCGACACGTCCAGGCTCTACCTGGAAAACGCCACCCTGATGCCGGTGATCGAGGCCATTTCAGGCAACGCCGACCTCAGGCCGATCCAGAACGAATATGACGACCAGATCATCGCCCTCTACGCCGCATGGCTGCAGCATGTGAACCCGGCACTTGAAGACAAGATCGCCAGCCGGCTCGGTGTGCTGATGATGGAGGTCGGACACGTTTGCCGGCTTGTGGGGCTGAAAAAGGATCGCAGGACGTTCGACCTCATCGAGGACGATGTGGAAACCATGTGGCTCGCTCTGGTGAGCCCTTATCTCAATCTTGAATCTTGACTGATTTCACACTTCGAGAGGAATTTATGAAGACTGTTTTCTCCCCCCTGCACGCCGGCCATGCCGGCCAAATGGAACTGGTCACATCGGCCATCGTGCCGGGCTTCGAAAAGCCATCGAGGGCCGAATTCATCAAGGCACGGGTCGAAAGCGAGAAACTGGGTCCCATCATCGCGCCGCACGAACATGATCTCGCCGCCGCCAAGCGTATCCACAAATCAGACTATATCGACTTCCTCCCGACGGTCTGGCCGCAATGGCTGGAAGCAGGCCTCACGGGCACGGCGATGCCCTTCACCTGGCCGACGCGCGGCCTGCGCGGCGACGTGCCGCCAAAGCGCGTCGACGCGCTGTTGGGCTATTATTCCTTCGATGCCGGCGCCACCTTCGTCGAAGGTACCTGGGCGGCGATCAAGTCTTCGTACGATGTGGCGCTGACCGCCGCCGGCCTGGTCAAGGATGGCGAGGCTTCCGCCTTCGCGCTCTGCCGTCCGCCCGGCCACCATGCCGGGGCTGGCTTCATGGGCGGCTATTGCTACATCAACAACGCCGCCGTCGCCGCGCAATGGTTCCGCGACCAGGGCGCCAAACGCATCTCGATCCTCGATGTCGACTATCACCACGGCAACGGCACGCAGGAGATATTCTACGACCGTGCCGACGTGCAGGTGCTCAATCTGCATGGCGATCCGATGGTCGAGTACCCGTTCTTCCTCGGCCATGCCGACGAACGCGGCGCCGGCGAAGGCGAAGGCTTCAACATCAACTATCCGATGCCCTTCGGCACCGACTGGGATGCATGGAACGCCTCGCTCGAGGATGCCTGCGCCAGGCTCACCGCTTATGCACCGGATGTCGTCATCGTCTCGCTGGGTGTCGATACGTTCGAGAAGGACCCGATCAGCCAGTTCAAGCTGAAGACATCTGATTATCCCAAGATCGGCCGCCGCATCGCCAAGCTCGGCCTGCCGACGCTGTTCGTCATGGAAGGCGGCTATGCCGTCGAGGAGATCGGCATCAACGCGGTAGGCGTGCTGACCGGGTTCGAGGATCGGTAAATGCCTGTCGTTCAGGAGCATCTAGCGATTTTGGGACAACGACAGGCATAGCAAAGGACCACCGGGACCGGGCGACAACATCGCCCGGTTCCCACTACCGGGCCAAGGCACCAGCCTTCGGCACAGCAACCGGCGCGCCCATCTGTTCAATGCTCCCGAGCCTGACGAAATCGACCGGCCGCCGAAATGGCCGGCGAAGATTTTCGCGTCCCGGTCTTCTGTCCGAGGCGCGAAAACCGACCTCTGAGTCGCACGTGAGTCCATCGGATTCGATTTTGTCAAATCGCGTTTGATGTCAGATTCAACTGCGGGTAGATTAGACCCGAATCAGCCGGTCCTTGGGGGGCGCGGCGACCACCCAAAGTCTCTTGTTCCGGAGCTTTTCCGGCACCAGACGCGGACGGCTTCGCGTTCCCTGAATGGATTCGGATCTGGTTGGCGCAGCCCTGCGCCACGCGTGTGTCTTCGTCAAAGTAATGCGTATTCGGGTTCGGCGGCTGGCTTCCAGCATCCGGACAGCAGAAACGATTCCGGCCAAAAGCAACAAGAATGAGCAGTCCCGCCGCACTTCTTCAATCCGACACATTGGGCTCGCGCCTGACGTCGCGCGGCGATCTCACCAGCTTTTTCATGCAACTGACCGCCGAGATCGGCGCCGACAGCTACATGCTGGTCGCCATTGTCCACGACCAGGACCGCAACGATGCGCGCATCGTCTCCTCCAACTGGATTTTCGATGCCATCGAACTGATCGGCAAGCGGCTGATCGCCGGGCTTGCGCAAGGCGCGCTCACCGTCTCGCCAGGTATCCGCCCACAGCCGCTGATGGCATCCCGGGCACCAGAAGCAGACGGATTGGTCACCGGCGAGGAAGCCCGCCTTCTCGACGTGCTCGGCCATGCCGAAATCTATTCGCTGCGCCTCAATGTCGGTCGCCAGCGCCTGTTCGCCCTGTTCTCTGCGGCGACCGCCGGCAGCATCGACCAGCCGGCGTTGATGCGGGCGCAGCTGAAATGCTGCTACGCGCTCTCGCACATTCCGCAACTCATTGCCGCCGCCGCCATGCAGGATCCGTTGTCGGATCGCGAGCGCGAATGCCTGTTCTGGGTTTCCGAAGGCAAAACCACCGACGAGGTCGCCGTCATCCTTGGCGTCTCCTCCAACACCGTCAACAGCTACATCACCCACGCCATCCAGAAATTCGCGGCCAGCAACCGCGCGATGGCCATCGCCACGGCGATCAGGAGCGGCATCATTTGAAACACGCCGATATCAAGGAAACGGCCGAAGCCCTTTTCAACGAGCAGCGCAACCCGTTCGGAGCCTTCACCCTTGGCTCCGAAACCCATCACGCGGTCACCATTCCCGATGCCGTGCGCCGCTGCCGCTGGATCGCCGTTGACATGAATGCCTCGGCTTTCGGGCTCTTCTTCGTAAGCCCCTCGCCCGAGCGGGCGCGGCTCGTGCCATGCTTTGATTCCGACTATCCCGGCATTGCCGTGGCGACCAAGTTCATCTCAGGCGCCAACGGCGAGGAGATCGTGCGCCACACCCGCATCTCGACCGAACCGCGCTGGTGGACGGATGACGGCGCCCCTGCCATGGCGGAGCTGTTTGGCGATCTCGCCTGGACCGAGCAGATGGCGGCGCTGGTGCCCGGAACCAGCGGCATCGCTTTTCCCGTTCACGCTGACCGCGGCCAATGCGGCCTTGTCGTGTTCCTCGGCTCGGAGATGACCATGCAGCAGGATGCGCTCTACGAAATACACGCCCGCTGCTTTTCGCTGTTCGCCGCCGTCGCCCGCATCCGTCCGGGCGATACCGGCCGCATGCGCGCAATCTCCAAGCGCGAACTCGAATGCCTGAAGCTGACCGCCAACGGCAACACCAGCGAGGAGATCGCGCGGCTCCTGAAACTGTCGGTGCACACCGCCAACCAGTATCTGACCCAGTCGACCCAGAAGCTCAACGCCGTCAATCGCAACCAGGCCGTTGCCAAGGCGCTGCGGCTGGGCTTGATCGAATAGGGGAATTCGACAGCGCTTCGAAAGGCGACCGACGGTCAGCGATAGGCGAGCGGCTCGACCTTGCGGATACGCGCCTGTTCGATCACCGCCTCGAGCAGCGCCGTATTGTGCTCCGGGTCTTCGCCCGGCTTCTCGAACGACACGTAGTTGACCGCCACCGATGCGCCGAGCTCGCTCAGCGTCAGCTGGAAATAGACGGTGACGCCGGGCGGCCTCAGTTCCAGATCGAGCACGATGCGCGGGCTGCCGCTCCAGTCGACATGCGCCTCACCACCATGGCCGAGCCGTAGAGTGCCCGGCATGAAGAACAACTCAACCGCTGAATCGACCAGGTCCGACAGGCACGCGAAATGCTCCAGCCGGATAAAGGCGATGTAGTCGGCGACATCGATCAGCCTGAGTTCCCCCACCACCTGCTCGATGGCGCTGGCGACGATGATCTCGCGGGATTTTGCGTGCGGTTGCCGGTTCATGAAATCTGTCTGCGCTCAGCCTTTTTCGAGTAGACGATCCGCACCAGTTCGGCGACGGCCTGGTAGAATTGTGATGGGATTACACTATCGACCGAAACTTGCTTGTACATGGAGCGGGCGAGCGCCACGTCCTCGAAGACCGGGATGTTGTGTTCCCGCGCGATCTCTCGGATTTTCAGCGCCACCAGATCCTGGCCCTTGGCCAGCACCATGGGTGCCGAGTCCTCGTCGCGCACATATTTCAGCGCGATCGAGAAGTGCGTTGGGTTGGCGATGATCAGCGTTGCGCGCGGCACCGCCGTCATCATCCGCTTGCGCGCCCGGTCGCGCGCCAGCGAGCGCAGCCGCGACTTGACGATCGGGTCGCCCTCGGACTGTTTGAACTCGTCCTTGACCTCCTGCTTGCTCATGCGCAGATCCTGCTTCCAGTGGAAGCGCGACCAGACGATGTCGATTGCCGCGATCAGCCCCATGACGAAGACGATCGCCACCAGGATGTCGACGGCGATGCCGCGGATGACGAGACCGAAGGCGACCGGATTGGTGATCATCCCGGCGAGCAGCTTTCGGTGGTCTTCCGACAGGGTGAAGCTCAGCACGACGATGGCAAACCCGACCTTGCCGAGTGACTTCAGGAACTCGACCCAACCCTGGATGCCGAACAGCCTGTTCCACCCCTTGGCGATCGAAATGCGCGAGAGTTGCGGCCGGACCCGCTCGCCTACGAATTGCGGCATGTTCTGGAACACCGAGGCGCCGACGCCGGCGACGGTCAGCAGCACCATCAGGCTCAGGACGGCGCGGCCAACCTCGAGGAGGACGATTTTGTAGAGCGCGATGACGTCGGTCTCCGTGTCCATCGGCCAGGCTTCCGGCTTCTCCAGGAACATCGACAGGAACATGCCGAGATCGATGATCGCATCCTTGGCGTAGAAGACGGTGAACACCAGTATGGCAACGAACGAGGCAAAGAGCGCTGTCTCCCGCGAATGGGGCAGTTTGCCCTGTTCGATGGTGTCGCGGATCTTCTTTTCCGTCGCCTCTTCGGTTTTCGAATCCTTGTCGACCGCGTCAGCCATGGCGCGGTCTTAGGCGGCGTCTTGGGTCGAGGGTAGTTCGAAGGCACCTTCGCGCGACAGCCGGATCGTCGTCGTAACGATCGTCTTGCGCGCCGCCGTGATGTCGGCGAGAGGGACCCCGTCCGAGCCCTGTCCGAGTTCGGCTTCGATCATGCGCCGCGAGCGGGCGCCGATGGCTGACAGCACCGATTCTGCGAGTGCGGCCGAAGTGCCGCGCAGGGCCAGCGTGACCAACTCCGTCGACAGCCCGTCGAACAGCAGCACCCGCGCTTTCTGGGTGAGCAGCGGCAAATCGTCGAAAGCAAACAGGCGGGCCCTCACACCGTCGAGATCAGGCGTGCCGGCGGCTTCCAGATCCTGCATGACCTCCTCGAGCAGCGGCTTGTCGAGTTCGTTGAGAACGCTGGCGACACGCGCCTGCCCGGCCGAGGTGTCCTTGGTCGAGGTTTCCGCCAGCACGCTGGTACGCAGCCGGTTTTCGACGATCCTGGCGGCAGCGTCGGGAACATTGGCCATCGTCACCATGCGCTTGATGATTTCTCCACGCATCGGCTTGGTCAGTGTCAGCAGCACGTTGGCCGCCACCTGCGGTGCCAGCTTCGACAACACCATGGCCGCCGTCTGCGGATGCTCACCGGCCAGGAAGGCACCAAGCCGCGCCGGCTCGAGCTTTTCGAGCTCGGGCCAGATCGGCGGCGGGCCTTCCGGTGCGACCTCGAATTTCTTGTCGCCCATGATCGCGCTCATCTCTTCGGGCGAGAGCGATTCGTTGAGGATGGTGTCCATCCTGTCGGCGGAATCAAGCAATCCCGCCCCTTCGGTGAACTCGGCCTCGAACTCGGCGACGATACGTTCGAGATCGCTTTGCGGAATCGTCCGCAGCAGGCGGGCGCCCTCGATCAGGGCCTTCAGTTCTTCCTGCTTGAAGAATTTCAGCAGGCGGCTGGCCGACGGCTTGCCCATCGCCACAAGTATGGCGGCCGCCTTCTGCGCGCGGGTCAAGGTCACCGGCGTCGTCATGCCACTCGCCTCCGCTGCCACCGGCAAGCCCCGCAAACCATATCTAGGCGCCCTTCGTGCCGGCGATGATTTCGGTCAGCCTGATGCCGAAACGCGACGGATCGCTTTCCAGCACGGTGATCTCGCCGCGCGCGATCTTGCGGCCGTTGACCACGACGTCGACAGGTTCCCCGATGCGGCGATTGAGCGCCACGGTCGACCCTTTTTGCAGCGCCATCAGATCGGAGACCGGCATCTCCGTGCTGCCGAGGATGATCTGGACATCGACGGGGATGTTCATGATCACGCTCGAATTGGCTGATGAGGCCGCCCTGAACGCCGCATCGGGGCGCTGCTCCTCTTCATGCAGGACACCGCGCAACTCTTCGATGGCACGGTCGAGTTGCTCGTCCGGCTGGTCGAGGTCGGCTTCCGCCTTGGTTTTGGCCATGATCGTCTCCAAATTCTCAGGCGCGTCCGGCGGCTGCCGGCATCAGCCCGTCGATAAAGTCCTGTCCGGCGTCGTAAGGATGCCTGATCCGGACGGTGTAGTTCTGTCCCAGTTTGCCGAACTCGCATACGAACAGCGTCTTGCCCCGTGCGCTGAGACGCGCCTGGGACTGGGCCGTTTCCTCGAATTCGATGACGTCGCCAATTTGGAAACCGGCGAGCTCGCCGAGCGTCAGCCGCGCCAGCGGCATCGTGGCCTCGAGCGCCACGGTGGAGCGCATCACCTCTTCCGAAAAGCGGGCGCGCCAGCTGGGGCCGTGATCGTCGTCGCTGACAGGCACGGCTCCGTCGCGGCTGGCCAGCACGACGCGCTGCGGCATCGTCACCGTGACGGTGCCACTATCGGCCGGTGTCGAGATGCCAAGCACGATACGGATTGCCGCGCCATCGCGCAGCACATACCGCTTCGCCTCGGTGCCGGACATTGCTCGCGGCGCGGGCAGGCGCAGGTCGAGCGAGCGCTTTCCCGATCCGTTGAGGGCCTGCGCGACCTGCTGGAACACCATGGTCGAAACATCGATTTCGATCTGCGACAGATCGCGTTCGATCGGCGATGCCGGCAGATCCGGGTCGCCGCCGAACAGCGTGCAGACCATGATCGCGATCGCCGGAGCATCGATCACCAGGGTCATCGCATCGGAGGACGCCGACGAGCCGATCACGGTCATGGCAAACGTGTCGCCGGCACGCGAACGCGCCTCGGGAACGCGGCTGACCTCGATCGCTTTGAGTTCGACGACGACCGGAACGCCAAGCTCGTTGGTCAGGCTTTTCTGCAGTAGCGGTACGGCGCGTTCGGCCATGGCGCGGCCTGCATCGATGACCTGCGCGGCCTCGCCGCTGTCGCCGACCAGACGCTCGATGATCAGCGAACGCGCTTCCGCTGGACTGCCCAGGCTGGTCATGACAGTGCCGGGACCGATCTGTCGCGCATCGTTCAGGCGGCCTTCTTTTCGATGGTCCCGGTATTCATCGTGCTCTGCTCGACGGCGTCGATCGTCGGCCGTTCATAGGACGAGATGGTCTTGCGGCCGAACTCGATCGCCACCTGCGGCAGCGCGCCGTTCATGTAGGCCAGCAGCGTCTGCTTGACGATGATATAGAGGCGGTTCTTCTTCTCGCGCACTGTCTTGATCTTGGTGGCGACCGGCCCGACCACCGAATAGGACAGGAAGATGCCGAGGAACGTTCCAACAAGTGCGGCACCAATCAAACCGCCGAGGATTTCCGGCGACTGGTCGAGCGCGCCCATCGCCTTGACCACGCCGAGCACGGCGGCGACGATGCCGAGCGCCGGCAAGCCGTCGCCCACCGCCACCAGCGCGTGATAGGCCTTCATCTTGTCGGACTTGATGGTCTGGATTTCTTCGTCCATCAGAGCCTCGATCTCGTGCGAGCGGGCATTGCCGATGATGATGATACGGCAGTAGTCGCAGATGAAATGCGTCAGGTCGTGGTTATGCAGCACGGTTGGGAACGCCTGGAAAATCGCCGACTCTTCCGGATTGTCGATATGCGCCTCGACTTCGCTGCGGGATTTCGAGCGCAGCTCGCGCATCAGCGAGTGCAGCACGCCGAGCGTTTCGAGATAGTCCTGTTCCTTCGGCACCGCCTGCTTGAAGGCTTCGAGGATGCCCTTGCCGGTGTCCTTGACCGTCTTCATCGGATTGGCGACGAGGAAGGTGCCAAAAGCCGCACCACAGATGATCACGGCTTCCCATGGCTGAATCAGCACATGAAGATGGCCGCCCATGGCCATGAAGCCGCCAAGGACGCAGCCGAGCGTTACCACCAGTCCAATCAGAATGCCCACGACAGGTCCTTCCGCATTTCACATCAGGAGCTAGGGATAGTCCCCGTGCCTTGTGTGAGGCTTGAATCGAGGGCTTGGAAGCGATTCAGTTTCGCGCAAGGAAGTAGGGGTATTGTGCCGGCATAGCTTCGGCCGGAGGCACGTCTTTGCTCAATACCTTTACCAGCTACCAGCTCATCACCAAGGACATTTCAAAATCGATCGACAGGATCGAACAGCAGCCCGTGGTTGATCGCGACACCAAATATTATCTCGCGAATATCACCAAGGTGAAATCGATCGACGATTTCGTCAAAAACGATCGTTTGTTCAAGTATGCCATGAAGGCCTACGGGCTGGAGGACATGGACTACGCCAAGGCCTTCATGGTCAAGGCACTCAAGGAAGGCGTCTCCGATCCCGACAGCTTCGCCAACAAGCTGACTGACAAGCGCTACGCCGAATTCGTCAGCGCCTTCAACTTCGCCGCCAACGGCGCCGATGCGACCATCTACAACAAGACACAGCAGTTGGTGACCAAGAACTATGCCACCCAGGCGCAGATCGCCGGCCTCGACCCCAATTCGGCCTATGTGAAGGGCGAAACGACATACTATCTTGCCAACATCACCAAGGTGAAGTCGATCGACGATCTGATGTCGAACAACCGGCTCTATACATACGCGCTGGCGTCATTCGGTCTCGATTCGGCGACGGAAGACAAGGATCTCATCAAGCGGGTTCTGCAGGGCGGCGTCCGCGACCCCGACAGTGTCGCCAACAAGATGACGGACAAGACCTATGCCGCGCTTGCCTCCGCCTTCAACTTCGAAGCCTATGGCGAAAACACCACCACCATCAATCCGGCGCAGCAGCCGACCGTCGACAAATACATGCGCCAGACCCTCGAAGAGGATGCCGGTCAGACCAACCAGGGCGTGCGGCTGGCGCTTTACTTCGATCGCAAGGCCCCAACCATCACCAGCTGGTATGACGTGCTGGCCGACACCGCGCTTGCCAGTGTCGTGCGCACCGTGCTCGGCCTGCCCGATTCCTTCGCCACCGCCGACGTCGACAAGCAGGCGCAGCTGTTCGAGCAAAAACTCGACATCTCGGATTTCGCCGACCCCGAAAAACTCGGCAAGTTCCTGACGCGCTTCACCAGCATGTACGAGATCAACCACCCGACTTCATCGGCCGTCGCCTCGGTCAGCGTGCTGTTTGCCCAGCCACTCACCGTCGGCATCTCCACCGACCTGATGATGGCCATGCAGAAACTGAGGTTCTGAGACCATCATGCGGGACAGCCTGTACGTCGCCCTTTCGTCGCAGATCGCGCTCGAGCGGCGCCTCGACACCATCGCCGACAACGTCGCCAACGCCTCGACGATCGGCTTTCGCGCCACCGGCGTGAAGTTCGAGGACGTCGTCTCCGGTACCGGGCAGAAATCGGTATCCTTCGCCTCCCCGGGCAAGACCTACCTTTCCGGCGCCCACGGTGCCTTGAGCGAGACCGGAAATCCCTTCGATTTCGCCATCCAGGGCGATGCCTGGTTCGCCATAGAGACGCCGGTCGGCACGGTCATGACCCGCGACGGCCGCTTTTCAATGAACGAGAACGGCGAGCTGATGTCGATGGAGGGCCACCCGGTGCTCGATGCCGGCGGCTCGCCGATCCAGCTTGACCCCCGCAACGGCCCGCCCAAGGCCGGGGCCGATGGTTCGTTGCGCCAGAACGATCAGCTTGTCGGCTCGATCGGTCTCTACAATTTCGATCCGGGCGCGAACTTCGTCCGCTACGGCAATTCCGGCATCGTTCCGGCACGCACCCCGGAGCCTGTCACCGATCGCTCGGATATCGGCGTTGCCCAGGGTTTTCTCGAAGAGTCCAATGTCAATCCGGTGCTGGAGATCACCAGGCTGATCATGGTCCAGCGCGCCTTCGAGAACACCGCCGCCCTGATGCGGCAGACAGACTCGTCCACCGACGAGGCGATCAAGACGCTCGGTTCGAAATAATCCATGTCGCTCGACCAGCCATCCCTGCGGGCACTCGAAAGACAACTCCAGCCGGCGCCGGAAGACCGGCTTGCCGCGCTGGAACGGGTCTGGCGGCGTTTCGACGACGCCGAGGCGCTGCTCAAGCGCGGCGGCCGCGTCATCGAAGTCACGCCCACGCACTACAAGGTGCACGGCCTTTCCGGCTTCGCCAGGCTGGGCGACATCGTCGAGCAGCGCGGCCATGCCGGTGCGCGCCGCGGCGAGATCGTCAAGATCGGCCGTGACGAGGCCGTCGTGGCGCCCTTCGAACGCAGCGCCGATTCCGGCATCGGTGATGCCGTGTTCCGCCGCGGTCCGCTCGTGGTGGCGCCGCATGCCTCGTGGCGCGGCCGCACCATCGACGCACTCACCAGGGCGATCGATGGCGGCCCGCCGCTCGCCCGGGGAGACGACACATCGCGCGGCGCCCAGACGACGCCGGGAGCCATGGCGCGGCAACGCGTCGGCACTGCCTTCATGACCGGCGTCAAGGTCATCGATATCTTCACGCCGCTCTGCTTCGGCCAGCGCCTCGGCATCTTTGCCGGCTCCGGCGTCGGCAAGTCGACGCTGCTCGCCATGCTCGCCGGCGCCGACGCATTCGATACCGTCGTGGTGGCGCTCATCGGCGAACGCGGCCGCGAAGTCCGTGAATTCCTCGAGGACACGATCGGCGACAGCATGGCCAAGACCGTCGCCGTCGTCGCCACCAGCGACGAAAGCGCCATGATGCGCCGGCGTGCGCCAGACACCGCCATGCGCGTCGCCGAGCATTTTCGCGACCAGGGTCATCGCGTTTTGCTGGTGCTGGATTCGATCACCCGCTTCGCCCACGCCCTGCGTGAGGTGGCGACGGGAACCGGCGAGCCGCCGGTCGCGCGCGGTTATCCGGCCTCGGTGTTCACCGAACTGCCCAAGCTGCTCGAACGCGCCGGGCCGGGCGGGGAAGGCAAAGGATCGATCACCGCCATCATTTCCGTGCTGGTCGACGGCGACGACCACAACGACCCGGTCGCCGATTCCGTGCGCGGCATCCTCGACGGCCATGTCGTGCTCGATCGCACGATCGCCGAACAGGGTCGCTATCCCCCCGTCAACCCGCTGTCGTCCATATCGCGGTTGGCCGGAAAGGCCTGGAGCGTCGAACAGCGCGCGCTGGTGACAAGGCTGAAGTCGATGATCTCGCGCTTCGAGGACACGCGCGATATCCGGTTGCTTGGGGCCTATCAGGGGGGCGTCGATGCCGAACTCGATATCGCCGTGCGCCAAGTGCCGCTGATCTATGAGGCGCTGACGCAAGCGCCGAAGGATCGCCCGTCGACCGACTCGTTCTCCGATCTCGCCCGCCACCTCAAGAGCAAGCTGAACGCCGATGCCGGAGACTGAACGCGAATATACCGAGCGCATCCTGCGCGACATGATCGCCGAGGCCAATGCCGTGGAGCAAGCCGAGGCTGACGAAACGAGAACCGCCAAGGCAAAGGCTGCCCGTACCATCGCAGCCAAAGCCGAGGCCGTTCTGGCCAGAGCCGTCAAGCCAATCCTGCCACGGGCTGGCAGAGCCGATCCTGATCTGGCAAGGCCCGTCGAACCCGCTCTGCCCCGGGCTCCCCAGGCGGTGGCTGCCGAGATGACGCAGGCCAGCCGCGACTCGCTGATCGACGGGCTGTTCCCGCGCACCGAATGGCCGCAGCCGCCAAAGGCACCGTTTCCCCGACTGAAGAAGAAGTCCGACCGACGCAGCGATTTCGTCATAGCCGCGCTCGGCATCACGCTCGGCCTGATCTGCGCCCTGTTTCCCTGGTACATCTTCTTCAACCAGGACCAGTTTGGCGTCCAGGCGATGAAGTTCGGCGGCACCGGCTCCAATTCCGGGCGAGCGGGCGGCGGCGTGGTCGCCGAACGCAGCGCGCCGCTGACGGCAAAGGATATTCCCGCGGCCAATCTCGATCTTCTTGCCACCGGAACGGTGCGGGATGATGCCAATCCCGCAGCCGCACCCGACGAGCAACCGTTTCCGGCCGACGCGGCGAAATTCCGCATGGTTCATGTCGCCAACGGCCGTGCCATGATCCAGGACGACGCTGGCCTCTGGATCGTCCAGCGCGGCTCGATACTGCCTGACTCCAGCCAGGTGTCCTCCATCGAGCAGCGCAACGGCAAATGGGTCATGGTCACCAGTGCCGACCGGGTAATCGAACTCTCCAGGTAAACGATCTCCGGCTTCCGGCCATCCGCAAGGCCCGCGCAAGACTGGCGGCCTAGTCTCTGGGTACCTGCTCGGAGATTCCCATGGAGCCCGTTTCCCTTTTCGATCTCGCCGCCAAGCAAGCGCAATGGCTGGCCGTGCGCCAGTCGGCAGTCGCCGGCAACATCGCCAATGCCAACACGCCGGGTTATACGGCAAACGACGTCGAGCCATTCGAAAAGGTGCTCGACCGCGCCGCCGTATCGCTGCAGGCCACCCAGGCCGGCCATCTCGGCAATGCAGCGACCAATGCCGGCTTCACCATCAAGCCGCAGGAGGATGACGGCGTCGTCATGCCGTCCAAGAACTCGGTCGTTCTGGAAGACCAGTTGCTGAAAGCCGGCGAGGTGCGCCGCTCCTTCGAACTCAACACGGCGATCGTCAAGGCGTTTCATACGATGATGATGATGGCGGTGAAGAGCTGACCATGGACGCACTGACCGCAGCCCTCAAAGTCGCAGCATCCGGCCTCGGCGCCCAGTCGGAGCGCCTGCGCGTGGTTTCCGAAAACCTCGCCAACGCCCAGTCGACCGGCACCGCGCCCGGCTCCGATCCTTATCGCCGCAAGACCATCAGCTTCGTCTCCGAGCTTGACCGGGCCTCCGGCAGTTCAACGGTTGCAGTGAACTCGATCGATCGAGATCCCAGTGACTTTCCAGTCGAGTTCCAGCCCGGCAACGAGGCCGCCGACGAGAAGGGCTACGTCAAGATGCCCAACGTCAACGTGCTGATCGAAATGGCCGACATGACCGAGGCCAATCGCTCCTACGAGGCCAACCTTCAGGTGGTCAAGCAGGCCCGCGACCTGATTTCCATGACCATCGACCTGATGAGGAACCAGTAATGATCAGCGGTATCGGAGCGCTTCAGTTCAAGCCGTCAATCGGCGGCGATGACACGGCGACAAGCCTGCTCCAGGGCGGCGCGACACCCTCGGCCGGCGGCAATGTCGGCACCTCCTTCGCCGAGGCGCTGAGCCAGGCAGCCTCCAAGACCGTCGACACGATGCAGAATGCCGAGCAGGTATCGATGCAGGCGCTCAAGGGCGACGCCGACACCCGCCAGGTGGTCGACGCCGTGATGAGCGCGCAGCAGGCGCTTCAGACCGCCGTCGCCATCCGCGACAAGGTGGTTTCCGCCTATCTCGAAGTCAGTCGAATGGGCATCTGAGGAATTCCGCCATGAAAGCACTCGCCATCGCCGCCACCGGCATGAATGCCCAGCAGACAAATCTGGAAGTCATCGCCAACAACATCGCCAACATCAACACCACCGGCTACAAGCGTGCCCGTGCCGAATTCTCCGACCTGCTCTATCAGGTCGACCGCACACAAGGCGTGCCCAACCGCTCCAACGCCTCGCTGGTGCCGGAGGGCGTCTCGATCGGCCTCGGCGTCAAGACGACGGCCGTGCGCAACGTGCACACCCAGGGCGAACTGACCAGCACCGGCAACAGTTTCGACCTGGCGCTGACCGGCAGGGGCTGGTTTCAGATCGAGGGTGCCGACGGCGGTACGCTCTACAGCCGCGCCGGAGCTCTCAACACCAACGCCACCGGCCAGTTGGTCACGGTCGACGGCGCTGCCGTCATTCCGGCAATCAATGTTCCCGTGGATGCCGTCGAGGTCATCGTCAACAAGACCGGCCAGGTCTTCGCCCGCATCGACGGCCAGACCGACCTGCAGAACCTCGGTCAGCTTCAGATCGCCAATTTCGCCAACGAGGCCGGCCTGGCGCCGCTCGGCGACAATCTGTTCCAGGAAACCACGGCTTCGGGGCCGGCGAATGTCGGGGTGCCTGGCGATCCCGGCTTTGCCACCATCCAGCAGGGCTATCTCGAAGCCTCCAACGTCGACCCGGTCAAGGAAATCACCGAGCTGATCTCGGCGCAGCGCGCCTATGAGATGAACTCCAAGGTCATCCAGGCCGCCGACGACATGGCCTCCGTGGTCTCCAAGAACATCAGGTAAAGCATGATGTCGACGCCCGGCCTCCTGTCCGCATTCCGCCGCACCGCGCTCGTCCTTGCGCTGGTGACCGGCGGCCTGCCGGCTTTTGCCCAGGAGTCGGCCACCCAGTCGGCCACCCGGATCGCCAGCAATCAAGCTGTCGGCGAGGTGGTGCTTATTCCGAGCCGGGTTATCTATCCCGGCGAGACCATCAACCTAGCTGCCCTGAAACAGGTCACCCTCATCGTCGGCAAGCACAAGCCGGAGGCGGTCGCCACACGGGTCGAGGAACTGGATGGCAAGGTCGCCAAGCGCACGCTGCTGCCGGGTCGCTACATTCCCTCCACCGCCATCCGCGAGGCCTGGCTGGTCGAACAGGGTGCCTCCGTGCAGATCTTCTTCATCGCCGGCGGGCTGACGATCTCGGCCACCGCCGTGACGCTGCAGCCAGGAGCCGCGGGCGACCTCGTCAAGGTTCGCAACATCGACAGCGGCAAAGTCCTGTCCGGCACGGTGATGGCGGATGGAACCATCCAGGTCAGCGCTTCATGATGCGCGGGCTTACCCTGATACTGGCAGCCGTGCTTGGCCTGCAGCCGGCGCTGGCCGACGGCCTGACGCCGAAGGCCAAGCGCGAGCTCGCCGCCAAGAATGGCGGCGTCTACAACGATCCCGAATATGATCCGGCCACCACCAGCCGCATGTTCCGGGTGTCGACCGGGCCGAGTTCGCTGCCGCCGGGCCAGGTCGCCTCGCGCATCAAGGACATCGCCCAGCTGCAGAGTTCGCGCGACAATCAGCTCGTCGGCTACGGCCTGGTCATCGGCCTTGCCGGATCGGGCGACAGCCTGCGCAACTCGCCATTTACCGAACAGTCTATCCGCGCGATGCTCGAAAACCTCGGCATCGCCACCGAAGGCGGCAGTGCACGTGCCAAGAATGTCGCCGCCGTCATCGTCACCGCCAACATGCCGCCCTACGTGCAGTCGGGCGCCCGCATCGACATCGACGTCTCCTCGATGGGCGACGCGACCTCGCTTTCCGGCGGCACGCTGATCATGACGCCGCTGAAGGCGGCGGACGGCGAGATCTATGCCGTCGGCCAGGGCTCGGTCATCGTGTCCGGCTTTACCGCCCAGGGACAGGCCGAGCAGCTGACGCAAGGCGTGCCGACCTCCGGCCGCGTGCCGAACGGCGCCATCGTCGAGCGTGCTGTCCAGGCCGAGTTCGACGATCAGGCGATCCTGACGCTGCAACTGCGCAATCCCGATTTCTCGACCGCTATCCGCATCGCGGACGCCATCAACGATTACACCGGCCAACGCTTCGGCATGCGGGTGGCGGCAGAGCGCGATTCGCGCACCGTTCAGATCAGAAGGCCGAAGGGTGTCTCGGCGGCGCGCTTCTATGCCGAAATCGAGAATTTGGTGGTCGAATCCGACACGCCGGCTCGTGTCGTCATCGACGAGCGCACCGGCACCATCGTCATCGGCAATGACGTCAAGATCTCACGGGTCGCCATCAGCCACGGCACGCTCACCGTGCGCATCACCGAAGCGCCGCGCGTCGTCCAGCCCGAGCCCTTCTCCAAGGGCGAGACCGCCATCGAACCGTTCACCGCCATCGACGCCAGCCGGCCCGACGCCCGCGTTGCCGTGCTTGACGGACCCGATCTCCAGACCCTCGTTTCCGGCCTCAACCGCCTCGGCGTCAAGCCGGACGGCATCATCGCCATTTTGCAGGGCATCAAGTCGGCCGGGGCCCTGCAGGCCGACCTGGTTCTGCAATAGGCGATGCCGATGACGCGCTCCTTCCCACGCCATGACGGCAGACACCGCAAAGCCGCGATCCTGCTCGCGACCGCCATCGTCGCGGCTCTGCCCTTTGCCGGCGACACAGCACGCGGCGAGGAGACGGTCCGCCAGGTCCTGCCGGGAGCACCGGTGGCAGCGCCGCCGCGGCAATTGACACGGGAAAAGGCGCCGGACCAAAGCGAGATCGAGCGCTTCTGCTCAAACATCGCCGACGCCGCCCGCGACCGCCGCTATGTCCTGCAGGCGGAGGAACTGAAGCAGCTCCAGGCCGGCATTGACGAGCGCATGAAAGCTCTCGATGCAAAGAAAGCTGAATACGAGACCTGGCTGAAGCGGCGCGAGGTTTTCCTGGCCCGGGCCGAGGACGGCGTCGTCCAGATCTACGCCGGCATGAAACCCGACGCCGCCGCCGAGCGGCTGGCCATCGTCAACGCCGATCTGGCTGCGGCCATATTGATGAAGCTCGATTCACGCAAGGCGAGCGTCATCCTCAACGAAATGGACCAGAAGGCGGCGGCGACGCTCACCGGCATTATGGCCAGCGCAGCCCGAAGGGTAGATCCGTCATGATCCGGAAAATGCTTGTCCTGTGCGCGGTCACCGTGCTGTCGGGTTGCGGAACCAACCTCAAGGAGGTCGGCAGGGAGCCGGCCCTGTCCCCGGTCGGCTCCGGCATCGATGGCGGCAGCACTGGCTCCCTATATCGCTATCCGCAAACGCCGCCCGCGCCGGTCAAGAAATTCTCGTTGTGGGACGACCGCCAGAGCCGGCTGTTCACCGACCCGAGGGCGCTGTCCCAGGGCGACATCTTGACGGTCAAGATCAAGATCAACGATCGGGCCAACTTCAAGAACCAGAACGACAGGAGCCGCACCGCCAATCGCAAGCTCGGTTACGACCTCAGCGCGCAGTGGGACAAGTGGAGCACCGCCGGCAAGGGCGCTGGGGCTCTCAGCTCCACCACGGACACGACTGCCGACGGCGAGATCAAGCGCTCGGAGACGCTTGAGCTCAATGTCGCGGCGATCGTCACCGATGTGCTGCCCAACGGCAATCTGATGATCACCGGATCGCAGGAAGTGCGCGTCAACGCCGAGCTCAGGGTGCTGACGCTCGCCGGCATCGTGCGGCCGGCCGATATCGGCGCCGAAAACACCATCCCCTACGAACGCATCGCCGAGGCCCGCATCTCCTACGGCGGACGCGGTCGCATCACCGAGGTCCAGCAGCCTGCCTACGGCCAGCAGATTCTCGACCAGGTTCTTCCGTTCTAGGATCGGAGCAGGGCGCCGTGGCAAATATCGAACAGGTTCAGCCACGCAAGGGTCCCTCCCCTGCCATCCAGGCCGGCCTGCTGCTGCTTGTGACGGCGGCCGCCATTGGCATGGGCTGGATGTCCGGCGGTTATCTCAAAGGCGTCGGCGCACCGGCGTCGGTACCGGTCGCGCCTGAGAACGAAGGCAAGATCATGCAGCCCGCCGCGGCCGAGCAGCCAGGCCTCGGCCCGATGCTTGTCGTGCTGGCGCCGATCACCACCAACATCGCCTCGCCTGCCGGCACCTGGATCAGGATGGAGGTGTCCATCGTCTATGACGCGCCGCAGCCACAGGCAATGTCGGATGACATCCACCAGGACCTTCTGGCCCTGGTGCGCACGTTGAAGATGCATCAGATCGAGGGCGCCAGCGGCTACCAGCACCTGAAGGCCGACCTCGAAGACCGCGCCGCGATCCGCAGCCAGGGTCACGCCAAACAGGTACTCATCAGGACATTGCTGCTCGAATGAGAAAACTCCTTCTCGCCACGGCCATGATCGCCGCCGCCACCTCCATCGCGGCGGCCCAGCAGCTTGATCTCGGCGGCATCGGCAAGGCTGACGGCACCACCGTCGGCTACATCATCCAGATGTTCGGCCTGCTGACCGTTCTGTCGGTGGCGCCAGGCCTGCTGATCATGGTGACCAGCTTCACCCGTTTCGTCATCGCCTTCTCGATCCTGCGCGCCGGCATCGGCCTGCAGTCGACACCGGCAAACCTCATCCTGATTTCGCTGTCGCTGTTCATGACCTTCTATGTCATGGCGCCGACCTTCGATCAGGCCTGGAACACCGGCGTGAAGCCGCTGATGGACAACCAGATCACCCAGACCGAAGCCTTCGACAAGATTTCGGACCCGTTCCGCACCTTCATGCTGCACAATGTGCGTGACAAGGATTTCGACCTCTTCGCCGACCTCGCCCGCGAGCGCGGCCAGACCGTTTCGCGTGACACCGTCGACCTGCGCATCCTGGTGCCAGCCTTCATGATCTCGGAGATCCGGCGCGGTTTCGAGATCGGCTTCCTGATCGTGCTGCCATTCCTGGTCATCGACCTGATCGTCGCCACCATCACTATGGCGATGGGCATGATGATGCTGCCGCCGACAGTGGTGTCGCTGCCGTTCAAGATCCTGTTCTTCGTCCTGATCGACGGCTGGAACCTGCTTGTCGGCAGCCTGGTGCGCTCCTTCAACTGACCCTGCCGCGCCGGCTCGAAACCCCAGCAATATATTTTCGATTAACCGTCCGGTTTAGCCCTTTGGTAGGGACTTGCCCGCATATTCGCTCGCAGATGGCGGGTGATCGATTTTGAGAGATCATGGGCATGATGCCGCACCGTCATACCGGTAGAGCCGGTATGTAAAAAATACCTGTAAAATCAAGGTACGAGTACCATGTCCAGCATCATGACGAACAGCGCCGCATTGACGGCTCTGCAGAGCCTCAACGCCACCAACAAATCCCTCACCGACACCCAGGCCCGCATTTCGACCGGCTACAAGGTCTCGCAGGCTTCGGACAACGCCGCCTATTGGTCGATCGCCACCACGATGCGTTCCGACAACAAGGCTCTGTCGACCGTGCAGGATTCGCTCGGCCTCGGCGCCTCGAAGGTCGACACCGCCTACACCGGCATGAACGCCGCGATCGCCACCATCGACTCGATCAAGCAGAAGCTGACCTCTTCCTATGGTCAGACGGATGCCGCCAAGGAAAAGACCCAGGTCGAAATCGCCGCCCTTCAGGCGCAGTTGAAGGGTTACGCCGACGGCGCGACTTTCTCCGGCACCAACATGCTGTCCGTCAACAGCGGCGCGACAGCCACGACGGCGGCCGATGTGAAGATCGTTTCGGCGTTCAACCGCAACTCCGCCGGCGCAGCTTCGATCTCGACGATCGACGTCAACGTGGAAAGCATCAAGCTGTATGAATCCGGTGCCGCGGCGACCAGCAAGGGCATTTTGGACGCCAATCGCCTCGGCACCACCGGTGCTGAGGTTGCCACGGCCTCGGCACCGACGCTGGGCGCTGTCGCAGCGGCCACCGACACCTATTCGGTCGCCACGCTGACGATCTTCTCGGGTGGCACGGCCGCCAGCGATAGCCAGATCGCCCAGCAGATGAACGTCGTCGACGCCGCGCTCAAGGATATGACCAACGCCGCCACCAAGCTCGGCGCCGCCAAGAGCAGTATCGACCTGCAGAAGACCTTCACGCAGGATCTGATGGACTCCATCGATCGCGGTGTCGGCCAGCTCGTCGATGCGGACATGAACAAGGAATCGACCCGTCTCCAGGCCCTGCAGGTCCAGCAGCAGCTCGGCATCCAGGCGCTGTCGATCGCCAACGGTTCGTCGCAGTCGATCCTGTCGCTCTTCCGCGGCTAATCGCCTTCGCCCAACCACAGTTCGCACTAAAAAATTCGGGCCGCGCCAAAAGCGCGGCCCGATTTGCGTTTTGCTCCAGCCCCACGCAACCCTCGATCCTTAACTCTCAAAAGCCAGCTTTTAACAGGCTGTTAACCATGCCGCGCTAGTTATGGTTAACCAATAGCTTACGACAGTTGGCGAATCGGTCCGACCGGCACGATGCCACCCGTTGAACAGGCCCATCCGGCATGTCTGAGCATGTCGGCTTTTGAGAAGGAGCGACTTTCTTGGCGAGCATCATGACCAACGCTTCGGCGTTAACCGCACTTCAAAGCCTCAGCGCCACCAACAAGTCGCTCGAACAGACGCAGGCCCGCATATCGACCGGTTACCGGGTCTCGCAGGCCTCTGACAACGCCGCCTACTGGTCGATCGCCACCACGATGCGCTCCGACAACGCGGCCCTGTCGACCGTGCAGGATGCACTCGGCCTCGGCGCCTCGAAGGTCGACGCCGCTTACACCGGCATGAACAATGTGCTGACAACGATCGGGCAGATCAAGACCAAGGTGCTGTCCATGGTCGGCCAGACGGATGCCGCCAAGGCAAAAACCCAGACCGAGATCAAGGCGCTTCAGACGCAGATGAAGTCTTTCGCCGATGCGGCGACCTTCTCCGGCTCGAATTTCCTGGCGGTGACCTCCAAGCAGACTGCCGCCCCTAATGATGGCGTCCAGCCCGACTCGCAGATCGTGTCCTCATTCAATCGCTCCTCATCCGGCGCAGTGTCGATCGGAACGATCAACATCGATGTCGAGGGCACCAAGCTTTTCGACTACGGCCTCGCCGCCGAGGTCAAGAATTCCGGAACCCTCGATCGCAAAACCTCCATCTATTCCACGGGCGCCGCCCAGACCCTGTACGACAACGCCTATGCGGGCGTGATCGCGGGCGGAGGAACGGATATCGCCGCGAATACCGCCGGCCAGACGGCGGCGGGAGCGGTCGCCAAGGTCGACAATATTTCCGCCTATAACCTCGACATCACGGCCCCAGGGGTAACCGACGACATCATCACGCAGATGGTAACCAGGATGGACAAGGTCATGGCTCAGCTGACCGACTCCGCCACCATCCTCGGCTCGGCCAAGAGCAGCATCGACCTGCAGAAGACCTTCACCCAGAGCTTGATGGACTCCATCGACCGCGGCGTCGGCCAACTCGTCGATGCCGACATGAACAAGGAATCGACCCGTCTCCAGGCCCTGCAGGTGCAGCAGCAACTCGGGATCCAGGCGTTGTCGATCGCCAACGCCGCCTCGCAGTCGATCTTGTCTCTGTTCAAGAGCTGATGACGGGCGCCACCGGCGCCCACCTTCCCATCAGATAATCGGGCCGCGCCGCAAGCGCGGCCCGATTTCATTTTCGCACAAGCTTCGAAGACTAGAGTTCCGGCGGACAATCATGCTGGGAGTCGTTGAACCGTGCCGGAACAGATCCAGAGCATCATCTCGAATCTCCGCGGGTTTGGCGTGAAGCGCCTCGCCATGCTGGCGGGCATCGCCGTTCTGGTGATGGGCGTCATCGGCATCGCCTCGGTCTATCTCAACCGCCCCGCCTACGACACGCTCTATGTGGGACTAGACCGTGCCGACGTGAACCAGATCGGCCTGGTGCTGGGCGAAGCCGGCATCGGTTTCGATGTCGGCGCCGATGGAACCTCGGTTCTGGTGCCGGCCGGCACCACCGCTCAAGCCCGCATGCTGCTTGCCGAAAAGGGTCTGCCGACCAGCGCCAATGCCGGCTACGAATTGTTCGACAATGTCGGCTCGCTCGGCCTCACCTCCTTCATGCAGCAGATCACCCGCGTGCGCGCGCTGGAAGGTGAGATCGCCCGCACCATCCAGTCGATATCGGGCATCAAGGCTGCGCGCGTCCACATCGTCATGTCCGAACGCGCCAATTTCCGCCGCGACGAGCAGCAGCCCTCGGCTTCCGTGGTCATCCGCTACGCCGGCATCGACGCCGAGAAGAGCGCCATGTCGATCCGCCATCTCGTCGCCGCCGCCGTTCCCGGCCTGTCGGCCGACAAGGTGACGGTTCTCGATTCCAGCGGCAATCTGCTGGCCGCTGGCGACGACCCTTCCAACACCAGCGCCGCCCGCACGCTCGGCGTCGAGCAGACCGTCGAGGCGCAGATCGGAGACAACATCCGCCGTGCGCTGACGGCCTATCTCGGCCCCGACAATTTCCGCGCCAGCGTCAAGGCCGAGGTCAACACCGACACCCGCCAGACGGAAGAGACCATCTTCGATCCGAATTCCCGCGTCGAACGCTCGGTGCAGTCGGTGCGGGCCAACGAGAACAACAACCAGAAGCAGGCTTCCACTCCGGCCAGCGTCGAGCAGAACCTGCCCGAGACCCAGGCAACCGCCACCGATGGTCCGCAATCCTCCTCGCAGAACGACCGCAGGGAAGAGATCACCAACTACGAGATCAATTCCAAGAAGATCGCCACCGTCTCCAACGGCTACACCGTTACCAAGATGTCGATTGCCGTGGTCGTCAACCAGCAGCGGCTGACGGCCATCCTCGGCAAGGATGCCACGCCGGAGCAGATCGCCAAGCGCGTCGCCGAGATCCAGAAGATGGTCGCGTCCGCCACCGGCCTGGACGAAAAGCGCGGCGACATCATCGACGTCTCGGCGGTCGAGTTCATCGACGGCCTGGATGGCGAGGCGATCCCGCAGGCGGGAATGCTCGATTCTATCGGCCAGCATGCCGGCACGATGATCAATGCCGGCGCCTTCATCGTCGTGGTGTTCCTGGTCGCCTTCTTCGGCCTGAGGCCGATGGCCGCGGCGCTGACGGCAAAGGCTGCTCCGGCCCTGGCAGGTCCCAGCTTCGACGACGTCCAGCGCTCGCTGCCGACGCCGGAGGCAATGGCGGCCACCGACAGTGCCGCGATCGGGACCTTGCCAGGCACACGCCCAGGCCCCACGCCGCTCGACGATCTTCGCCAGAAGATCCGGCCGGCGCCGCAGGACAGGCTTGCCAGGATGGTCGATCTCAACGAGGAGCGTACCGCGCAGATCCTGCGCAAATGGGCTGCCCAGGAAGTGGCGGTGTAAACCATGCCCTCCGTAGCCCTCTTCGACCTTCTGCCCGATTTCGGGACGCGCGCGCAACGCGCCGGCCAGCCCCGGGCAGCAGTCGATCCCGACCACAAGCCCGAGACGCCGGCGCCACAAGCCGATATCGGCACGCTGATCGCCGAGGCGGTTGCCCAGGCGGAGGCAGCGCTGGAGGTCCGCCTGTCGGCTGCGCATGACGCCGCGCTCGAAGCCGAACGCCAGGCCAGTGCTGAGGAAGCAAGGATATTTCTCGAAAGCCTCGGCGACGATGTCGGCAAGGCTGTCTCGTTGCGCATCGATGCGATGGAGGCGCGCGTGACCGGACTTGTCGCCGCCACGGTCGCCCGCATCATCGGCGGCATCGTCAGCGACGATCTGCAGAAACGTTCGATCGATGCGTTGGCCGGCGCCATCCGCGAAGCGGTTGGCGATGCCGAAGCGGTGCGCATCGTCGTGCGCGGCCCGCTCTCGATGTTCGAAACACTGAAGGCGTCGCTCGGACCCCGCGCCGCCAATCTGGATTTTGTCGAGGCGCCAGGCTTCGACCTGACCGTCGCCATCGACGAGGCGGTGTTCGAGACGCGCATGGCCGAATGGTCGACGACCCTCTCGGAGGTCCTGGCATGAGCGTCGCAGACGCCGACCACGGCCGCCACGAGATCATCATTGTGCGGCGCAGCCATGACGACCATGACGAAGCCCACCATGGCGGCGTCTGGAAGATCGCCTTCGCCGACTTCATGACGGCCATGATGTGCTTCTTCCTGGTCATGTGGCTGATCAACGCCGCCAACGAGCAGACCAAGGCAGCCGTCGCCAGCTACTTCAACCCGGTCAAGCTGGTCGACCGAAAT
Organism: Mesorhizobium sp. M1066; assembly: GCF_040318635.1. Taxonomy (NCBI): domain Bacteria; kingdom Pseudomonadati; phylum Pseudomonadota; class Alphaproteobacteria; order Hyphomicrobiales; family Phyllobacteriaceae; genus Mesorhizobium; species Mesorhizobium sp. M1066. Next base: position 37,669 of record NZ_JAMYMR010000019.1, read on the forward strand.
TCGAGCCGCAAGGGCCTGGAGGATCTCGGTGACGGCCCGCGCGCGATGGGGCTGACGGCAGACGATCCGCAAGAGGCGACCAGCAAAGCCGGACAGAATGGCAATGCCGGCGCGGGCGCGTCGGACCGCAAGCAGGACAAGCAGGAGCCGCAACAGGCGGAACGCACCGACGATCATCTCTTCGCCGACCCCTACGCGGTGCTTTCGGAAATCGCCACCGACACCGGAGTCATGCAGAATGTCAGCCAGAAAGGCGACGGCGGCGTGCAGGCTGCCGGCCCGGCTACCGGCGCCTCCGGTGGCGCCTCCTACCGCGATCCCTTCGAGCCGGATTTCTGGTCGCAGCAGGTCGCGGCGCCCGGCGCCGAGGCCAGCGCCGAGCGCACCAAAATCGAGGGCGATCCGGCCAAGCCCGGCGACAAGACCGCCGAAACGCAAGTGCTCAAAGTCAAAGCCGTGCCGCCTGTCGCCGCACCGCTCGAGCCGCTGGCTAAGGACGCGACCGGCAAGCAGGCCGCGAACCCTGCCACGGCAATGGCCGGCGAGACCAAACCGGACGGCGCCACGGTCGCGGGCGGAGCGAAAGCCGAGACGCAAAAGGCCGCCAAGCCCGACATCGGCGAGAAGGCGCCAACCGCGGCTGCCGTGAAGGCAGCGGCCGAAGTCAAGCGGCAGCTGGCCGATGCCTTTAAGCCCGGCGACAAGCTGCACGACGGCGTCTCGGTCGAAGCCACCGACAAGGGGGTCGTCATCTCGATCACCGATCAGCTCGACTTCGGCATGTTCGAGGTCGGCTCGGCATTGCCGCGCCGCGAACTGGTGCTGGCGATGGAGAAGATCGGCCGCATCGTCAACAGCCAGAAGGGCACCATCAGCATCAACGGCCACACCGACGCCCGGCCGTTCCGCGGCGACAGCTATGACAATTGGCGCCTGTCGACGGCGCGCGCGCATTCCGCCTACTACATGCTCGTGCGCGGCGGCGTCGACGAACGCCGCATCACCGAAGTCGCCGGCTTCGCCGACCGCCAGCCGAAAATAGCAGCCGATCCATTGGCGGCCGCGAACCGCCGCATCGAGATCCTGATGGCGACCGGCGGATGAAGCGAGCGGCCGTCACCCGCCGGTTGATTGGCCTGTTGCTGCTGGCCGGCGGACACCCGTCGGCCGGTTTCGCCCAGGATACGCTGCAGCCGTATCAGTTGGTGCGCTCGCTGCAACTCATCCAGGACCGCATAGCCGCCGGCGATCATGCCGCCCTGCCGATGCAAGCCAAGCTGCTGGAGATGGCGGATGCGCGCCTGCGCGCGGCGAATGCCGAGGACTATAAGGATCCCAAGAACTTTCGGGCCCTGCTTGTCTACGGCATGAGCGGCGGCAACCCGGTGACCGTCGAAGCGGCCACGTCGCGCGCCACGACGGACCCGCAAAGCCTTGCCATCGCCAAAGGCGTGATTGATTACCTCAACGGCCGGCCCGGCGAGGCTATCGAAGCCTTGAGGCCGATCGATCCCATGACGCTGCCTCCGGATCTCGGCGCCTTCCTCGCCCTGGTCAAAGGCTCACTGCTTGCCGGCGATCAACCGGCGACCGCACTCGGTCTGCTCGACGAGGCAAGATTGCTCAGCCCCGGCACGCTGGTGGAGGAAGCGGCACTTCGCCGTTCGGTCGGCCTTGCAGTCGCGCAAGGCGACGCGGCACGTTTCGCCCTTGCTTCCACCCAATATGTCGAGCGCTACCTCTATTCGCCCTATGCCAGCCAGTTCGCCGACTCCTTCGTCTCCGGCGTCATCGCGCTGCACATGTCGATCAGCCAGGACAAGCTGGGCGACATCACCTCGATGATGGATCCCGAGCGCGAGAAGGTGATCTATCTGCGCATCGCCCGCCGGGCCGCGATAGACGGCCTGAACGACTTGTCGGCCTTCGCTTCGGCGCGGGCGGAACAGGGCCGCAACGGCAGCACCAATCAGGACGATCCACGCGCCCTGCTCTATGCCAGCCTTTCCACCGTCACCTCGGGCACAATCGAGGACGTTCGCGCCAAGCTCGGCAAGATCGACCGCACCAGGCTGTCGGAGGGCGACCGCGCTTTGCTCGACGCCGCGCAGGCCATTGCCGGCGAGGTCGTCGCGCCGCCCACCGCCCTTCCGGCGGAAAAGCCTGCCCCAGTTCCTGCCGCCGCGGCGCAGCCGGTGCCCGAGATCGCCACGGCGCAAGGCGCCGATGACAGTGGCCTGCCACCGGTCGAAGGCGCCATCTCGGAGCAACCCGCCGTCACCGCGGCCTCCGGCGGACCAGCCGCCAATGCGCCGGACATGGCAGCAGCGGCATCCGCCGACCCTCTGACTGTCATGCCGGCGTCGGCACTGTCGCCCGCAGCCGGTCCAGAGCCCGCCGATCCGACCGACGCCGCCATGACCAGAACACGTCGACAGCTCGACCTGATCGACCAGATGCTTGGAGCCGCCCCAAAATGACCACCAGCCTCGGCTCGGCCTTGCCAGCATTTGCCTCCACGCGCGCGACGTCGGAGCAGCCGGCCGCGAACGGCAGGAACGATGACGCCGGCTTCGGCAAGATGCTGCGCGACGATGCCGGTGCTGCCCGCCCGGAACGGCAGCCGTCAACAGAGGCGGGATCGCGCGACCAGCGCTGGAGCAAGCTCGCTGCCGGCCTTGCCGGGCATGACGCCAAGGCCGAACCGGCATCGGCCGAGCCCCGAAGGACCATCTCGGCCAAAGTGGCAAACGTGAAAACCGGCAAGGACGATTTGGAAGCAAACGCGAAGGCCGACGCTGAAGAGACGACGCCGGATGCCGGGCCGCTTCAGGACGACCTGCCGCTGCTGATGGCGTTTCATGACCTGCGGCATTTCGCGACAACGGCCAAGGCAGCCGGGGGCAATACGGCCACCGGCGAGAATCCGTCGGACCCGGCGCTCGATGGGCAGGCTTCACTGCCAAAGACCTACCGGCCAAAAGCCACGGGCGGACGCGAAGCACTCGAAACCATGTCGAAGCCGGAGCAGGCGTCGATCGTCGACGGACCTTTGACGGCGCTTGACGGTCAGTCGCCGAGCGCTGTCTCCAGCGCGCCAAAACGCGACGCCGCAGCGGCGGCCCAGAAGCTGTCGGACGCGCCGGCTGCCGATGTGCCCGGCGTGCGGTCGAAGCCCGCCGCGAATGCGATGAAGAGCATCGAGGATGTCCAGTCCTCGATGCGTCCAGAAGCGGGAAAACAGTCCCTGTCCACTGCGCGCATCGACGTGGTGTCGGAACGGAGTTTCCCCGCACCGCCGCAGAGTCCCATCAGCCAGGCGGCCCTCAATGTGATCAACGCCATAGCCGCCGACGCCGGGCCGCAAAAAGCGCTTTCAGCCTCACCCACGACCACCCATCTGGCCAGCTCTGTTGCCGTTCCGACACATGTGTTGAAGATCGAACTCCACCCCGCCGAACTCGGCATGGTGACGGCCAATCTTCGCCTCTCCGGGGAACAACTTTCGATTGAGCTGAAGCCTGAAACGCACGACGCCTATCGTCGGCTGTCGGCCGACAGCGAGGCCATCGTCAAGTCGCTGCGCGGGCTCGGCTTCGAAGTTGACAAGGTCACGATACTGCAACCTTCGGTAGCAGTTCCCGCTACAACCCGGACGGATGCAACCGCTCCTTTGGCGGCGGCAACAGGCCGCGATCCAGCATCCTTTCAACCGGGGAATTCGGGCAGCGGCAATGGTGGAGCCGGCGGCCAGCAACCGGGCCGGCAATCCTCAGGGAAACGCAACGATGACGCGCAGGACTACGGCCGCGGCACTTCGCCTGCTCGCGAGCGCGCTGGCGGCGATATCTTTATCTAGCGCGGCAAACGCCGCCGCAGCCGCGGCCAACCCTTGCGAGCCGGAAATCCTGCGCGCCGCAGATCGCTATGGCGTGCCCGCCGGCATCCTCTATGCCGTTGGCTTGACGGAGACCGGAAACAAGGGCAGCCTTCAGCCCAACGCATTGAATATAGAAGGAAAAGCGGTCTTTCCGAGAAGCCGGACCGAGGCCCTTGCCGCCTTCGCCAATGCCCGGCGCGAGGGCAAGACCCTGATAGATCTGGGCTGCATGCAGATCAACCAACACTACCACGCTTCGCATTTTCGCAGCGTCGAGGACATGCTCGACCCACGCCAGAATGTCGACTATGCGGCACGCTTCCTGGCCAGCCTCCATGCCCGCCACGAGACCTGGTCGATGGCCGTCGCCCGCTATCATGCCGGCCCTGACAATGATCCGGCGCAGAAGATCTATGTCTGCCGCGTCATCGCCAACATGGTCGCCACCGGCTTTGGAAAATGGACTGCGAACGCCCGCGGCTTCTGCAACCAATAAGCGTATTTTCCGGTTCTAATAAAGCAACAGCACAACCCGGAATTGTCGGCATCACTTGGCCAAGATTTGCCACCGGCAGCATATCTGGTTGCACGCTAATGCAACCGATACGATTCCAGACTCCCAAGAAACTAGCTACAAGAAATGACGGTTGTTCAGGATTCCCGCCAGCGGATACGCCTCTCTTCACGGGGCAAATGATTTGATTCGGAAGGCGGGGCCGATGATTGTGATCGTTGACGAGCGCGAGCTCGTAACAGAGGGATACAATTCACTTTTCGATCGTGAGGGCATCGCCTGTGCAGGCTTTGCATCCGGCGAATTCGGTGAGTGGGTGAACTCTGCCGCGGACACCGATCTGCGCTCGGTCCGGGCCTTCCTCATCGGCGACTGCCGCGAAGGCTCCATCTCTCCCCGCCAGATCCGCGACCGCACCGGCGCTCCGGTGATTGCGCTCAGTGAACAGCATTCCCTGGAGAACACGCTCCGGTTGTTCGAGAGCGGCGTCGACGACGTCATTCGCAAGCCCGTCCATATCCGCGAGATCCTGGCCCGCATCACCGCCATCCGCCGCCGCGCCCAGGAAGACGTCGCCTACACCGAGATCGGCGCCATGCGCATCTTCATGGACGGCCGCGACCCCGAAATCGACGGTCAGCCTCTCCCCCTGCCGCGCCGTGAACGCCGCATCCTCGAATATCTGGCGAGCAATCGCGGGCGCCGTGTCACCAAGACCCAGGTTTTCAACGCCATCTACGGCATCTTCGACGAAGAGGTCGAAGAGAACGTGGTGGAAAGCCACATCAGCAAACTGCGCAAGAAGCTGCGCGAGAAGCTGGGCACCGACCCGATCGATTCCAAGCGTTTCCTCGGCTACCGGCTCGTCTTCTGATGCAGCGCCGCGCCAGCCTCGCGCAAGAAAACATGCGTAGCCTCGTAGCCAGCAGCATGGACACAGCGGAGACGTTTCGATGAGCCTCTACGGAATGATGCGGACCGGCGTTTCCGGCATGAACGCCCAGGCAAACCGCCTATCGACGGTCGCCGACAACATCGCCAATTCCGACACCACCGGCTACAAGCGCTCCTCCGCCGAATTCTCGACGCTGGTCATGCCGTCGACCGGCGGTGCCTACAATTCCGGCGGCGTCACCACGACGATCCGCCAGGCGGTCAGCGATCCGGGCGTGCTTCAATACACGACCTCGGTCTCCGACCTTGCCGTCAGCGGCGATGGCTTCTTTGTCGTTCAGGATCCGAGCGGCACCCCTTACCTGACCCGAGCCGGCGCCTTCGTTCCCGACGGTCAGGGCAGGCTGGTCAACTCGGCCGGCTTCCAGCTGATGGCCTATAGCTACGAGAATGGCGTGCCGGCAGCGACGGTCAACGGTTTTGAGGGACTGGTTCCGGTTGTCATCTCCGACCAGGGAATGACCGCAACGCCGAGCACCGAGGGTACCTATGCCGGCAACCTGCCGGCGGGCGCGACACCGGTCGCGGCGGGTAATCTGCCCACCACAAATGCCGTCGGCGCGCAGTACACCTCGAAATCCTCGATGGTTGCCTATGACAATCTCGGCAACAAGAAGCTGCTCGACGTCTATTTCACCAACACCGGCGCCGGCACCTGGCAGGTCTCGGTCTTCGATCAGTCTCAGGCCACGGCCGGGACAGCATTCCCCTATACCGGTGGCGCGCTGGGCTCGGCCAACCTGACGTTCGACACCACCACTGGCAAGCTCACCGGCGCCGTCGACAGCGTCTCCCTCACCGTGCCCAACGGCGCCGCCTTTTCGCTCGATCTGTCTGCGCTGACCCAGCTTGGCGCCGGCTTCACGGTTTCCGACGCCCAGGTCAACGGCAACGCGCCGAGCACCATCGACAAGGTCCAGATCAGCAAGGACGGCACCATCTACGCCCAGTACAAGGACGGCTCCACCAAGCCGCTCTACAAGATCCCGCTCGCCGACGTACAGAGCCCGGACCAGCTCAAGGCGCTGCCTGGCAACGTCTATTCGCAGGGCACCGAGTCCGGCGCGGTTCGTGTCGGCTTTGCCAATGAAGGCAAGCTCGGCTCCATCATCTCCGGCGCGCTCGAGAATTCCAACGTCGATATCGCCGAAGAACTGACCAACATGATCGCGGCACAGCGCAGCTACACCGCTAATTCGAAAGTCTTCCAGACCGGTTCCGATCTGATGGACGTCCTTGTCAACCTGAAGAGATAAGACGGGCGTCGCCCGCGAAAGACCCGCATGTCACTGTCTACCGCATTGAGTATCGCCCAGTCGGCGCTTATGAACACCGCGCGACAGACCAGCGTTGTCTCGCGCAACGTCGCCGACGCCTCCAACCCGGACTATTCACGGCGTCAGGCCGTCGTCACCAGCACGGCGCCGGGCGCGCGTTCGGTCGATATCCAGCGCGCAGCCAACGAGCTTTTGTTTCGCCAGAATCTCGGCGCGCTGTCGGCCTGGAGCGGGCAGAACGCCCTCTACAGCGGCATGGATCAGCTGGGCGTTGCGGTCAATGGCGTCGACAATGCGTCCTCGCCCTCGACCGCGATCGCCAACCTGCAGCAGGCGCTGCAGCTCTACGCCACCTCGCCGTCGAACCAGAACCTCGGCGCCTCGGTCATCGACGCCGCCAAACAGGTCGTGCGCTCGCTCAATGAGGGCTCCAAGGCAGTCCAGGATTTCCGCACCCAGACCGACAGCCAGATCGCCACCGCCGTCGATGACCTGAACTCGCTGCTCGGCCAGTTCCAGGATGCCAACACGGCCGTCATGTCCGGAACCCGTTCCGGCACCGATGTTTCCGATGCGCTCGACCAGCGCGACGCGCTTTTGAAGAAGATTTCGAACTATGTCCCGGTGTCGACCTTCACAAGAGGCGACAATGACATGGTCATCACCACCGGCGACGGCACGACTTTGTTCGAGACGATACCGCGCACGGTCACCTTCGCGGCGTCAGCAGGCTATACCGCGGGTGCCGCCGGCAATGCCGTTTACATCGACAACGTGCCGATCTCGGCGGGAGCCGGCGGCAACACCAGCGCCAGCGGCACGCTTGCCGGCCTGCTGCAATTGCGCGACGGCGTCGCCTCGACCATGCAGAGCCAGCTCGACGAGACGGCGCGTGGCCTGATCACCGCTTTTGCCGAGACCGCACCCTCGATGGCCAATGCCGCCGGCCTGTTCACCTGGTCGGGAGCGCCGGCCGTGCCGGCCGCCGGCACGCTGGTCACCGGCCTTGCCGCGTCCATCAGCGTCAATGCAGCGATGGACCCGAGCACCGGCGGCAACCCGACGCTGCTGCGCGACGGCGGTGCCAACGGTGCGGCCTATGTCGCCAACACGGGCGGTGGAGCGTCCTATTCCACCCTTCTGGTTGCCTATGGCGACCGGCTCGACCAGCCGATGACTTTCGACCCCGCCGCCGGGGTTTCTGCAACATCCAGCGTGTCCGACTACGCCGCCAATTCGATCGGCTGGTTCGAGGGCGTGCGCCAGCAGGCTTCGACCGCCTCCGACGCCAAGGAAGCACTGGCATCGCGCAGCGCCGAGGCGCTGTCCAACGCGACCGGGGTCAATGTCGACCAGGAAATGTCACTGCTGCTCGACCTCGAACACACCTACCAGGCATCGGCCCGGATGATGAAAACCGTCGACGACATGATGACGGCCTTGCTCAACGCGGTGGGATAATTCCATGACTTCAGTCTCCTCGGCCGCAATCTCCAATGCCATGCGCTCCCAGCAGATGCGCATGCAGGCTGAACTCGTCAAAGCCACCAAGGAATCCTCGACGGGCCGGGTCGCCGATGTCGGCCTGGCTCTCGGTGGGCGCACCACCCAGGCCGTCACCTTCCAGCGCGACCTTGACCGGCTCAACGTCATCATCGATTCCAACGGCCTTGTCGGCGCCCGGCTTTCCTCGACGCAGACCTCGCTTGGACAGCTCTCCACCGCCGCGCAGACCTTTCTGTCCGCCCTGACCACCGCTTCCTCGAGCGACTCGTCCAACAGCCTCACCCGGGACTCCGGCAAGGCGACCATCCAGCAGCTGACCTCGATCCTCAACACCAGCGTCAATGGTGAATATCTGTTTGCCGGCACCAACACAGACGTCAAGCCGATCAACGATTTCACCGCTGCCGGCTCTCCTGCCAAGGCTGCATTCGATACCGCTTTCCTCACCAATTTCGGTTTCACCCAGGACGACCCGGCAGCGGCCAACATCACGGCTGCCCAGATCGACGATTTCATCACCAATGATGTCGGGCCGCAGTTCACCGGCGCGGGTTGGCAAGGCAACTGGTCGAACGCCACCGACCAGCAGATCGTCAGCCGCATCGCACTCAACGAAACCACACCGACTTCGACCAGCGCCAACAGCGATGGCATTCAAAAACTCGCCATGGCGGCAGCCATGGTCAGCAGCCTGATGTCCAGCAACATCAGCCAGGCGGCGAAGAATACGGTTGTCAGCCGCTCGACCACATTGGTTGGCGAAGCGCTGAGCGGCATTGGCCAGCTTCAATCCGAGACCGGTATCGTCCAGAAGCGGGTTTCCGATGCCAACGATCGGATGAAAACGCAGGTCGATCTTTTCGAACGGCACATTCTCGATCTGGAAGCCGTCGATCCGGCGGCAGCTGCGACACGGGTCGCGGACCTGACACAGCACATCGAAACGTCTTTCGCGTTGACCGCACGCCTGCAGCAGCTCAGCCTGTTGAATTACCTGACCTGACAACGCTTAACGGAACGGTAGAGCCCCAACGATGTACCAATTCTCCTACGCCGACATCCAGAGCAACTCCGTTGCCGACGCGAAGGACCGCGAGCGGGAGCTTCTGACCCGCTCGATCGACATGCTGGCGGCGGCAGCAGCGGCCGGCCACGATTCGATGGAGGCGATCGAGGCGCTTCACTTCACCAACCGCGTCTGGACCGCCTTCGTCGAGGATCTTGGCTCCAGCGACAACGCCCTGCCCAAGGAACTGCGCGCCAACCTCATTTCCATCGGCCTGTGGCTGCTGCGCGAGGCGGAGGACATCCGTCAGGGCCGCACCAACAATTTCGAAGGGTTGATCGAGGTGTCCCAGATCATCAGGGACGGCATTCAATGACCACGCTGAAGATATCGCTGAAGCCGAACGAAAAGATCTACATCAACGGCGCCGTCATCCGGGTCGACCGCAAGGTCACCGTCGAATTGATGAACGACGTCCAGTTCCTGCTCGAAAGCCACGTGATTCAGGCCGACGATGCCTCGACGCCGCTCAAGCAGCTCTATTTCATCCTGCAGGTCATGCTGATGAACCCGGCCGGCGCCGCCGCCGCGCGCGACATGTTCCGCCGTTCGCTGCCGCTGCTTCTGGCAAGCTTCGAGGACAGCCAGATCTGCAGCGCGCTGAAACAGATCGACCGCATGGTCGGCGAGGATCATATCTACGAGGCGCTGAAGGCGATCCGCGCGCTTTATCCGCTCGAACGCCGCGCGCTGGGTGGTAATGACGATGTTTCGGGTGCCGAGCGCCCGTTGGCTGTGGGAGCACGATACTGATGAACGTGGACATGACGACGACGATTCCGACCGGCGCCAATCAGGCGACGGCGTCCACCTCGAAGACAGCGGTCGACTACCAGTCCTTCCTGAAGCTTCTGATCGCCGAGATGAAGAACCAGGATCCGACCAAGCCGATGGATTCGACGCAGTATGTCGCCCAGCTCGCCACCTTCTCTCAGGTCGAGCAATCGGTGCAGACCAACACCAAGCTCAATCAGATCATGCAGTCCTCGGCGCTGTCGCAGGCCGACGCACTGATCGGGCGCTCGATAACCTCCGCCGACGGCCTGACGACGGGCACCGTGGCTTCGGTGCGCCTCGCCAGCAACGGTCTCATCGCCGTGCTGCAGAACGGCACCGAAGTCGCGGTCGGTCCGGGAGTTTCGGTCAAGGCAGCAAGCTGACGCTTTCGGCAGAGAGCCAGTCCCATGAATGAGGCCGACGCTCTCGACATCGTCCAGTATGCGGTGTGGACGGTGCTCGTCGCGTCGGCTCCGGTGGTGCTGGTCGCCATGGTGGTCGGCATCGGCATCGCCCTCATCCAGGCGCTGACGCAGGTGCAGGAGATCACCTTGACCTTCGTGCCGAAGATCGTCGCCATCATGCTGGTGGTGGCGTTGACCGGCCCCTTCATCGGCAGCCAGATATCGGCCTTCACCAACGTCATCTTCGAGCGCATCCAGAACGGGTTCTGAACCTTTTCCAGGAAGGTGTGCCCGCGACATGCCGTTCACCCTGTCTGAAGCCAGACGCCACTGATCCCAGCGGCACCTCCGGATCCACGGCAGACAAGGCCTGGACCGCCTCTATCCCATTGTTGGACCATGAGCTTTTTTGCCCTTTGCGGCGCCATGCCCTACTTTCGGCAAACGGTCTGCGCAAACGGATTGTCTGACGAGCAGGCACGACATGGCAGGAACCCCAAATGATTGACGAAAAGCCGGACAGCGAGAGCGTCTCGGCGCTGGCGCCCTTCCGTCACGGCATTTTCCGAGCCGTGTGGGGCGCAAGTCTCGTCTCGAATTTCGGTGGCTTGATCCAGGGTGTCGGCGCCGCCTGGATGATGACCACGATCGCCACCTCGCCCTATCAGGTGGCCCTGGTCCAGGCTTCGACCACCTTGCCGATCATGCTGTTTGCACTCGTAGCCGGCGCCATCGCCGACAGTTTCGACCGGCGCAAGGTGATGCTGGTCGCCCAGACCTTCATGCTGGTGGTGTCGGTGCTCCTGACCGTGTTCACTTATTCCGGCCTGATCACGCCATGGACGCTGCTTGCCTTCACCTTCCTGATCGACAGCGGCACTGCGCTCAACAGCCCATCATGGCAAGCCTCCGTCGGCGATATCGTACCCCGCAACAAGGTGCCGGCGGCCGTCGCCCTCAATTCGATGGGCTTTAACCTGACGCGCAGCGTCGGTCCGGCGATCGGCGGCATCATTGTCGCCGCGGCCGGTGCGGCGGCCGCCTTCGCGGCGAACGCGGTGAGCTATATCGGCCTGATCGTCGTGCTGGCGCGCTGGAAGCCGGACGTGCCCATGTCGACCTTGCCGCGCGAGTCGCTGGGGGCCGCCATGGGCGCCGGCCTGCGCTATGTCGCCATGTCGCCCAACATCGGCAAGGTGCTGGTCAGAGGTGCTGCGTTCGGCTTCAGTGCAGGCGCTGTGCTTGCGTTGCTGCCTCTGGTGGCGCGCGATGTCGTCAAGGGCGATGCGCTGACCTATGGCGTCATGCTCGGCGCCTTCGGCATCGGCGCGGTCGGCGGCGCCTTGATCAGCGTCAGGCTGCGGCAGCTGCTCTCCAGCGAGACGATGGTGCGCTGTGCTTTCGCCGGCTTCGCTGTCTGCGCCTTCAATGCCGCCGTCAGCCAGCATGCCTGGCAGACGTCGCTCGGCCTGCTTGTCGGCGGCGCCTGCTGGGTGATCGCGCTTTCGCATTTCAACGTCACGGTGCAGATGGCGACGCCGCGCTGGGTGGTCGGCCGGGTGCTGTCGGTCTACCAGACCGCGACCTTCGGCGGCATCGCGCTCGGCAGCTGGATCTGGGGTGTCGTCGCCGACGCGCATGGCGCCGAAACAGCGCTGATTGCCGCCAGCATCGCCATGCTGGCGGGCGGCGCCATCGGTCTTTTGCTCCCGCTGCCGCAACAGCAGGTGCTCAACCTCGACCCGCTCAATCGCTTCAAGGAACCGCACCTTGCGCTTGACCTGAAGCCGCGCAGTGGTCCCATCGCCATCATGATCGAGTATGTGATCCGGCACGAGGACGAACCGGAGTTCCTCGCCATCATGGCCGAACGCGGCCGCATCCGCCGTCGTGACGGCGCCCGCAACTGGACGCTGGCGCGCGATCTCGAGAATCCCACCGTATGGATCGAGCATTACCACACGCCGACCTGGATCGAATATATCAGGCACAATGGACGCATCACCCATGCCGACGCCGTCATCGGCGAACGCGTGCGGGCGCTGCACAGCGGCGACGAGCCGCCCCGCGTGCGGCGTATGATCGAGCGTCCGACCACCGCCGGCACGGCGCTTGTGATGGCCAAGGGACCGATCGAGCATTAGGGCTCCGCAACCGCGCCCCTGTCGCAGGCACCCCGCTTGGCCTCCCGTCACCCCTCGCCCGACAGGTCCCGGCGCGCCTTGTCGAGCTCCTCGGCATAGCGCCGCATCAGATGGCCTTCGGTCAACAGCCCCAGCACGATGTGGTCGGTGAAATCCTCGACGACAGCGAGTTCTTCGGCGCCCGCCCGCTGGAATGTTTCCGCGGCGGCCTGCACGTTCATGCTCGGCACCAGCACCGCGTCCTTGTATTTGGCAAGATCGCGCACCGGCACCTCGCCGCCGGAAGGATCGCTGTGCAGTTCGGCCACGATCAGCACGCCGACATAGTGGTCGCCCGCGTCGACGGCGATGACGCGCTGGGCAGAGCCGAGCGGCACTTGCTTGCGGAAGGCTGCCAGCGTCGTCGAGGCATAGATGGTCTTGATGTCCTTGCGCATCATCGAGCCGACTGTGAGGCTGCGCATCCAGCCGACATCGTGGGCGCTGCGGATGGTCTCGCCGCGCAGATGGAAGCGCCAGGTCGAGAACGAGTAGCCGAAGGTTTCGCGCACCAGGATCGCCGACATGATCGAGGCGGCCAGCACGACGCCGGTCAGCGTCAGGTCGCGGGTCGATTCCAGCGCCAGGAAGGTCATCGTCAGCGGACCGCCGACGACACCGACGGCGAGCGACGTCATGCCGACGACGGCGGCGACGGCAGGGTCGATGCCGGTTGCCGGCGAGACGACGATCATCACATCCGCGAACGCCTTGCCGAGCAGCGCGCCGAGGAACAGCGAGGCAAAGAACAATCCGCCGCGAAAACCCGACCCCAGCGAGACCGCCGACGCCGCCAGCTTGAGCACGAAGACGCTGGCCACCACGGCCAGCCCGTAGTTCATCGAGAATTCGCGATGCAGCGCGCCATGGCCGCTGGACAGGACCTGCGGCGTGATCAGCCCCAACAAGCCAACGATGACGCCGCCGATGACGGGGCGCAGCGACGCATCGATCGACAGCCTGGCAAAACCACGTTCGATCAGCGTCACCAGATGCATGATGGCGATCGAGGCGGCGCCACCGAGCAGCCCGAGCAGCAGGAACGGCACATACTGGCTGGCGGTGAGCGCCGGCAGACCCGAAAGCTCAAGCGGAAACGGCACCCCACCGAACATTTCAGCGGTCAGCGAGGCTGAGATCGCGGCGGTCATGACAGGCGCGACATTGGCGACCGAGTAGATGCCGATGACCAGTTCGAAGCCATAGAAGGCGCCGGTCAGCGGTGCATCGAAGGCGGCGGCGATGGCGCCGGCCGCACCACAGCCGACCAGGATGCGGACATCGTTTCGGCGCAGCCTGAAGATGCCCGCCAGCCGCGAGGCCAGCCCGGAGCCAACCTGCGTATAGCCGGCTTCCAGCCCGACCGAGGCGCCAAAACCGCTGGAGATCATCGTCTGGCCGGCGATGATGAAGGTGTCGGTCAGCGACATGCGCCCGCCATAGAGCGCATTGGCTTCGATCGGGTCGATCGGTGTGCGGAATTTCCGTATCCTGAGCCAGACCACCGTCAGCCCCAGCAGCATGCCGCCGATCGCCGGTATCAACGCCTGCATCGGATTGGCGAGCGAGAACATGCCGGAAAGCCGGCCGCCTGGCTGAACGCCGAACAGCAGCCCGTGCAGGTCCTGCACGATCTGGCTCATCGCCGTGACCAATATGCCAGCCATCACGCCTACGACACCGGCGAGAATGACCACCACGATGCCGCGTGCCTCGAGCAGAGGCAACGACCTGATCAGCACCGCGCGCAGCCGGCGGGCGTAGACTTCGCTGTGGTTTCTGGAAAGCACCGGGGCGGCTCGCCGATATCGAAAGGCAGTGGAAAGCCAGCCTGATACGCCCGGCGGCACGGCATGGCAACCACAATGCCGACAGACACCACATTGGCGACAGCGGGCGCGATATCGATCGGCCGATGGACCGTTCAGGTCGGCATGGGCACGCCGGCTTCATAGAGCACGAGGTTGCGCTCGCCTATGCCAAGCGCCGGCCAGCTCGCACGCCAGTCCGCAATGTGCGGCGAGCGGAAATGCGCGTCAAGCGCTGCCCTGTCACTCCAGACTTCCGTGACCCGGATGAGCCCGGCATCGAAAACATCCTGCGCATAGGAATATTCGAGACAGCCGGGTTCCGCGCGGCTGCCGGAAACCATCCGCTGCATGGCGGGCTTTGCCTCCTCAAGCTTATCGGGCGGCAGGCGGATTGTGCCAATGATCAGCAGCATGCGATTCCTTTCGAAGACGCGGACCAAGGCGCAGTAGCCAGTCTCCCACCCTCGCGCAAGCTTGGCGGGCTACCCTCACAGGGCTGTCGCGCGCGCTCGACAGTCTATGGGGTTTGAGGACGATATGGCGATCAGCGAAAGCAATCAGCCCGGCGCGGTGGCCAAGAACGGCCGCGACGTCTTCTTCGCCATCGGCATCGTCATCATCCTGGCCGTGCTGTTCCTGCCGATTCCGGCCTTTCTCATCGACATCGGCCTCGCCTTCTCGATCGCGCTTTCGGTGCTGATCCTGATGGTGGCGCTGTGGATCCAGCGGCCGCTCGATTTCTCGTCGTTCCCGACCGTGCTGCTGATCGCCACCATGCTGCGGCTGTCGCTCAACATCGCCACCACGCGCATGATCCTGTCGCATGGCAATGAGGGCACGCATGCCGCCGGCTATGTCATCGCCGGCTTCTCCAAGCTGGTGATGGCCAGCGACTTCGTCATCGGCCTGATCGTCTTCATGATCCTGATCGTGGTGAACTTCATCGTCATCACCAAGGGCGCCACGCGTATCGCCGAAGTCGGCGCGCGCTTCACCCTCGATGCCATCCCCGGCAAGCAGATGTCGATCGACGCCGACCTCTCCGCCGGCATGATCGACGACAAGACCGCGCAGCTGCGCCGCCGTGAACTGGAAGAGGAATCTTCTTTCTTCGGCTCAATGGACGGCGCCTCGAAATTCGTGCGCGGCGACGCCATCGCCGGCCTCATCATCACCGCCATCAACATCGTCGGCGGCATTGCCATCGGCTACATCAGGCACGGCATGGGCATGGGCGAAGCCGCCGACGTGTTCATCAAGCTGTCGGTCGGCGACGGCCTCGTCACCCAGATCCCGGCACTGATCGTGTCGCTCGCCGCCGGCCTGCTCGTCTCCAAGGGCGGCACCCGCGGCTCGACCAACCAAGCGGTGTTCGGCCAACTCGGCGCCCACCCGCGCGCCCTCTATGTCGCGGCATCGCTGCTGGTCCTGCTCGGCCTGATGCCCGGCCTGCCGCTGTTCCCGTTCTTTGCGCTGGCCGCCGGCATGGCCGGCCTCGGCTACGTCATCCCGATGCGCGCCAACCGCGCCGTCGCCGAAGCCGAGGCGATCAAGGACCAGGAAAAGGCGACCAAGGTCGAGGAGGAGAAGAACTCGGTCAAGGCCTCGCTCGCCACCGCCGAGATCGAGCTTCTGATAGGCAAGCAGCTGTCGACAAGACTGCTGACGTCGCATCAGGAACTGGTTTTTCGCATGGGCAAGATGCGCAAGAAATTCGCCACCCAGTACGGCTTCGTGGTGCCGGAAGTGCGTGTCGCCGACGATTTCGCCATCCCGCCGAAGAGCTACCAGATCAAGGTGCACGGCACCGTGGTGGCCGAGTATCAGATGCGTGTCGGCGAGATCATGGTGCTGCTCGGCAATCGCGACGTCCCCGAGATACCGGGCGAGGAAATCCGTGAGCCGGCCTTCGGCATGCGCGCCTATTCCGTCGTCGAAGCCTTTGCCGAGGATCTGAAGCGCGAGAACTACACCTTCGCCGACAACATGTCGGTGTTGCTCACCCATCTCTCCGAGGTCATCCGCAACAACCTGCCGCAGCTTCTGTCCTACAAGGACATGAAGGCGCTGCTCGAACGCCAGGACCAGGAGTACCGCAAGCTCGCCGACGAGATCTGCACCACGCACATCTCCTATCCCGGCCTGCAGGCGGTGCTGAAGCTGCTGCTGGCTGAGCGCGTCTCGATCCGCAATCTGCACCTGATCATCGAGGCCATCGCCGAGATCGCGCCGCATGTGCGCCGCACCGAGCAGATCGTCGAGCATGTCCGCATCCGCATGGCCCAGCAGATCTGCGGCGACCTCTCCGAGGGCGGCGTGCTGAAGGTGCTTCGCCTCGGCAACCGCTGGGACCTCGCCTTCCACCAGAGCCTCAAACGCGACGCCAAGGGCGAGGTGCGCGAATTCGACATCGACCCGCGCCAGCTCGAGGAGTTCGGCCAGGACGCCACCAAGGCGATCAAGAAATATCTGGAAGCCGGCGAACGTTTCGTCCTCGTCACCGCGCCCGACGCCCGCCCCTATGTGCGCATGATCATCGAACGCCTGTTCACCACGCTGCCTGTGCTCAGCCATGTTGAAATCGCCAAGGGCGTCGAGATCAAGGTGCTCGGAACCATATCGTGAGCGTGCTGTCGCAAGGCGTGGTCATCGCGGCGTTCCTGGCTTTCTGCCGCATCGGCGCCTGTTTCATGCTGATGCCGGGCCTCTCCAGCGCCCGCGTCCCGGTCCAGGTCAGGCTGTTCGTGGCGGTCGCCGCCACCGGCGGCCTGCTCGCCTTCCTGTGGGACAAGATCTTTCCTTTCGTCGACCCGCGCCCGCAGATCCTGGTGCCGATGATCATCTCGGAACTTCTGGTCGGCGGCCTGATCGGCGCCATGACCAGGCTCTACATGGAAGCCCTGCGCTTCATGGGCTCGGCCATCGCCATGCTGGTCGGTTATGGCGGGACCGGCGGACCGGCGATCGAGGAGCCCGAACCCCAGGCAGCCCTTGCCGCGATCATCTCGTTCTCGGCGCTGTTGATGCTGTTCGTCTTCGATTTCGACCACGAGATAATACGCGCGCTGGTTTCCTCCTACACGGTCGCGCCGGTCAACATCTTCTTCAACCCGCAGGCAGCCCTTGTCGATGTCACCGACACGGTCTCGGACACGTTCTTCCTGGTTATCCGCCTCGGCAGCCCGTTCGTCGCCTATGCCATTCTCGTCAATCTGACGATCGGCTTCGTCAACAAGCTGACCCCGCAGATCCCCATCTATTTCATCTCCCAGCCCTTCATCATCGCCGGCGGCATGATCATTTTCTATTTCGCCGTCGGCACCATGCTGTCGCTGTTCGTCGACGGCTTCGTCGACCTGACATTGGCGAGGTAGAAATGAGCACGCGCAAGGACCGCCTCAAGAAGCTGGTCAAGGTGCAGGAACAGCTGAAGGCGCTGCACGAAACCCGCCACGCCACCTTCCTTGCCGCAGCCGGTGCCGCCGAGGCCGAGGCCAAGGAACTGGTCGGCCATTTCGACCAGGCCGATTCGCTCTCCGCCCTGTTTCCCGATCTCTACCATCGCCGCATTGCCCAAGCGGTCGTGCACCAGGAAGCGAACCTGGCGAGCGCCAGGCAGGAAGCCAACCTCATCGCCGCCGCGACCGCCCGCACCAACATGGTCGAGCGCGCCTACAAGGACGTACGCAACCGCGACGAACGCGAACGCTCCGACCGCGAGCGGCTCGATATCATCGCGCAGAAGCAGGGCGAGGAGTAGCTGGGAGGATTGTGTGGCGCGAAGCGGACCCTCCAAGGTTCGGCCTTCCCGTAAACGCTTTACAGCCCGGTTTGGTAGCGCTACCGTTTGGCCTAGCGTGAGCCTGGGAGGAGCCAGGGCTGTCGCTGGCGGAAGCGTTTGTTCCTTCGACGACGTCGCAGGAATTGTTGGGAGGACCGATGGCGTCTGTCGCAATTGGCGAAGTCTATAAATCATTCGGCGCTGTCGAGATCCTGCACGGGGTCAGCGTGAACATCGAGGACGGCGAGTTCGTCACTCTGGTCGGACCCTCGGGCTGCGGAAAATCAACCCTTCTCAGAATGATCGCCGGCCTGGAAAAGATTTCACGCGGCCAGATCGCGATTGGCGAACGTGTCGTCAACAACGTTGCGCCCAAGGAGCGCGACGTCGCCATGGTCTTCCAGAACTATGCGCTCTATCCACACATGACCGTCGCCGAGAACATGGCGTTCTCGCTGATGCTCAAAGGAGTTTCCAAGCCGGAGAGTGATGCCGGCGTGCGCCGCGCAGCCGAAATCCTTGGGCTGGTGCCGTTGCTGGCGCGCTATCCTCGGCAGCTTTCCGGCGGCCAGCGCCAGCGCGTCGCAATGGGCCGCGCGATCGTGCGTGATCCGGCGGTGTTTCTCTTCGACGAACCGCTGTCCAATCTCGACGCCAAACTCAGAGTGCAGATGCGCGCCGAGATCAAGGAACTGCACCAGCGCCTCAAGACCACGACAGTCTACGTCACCCACGATCAGATCGAAGCCATGACCATGGCTGACAAGATCGTGGTCATGCATGACGGCATCGTCGAGCAGATAGGGCCGCCGCTGGAACTTTATGACCGGCCGAACAATCTTTTTGTCGCCAGCTTTATCGGCTCGCCGGCCATGAATTTGCTGAGGGGCGAGATCGCTACCGACGGCTCACCCTCGTTCCGCGGCGCCGGAGGGATTTCAGTCCCGTTGGCCTCGGCACTTTCCATCCGCAATGGCGAGCCTGTGGTGCTGGGAATAAGGCCCGAGCATTTGCGGCTGTCCGACGAGCAGGGCATTCCGGTCACCGTCGCGGTGGTTGAACCAACCGGGTCCGAAGTGCAGCTCATCGGCAGGACAGCCGGCGGCGAAGAGATCGTCGCCAATTTCCGGGAACGACATTCCTTTACGCCGGGCGAAACCATTCGGCTTACGGCCGAGCCCAGCCTTATCCATCTCTTTCACGCAGAAACCGGACAGAGGTTCCAAACACGTACCGATCAGTAGGACCACAAGGCAAGGACAACAAACAGGAGGAAACGAGCATGAAGTTCACCAGACGCGACGTGATCCGCACCACCGCCGGCGCGGCGGCGGGTGCCTTGGGAAGTCGGTTCATCAGCTCTCCGGCCCTTGCCCAGGACGGACCGAAATACAAACCCGAGGATGGCGCCAAGCTTAGACTGCTGCGCTGGTCGCCCTTCGTCCAGGGCGACGAGGACCAATGGCTGGCCAACACCAAGCGCTTCACCGAAGCGACCGGTGTCGCGGTCCGTGTCGACAAGGAAAGTTGGGAGGACATTCGCCCCAAGGCGGCAGTCGCGGCAAATGTCGGATCCGGCCCCGACCTGATGTTCGTCTGGTTCGACGACCCGCACCAATATCCCGACAAGCTGCACGACGTGAGTGAACTGGGCGAGTATCTCGGCTCGAAATATGGCGGCTGGCATGATGGACCAAAGCAATATGCGACCCGGGAAGGCAAATTCATCGGCCTGCCACTGGCCACGATCGGAAATGCCATCGTCTATCGCGAAAGCTGGGTGAAAGAGGCCGGCTTTTCGGAGTTTCCAAAGGACACGAAAGGCTTCCTGGAACTTTGCAAGGCCTTGCAAGCGAAGGGACATCCGGCCGGATTCACGCATGGCCACGGCGTCGGCGACGGCAACAACTATGCTCATTGGCTGCTGTGGAGCCATGGCGGCCAGATGGTCGACGAGGGCGGCAAGGTAACGATCAACAGCCCCGAGACCCTCAAGGCGATCGAATACGCGCAGGAGCTCTACAAGACCTTCATTCCAGGCACCGAAAGCTGGCTCGACGTCAACAACAACCGCGCCTTCCTGGCCGGCGAACTGGGGGTGATCGCCAATGGAATTTCCGCCTACAACACCGCCAAGATCAACAAGGACAAAGATCCAAAGCTGGCTGAAATCGCCAAGGACATACGCACGACCAACCTGCCCATCGGTCCTGTCGGCAAATCCGTCGAATTGTTCCAGGTGACCACGGCTGTCATCTTCAATTACACGCCCTACCCCAACGCGGCCAAGGCGTATTTGCAGTTCATGTTCGAGGAACCGCAAATGAAGGACTGGATCACCTCCTCGGCCGGATATTGCTGCCAGACACTGAAGGCATTCGACAACAACCCAGTGTGGACCGCCGATCCCAACAACGCCGCCTACGCCAAGGCTTCGGCTACTCTGCGGCCCAACGGCTATGCCGGGCCGCTCGGCTATGCTTCGGCGGCAACCATGGCCGACTACGTGCTGGTCGACATGTTCGCCAAAGCGGTGACCGGCCAGGCCACGCCGCAAGAGGCAATGGAAGAGGCCGAGAAGCGGGCAAATCGCTATTATCGCGTTTGAGCCTGCTCAGCCGGGCAGCGCGGCTGCCCGGCTGGCTTCGGATTGCGTCGCGGCCGATCCGGCCTATCAATGAGACCTCAGCAGGAGCCAACCCATGGCCGTGCCGTCAGCTGCCATCCAGCCGCGATCTTCGATCTTCTCACGGATTCTGTCGCGCTGGAGCGAAAGTCGGAACGCACTTGGCTTCGGCTTCATGCTTCCGGCGGCTGCACTGCTGCTCGTCTTCCTGACCTATCCGCTGGGGCTCGGCGTCTGGCTCGGCTTCACCGATGCCCGCATCGGCCGCCCCGGTATCTTCATCGGTATCGAAAACTATGAATATCTGTGGAGCGACGCCGTCTTCTGGCTCTCCGTCTTCAACACCTTGCTCTATACGATCAGCGCTTCGATCCTGAAATTCGCGCTCGGCCTCTGGCTAGCGCTCCTCCTCAACCAGAACCTTCCCTTCAAATCGTTCTTCCGCGCGATTGTCCTGCTGCCGTGGGTGGTGCCGACGGTGCTCTCGGCCATCGCCTTCTGGTGGATCTACGATTCGCAGTTCTCCATCCTGTCGTGGGCGCTTATGGAAATGGGACTGATCGATCACCGCATCAATTTCCTTGGCGATCCGGAGAACGCACGCGCCTCGGTGATCGCCGCCAATGTCTGGCGCGGCATTCCTTTCGTGGCCATCACGCTGCTGGCCGGCCTGCAGACGATTCCCCAATCGCTTTACGAGGCCGCGACGCTCGACGGCGCCAGCCGTTGGCAGTTGTTCCGCTATGTGACGCTGCCGCTGCTGACGCCGATCATCGCCATCACCATGACCTTTTCGGTCCTGTTCACCTTCACAGATTTCCAGCTGATCTATGTGCTGACTCGCGGCGGGCCGGTGAATGCCACCCATCTGATGGCGACGCTCTCGTTCCAGCGCGGCATTTCCGG
Organism: Mesorhizobium sp. M1066; assembly: GCF_040318635.1. Taxonomy (NCBI): domain Bacteria; kingdom Pseudomonadati; phylum Pseudomonadota; class Alphaproteobacteria; order Hyphomicrobiales; family Phyllobacteriaceae; genus Mesorhizobium; species Mesorhizobium sp. M1066. The sequence goes on from NZ_JAMYMR010000019.1 coordinate 59,354, forward strand.
CGGCCAGCTTGGCGAGGGAGCCGCGATCGCGGTCGCGATGATCCCATTCCTGCTTGCGGCGATCCTTTTCAGCTATTTTGGGCTGCAACGTCGTAAATGGCAGCAGGGCGGTGGAGACTGACATGGCCGCGATCGAAACAAACAATCGTCCGAACACGGATGAAGGCGGCATGGGCTATCTCCAGAGCCTGCCCCGGCGCGTGGTGACCGTTTATCTGCCGCTCCTGATCTTCGTCATCGTGCTGCTGTTCCCGTTCTACTGGATGACGATCACGGCGGTGAAACCCAATCTCGAGATGACGGATTATGCCAATTTCAACCCGTTCTGGGTCGTCCATCCGACGCTCGAGCATATTCGGTATCTGCTCTTCGACACGTCCTATCCGGGTTGGCTTCTCAACACGATCATCATCTCGACCGCCTCAACTTTCCTGTCGCTGCTGGCGGCGGTGTTCGCTGCCTATGCGATCGAGCGCTTGAGGTTTTCCGGGGCGCGGCAGGTCGGCTTGGCGATCTTCCTGGCCTATCTCGTGCCGCCCTCGATTCTGTTCATTCCCCTGTCGGTGATGGTGTTCAACCTCGGACTCTATGATACGCCGTTCGCGCTGATCCTCACCTATCCGACCTTCCTCATTCCATTCTGCACGTGGCTCTTGATGGGCTACTTCCGCTCGATCCCCTTCGAATTGGAAGAATGCGCGCTGATCGACGGAGCGAGCCGCTGGCAAATCCTAACCAAGATAGTTCTGCCGCTGTCGGTGCCCGGCTTGATTTCCGCCGGCATCTTCGCTTTCACCCTGTCATGGAACGAATTCATCTACGCTTTGACCTTTATCCAGTCGTCCGAAAACAAGACCGTGCCGGTCGGCGTGCTTACCGAGCTCGTACGTTCGGACGTCTATGAATGGGGAGCCCTGATGGCAGGCGCGCTGATCGGCTCCCTGCCGGTGGTGGTGCTCTATTCATTCTTTGTCGAGCACTACGTCTCCTCGATGACGGGGGCGGTCAAGGAGTGAATCTGAGGCGGAAATCCCACCCAAGCGCCCATCCGCTTGTTGCGGGAATTGTCGGCCGACGTCCATGCTTACTTCGGTGACCAGCTTGCGGCGAAGGGCCATGGCGTAGTCGTTTGGTCCCTTCGGCGTTATGACGAAGGCTTGCGAACCGCCAATGACCGATTTGGCAAAGTAGGATGCCAACGGTTGATCGGGATTCTCATCTTGCGTTGGAATGGCGATCGCGTTGATCGTATACCCCTTGGCAATGGCGTTCAGCCTGCTCGGTTGAACAGGAAGCCCATCGTTGTTCTCGCCATTGGAAGAGATGTCGATTACTTTCTTGGCCGCCTTTCCAGGAAACTGGTCGAGCAGAAGACTTCCAACGTCGATGGCTGAGGAAACGGATGTTCCGCTTCGCCCTCTGCGAATATTGCCGGTATCGCCTTTCTTGCTGATCACCGACGCGGCCGCTCTGGCATCTTCCAGCCCGCAGATGCTTGTCCACGGCAGCACAATGCGTGTGTGCCCGGGACTCGACCATTCAAAGTAGGCCACGCTGATGCAGCCAACGTAGTTGCGCGTGATGGCAGCGATGATCTCTGGCGATGTGAGTGCCGCGGCATGACCCTCGCGCTGTAGATCGGCAACCTCTTGATCGATCGAGGACGAGAAGTCGACAGCAAATACAACGGCAACATCAACGTCGGCTGCGTGTGCCTGCAGTCCCCAAAACACCGAAGCTGCAAGTGTCCCCGCCAGCATCAGGAATGAACTGGCACGCTTTGCCGGCCCTCCGGCCGATCGCTCTGTCGGCGGTGTCGGAATGCCCCTGCGTGTCGCACGCACCTGCCCGCGAAAGGAGGCCGCTGCAGATAAGGCACCTACGTCCTGACGCACACTTCCCAACATGTTATTCTCCATCTCCGCAACGGACCATTTTCAAAGCGGTCATTTTCAACATGTGGAAATTTGGCGAAGAGTCCTGCCCCCCACGCCGAGCAGCAGCAGATCGGCTTTGGTCCACAAAAGGTAACAGCCGAGCAAGGTCAGTTGCATGGCGAGCGCCGCGAAGGACCCGCCCGACCAGAGCTGCGGCAAGGTTCCACCGAGGGCGACGGTTGTCGCCAGCACTGCCGGCAACCGGCTGGCGAGCACCGCGCTGCGGAAGGGATCGGGCCAGGCGGCCGGCCACCGCGGAACCGGCATACCCGGCCTCTGGAAGGTGCTGCCGAATTTGCCCAGCGCATGCAGCAGTCCGGACGTCGCCGCAAGCAGCGGGTCGCCGAGCAGCAACAGGGCAATGCCGAGCCCGATCGCGCCTATGCCTGACAGGAAGTCGCCAAGACGGTTGAGGGCGGGATCGGGAGCATTGGGCCTTGCCCATGCCCGGTGATAGGCCTCGCCGCCCCAGAAGAAGACCAGGGTAGCCAGGGTCAGCGCAACAGTGCCATGGCTGCCGGCGAAATAGTCGATCACCGCCGTGGTGACGCCGCTTCTCTCATGCAAACCGACAGGCGTGGTGGCAATCTGGATAGCAAGACCTACGATGAGGCCGAGCGCGTTACCGCTGTTGTAGTAGCCGCCGGGTCCCTTCATGCGGGCGCGAAGCGCCGATACCAAAGATGCGAGCGGAATTGCCCGCGCGGTCATCGCAGAGACCTCGCGACACGTTCGCTCGCCATCGACACGGCGACCGCTGCCGGGCCGATCGGAGCCGTCGGCGCCATCCCGGGCGGCGGTCGTGTTGGGAACAAGTTCGCATCACCGGCAAGGGTCATCATATTCCTCCAATGGACCTGAATTGAGGGCGGGACGGTTCCCCGCCCAGGTTGCAGGCACAGCCGCAAAAGGCGCCGCGTCGAAGGGAATCGGACCGGCCAGCAAGGGCGTTCGTGCCTGTGGCGTTCGGTTCGACATTGCGACCGACAGGATCGCGCCGAGAATGATCGCAGCACCCAGTGCGCCCGCGGGTGAGTTCCGCTCGCCGAGGAAGATCGCCGCGCCCAACGCCCCGAAGACGCTTTCGGCACTGACGATCACGGCGGCATGACTGGCCGGGGTGAAGCGCTGGGCGGCAATCTGTATGCCGAATGCGATTGCGGTGGAGAACACGCCAAGGACTGCGAGTTCTGGGCCGGCCGCAAGTGCAGCGGCCAGCGACAGGTTGCCTTGCAGTGCCCCGAGCGGCAGGGCAAAGGCGGCGGCGCCGAGGAACTGTGTCGCCGCGGCAGTGAACGGACGCGCATGGGCCTGCATGTGCCGGCCAAGCTCGACCATCCAGAGCGCATAGCAGGCAGCCGACAGGATGGCGGTGAGATCGCCGCTGCTGAGACCGGCGATCCCGCCGGACAAGAGCAGGGCACCGATCACGGTCAGCCCGGCGGCGGCGGTGAGGCTCGCTGTCGGACGTTCGCCGATGAGCACCCAGGCGGCCAGTGGTGTCATCACCGTTGCCGTGCTCACCAGGAAGCTCGCATTTGTGACCGTGGCGCCGAGATAGCAGAGCTGCTGAAGCATGATGGAGATGGCAAACAGAACGCCCACCCTGGCCAGGCTGGAAAGATAGCCCGGCCCGGCGGGCAGTCGCCTTTCGGTCAAGACGAAAGGCAGCACAAGCAGCCCACCGATCAGGCAGCGCAGGCCGACGGCACTCAGCGCGTCGAGATGAGAAAGCACCGTCTTTTGCGCGACATTGCCGAGGCCCCACAAAGCGGCTGCAAACAGCAGCAGCAAATTGGCTCTAGTCTTGGACACCCGCCACCCCCTCGAGCCAAAGCCTTTTGCTGACTCGGTCGCCGCCTTAATTCAGCGAAGCCTAATTGACCTTGCGTCACGACAGCGCTTGAGTGCGGGGGGCTACAGTTTGCGAAGCGTTAGTTTTGAGTTAGAATTTCGTCAGGCTGGAAGAGCAAATGCGAAATGAGGATAGCGGCGCCACAAATAGAATCTCACTCTTCGGTGGTTTCCGGATCGAAAATGAAACGACGGATCCGTTCCGGCTGACAGGGAAACGGGGGCCCGCGATCATTGCCTATCTGGCCCGGTGTCCGGGCATGGTGGCGACACGGGAGAGACTGGCTGATCTGTTTTGGGGTGACAGCGATAGCGAACACTCGCGCAATAGCCTGCGGCAAACCCTCAGCGTCCTGCGCCGGGACCTGTCGCGAGCAGGTGTGGATCTTGTCCATTCCCGCGGGGAATTGATCGGCCTTGCGCCGGACGCGGTTCGGGTTGACGTGGAGGAGTTCGAAGCAGGCCTCTCGGCCCGCTCCGCGCCGGAGCTCGAAAAGGCTCTGGCGAACTATACCGGGCCATTCCTCGACGGGCTTTATCTGGGAAGCAATGGGTTCGATGACTGGGTCGCATCCGAGCGCGACAGGCTGCTGAGCCGCGCACTTGAGGGCTTCGAAAAATTGGCCCGCCTCGTCGACGCGGAAACCGGGGTCATCCTGGTCGATCGCGTTCTGGCCATGGAACCGACACGGGAAGAATCCTATCGGCTCAAGATGGAATTGCTCCTGGCATGTGGCCAACGCGACAGGGCGATCAGGACATACGAGGCTTGCAGAAGCATGCTGAAGAAGGAGTTCGGGGTCAAAGCCGGGCCGGAGACGCGAGCGCTTTGGCAATCCATGCTGTCTGCAGCCGACACGGCGTCAAATGTGCAGTCGGCAAAAGCTGTGCCAGCCAGCCAGCGCCTCGGGCGCCCATCGATCAGCGTTGCCGATTTCATCAATCTGACCGGAAAGCAAGGCGACGACTTTTTCGCCAAGGGACTCGTCCAGGACATCACCACGGCCCTCTCCGAGGTGGCCGATTATGTCGTGCTCTCCGCGCTTCCACCCGTGGAGAAGAACCCTGCCGAAGAAGCCAAAAGCCCGGGAATGCTGCGGGCGCGATACGTGCTCAGCGGCAGTGTCCAGAGATCCGGCAACGAGTTGAGGGTGAACATCCAGCTTGTCGATGCCGCCGGCGGCCACAACGTCTGGGCCCAGAAGTTCGACGGCCACTCCGAGAACGCGCTCGAATTCCAGGACAGGATCGCACAGTCTGTTGTGCTGGCAGTGATCCTCGACCTTCAACTGACCAACTGGAAAGTCCGCGACAAGAGCCCGCCCGGCCCCCCTGAAGTGCGCAGGTTGGTGAACGAAGCTCTCATGAAGTATTTTGAGATGACCCGGGACTCCCTGCTGGCCGGGATAGAGCTTGCCGAGAAGGCTGCCTCGATAGGTCCCGACAACGCTCGTGCGAAGCGGACGCTCTCGATCACAATTTCCATGGGCGTAGCGTTTGGCTCGCTGCCCCGGGAGCCGGGGCAGATCGAGCGTGCGGTCGAGCTTGCGGAAGCAGCGGTACGGGCGGTGCCTGACGACGAAATTGCCCGCTGCATCCTGTCATTCGCTCTCGAAAGTTCCGGCCGCATCGACGAGGCGATCGCCGAATGCCAATATGCGATCAGCCTCAACCCGAGCTATCCGACCGGCCACGGCGACATTTCGATGCTCTTTGCGTTGCGTGGACAGGTCAGCGAAGCAGTGCGTGAGGCCAACGAGGCAATCCGGCTCGGAACGCATGACGTCATCGACTTCTGGCGTCACCATGGCTTGGTTGTTGCACTGTTCGCCGGCGGAGATGATCGGCGGGCGCTCGAAGTCGCCCGCAAGGTGGTCAGGACAAAGCCGGGATTCGTTCGCGGCGCCCTTTATTGGGCTGCGGCCGCGTCGGCAACTGGGAACAACGAAGAGGCCTCGCGGGCCATCCATCATTGCCTGTCGCAACTTCCACATCTCAACATGGCTAATGTCTGCCCCGGCTTTGTGCCGCGCTATGTGAAGGATCATCATCACGCGAGATTCCTTGAAATGCTGTCGAGGGCTGGCCTACCTGCTTCTTAGTGGAACCTGGCTACGCACCCGGGATCCGGAGAAACCATATCAAGCCCGCCGCTTGGCAAGCCTGCCACAAGCTTGTTGAGGCATGGTCTGGCTAAGGAAAACCGACAAAAGGCGGACTTTCTTGGCGATTTCTCCACCCAGCGACATCGTTATGGATGTGGCCCGAGCCGTCGATCCGACAGACATCGAGGCCGCCCGCGCCGCGCTGGCAAAACGGGCCGGCGGCGCTGCGGGCACGTTTTCACTCGACACCGCCGCTTCGGTCGATGCCGGCTCGATCCTGTCGCGCGCCACCGCCGACAAGGCCGCCGCTGCAACCGACCCGGCCAACAAATTCAAGAAGTTCGAGGCGATGGTGCTGCAGACCTTCATCCAGAACATGCTGCCAAAGGACACCGAGGGCGTCTACGGCAAGGGCCTGGCCGGCGACATGTGGAAATCGCAGCTTGCCGAGCGGGTGGCTGACGTGATGGCCGAACGCGGCGGCATCGGCATCGCCAAGTCGATGCTTGCCGACCACTATCTCGAAGGCAAGCGCGTGGTTCCGGTCGGTCCGGTTTCGGGCGGGTTGGAAAAGACCGAGATCGACCAGCAAAACAGCCTGTCGACCTCGCTGGTCCACCAATTGCAGCGCAAGGCTGCGGGGTCGATGACCGGTGACGAGACGACCATAAAAACAAACATCAAGATCTAAACTGGGAAACGCCATGGCCGACTTTTCGGAATCCACCCCCAACCTGCCAGCACGCACGACGGCGTCGGAAGCGCCGATCCCGTTCGCGCGGCCCGGCAACCTCGCCGCCATCATCGGTCGCATCGAGGAAGTGGTCGAGGAAGAGACCGCCGGCATCCGCAACGCGACCAACTATGATCTCAAGGCATCGAACGCCCGCAAGAGCCGCTACCTCTACGAGTTGACCCGCGCCATGAAGGGTGGCAGCGAAGCCGAATTCCTCGAACAGCACCGCGAGGGCCTGACCCGGCTGCGCCAGAAGCTGGCGAAGAATGAAGCGGCGATCCTGGCGCATCTCAGCGCGGTCAACGAAGTCGCCAGCCTGCTGCGGCACGCCATCCAGCGCGCCGAGACCGACGGCACCTACTCCGCCGGCGAGTTCGGCTGGATGAAGGCATGATGCCGAACACGAGCGACACATCGGAGATACTGCCGAAGCAACGGCGCAGTGCCGCGTCGCCTTCGCAAGGGACTGATCAAGGGACTGACAAGAGCCGATGATCAAGGTCATCGCCATCGCCGTCTGGATTTGCGCCGCAACCCTCGGCGCCGTGTTCTATTCGTTTCAGGCGGCCGGCGAGCGCGGTGTCGGCGAAACGCCGAAGCCGATGCTGGGCGGTCTCGACTACGTCAAGACCGACATAATTTCGGTGCCGCTGATCCGCGATTCTGAGATCGGCGGCTATTTCCTGACCAAGCTCGTCTACACCGTCGAACCCGAGCAGATAAAGAAGCTGTCCATTCCGGCCGAAGCGCTGATCACCGACCAGGTCTATTCCTACCTCTATTCCAATCCGCAGATCGACTTCACCAACAAGGCGACGATCGATCTCGATGCCTTCCGCGCCGCAATCCGCGATACCGTCAACGCGCGTGTCGGCGCGCCTTTGGTGCATGAGGTTCTGATCGACCAGGTCAATTTCCTGTCGAAGGACGAAATCCGCGACAACTGGCTGCGCCGCAAGAAAAGCGAAACGGCGACCGAAATGACCAAGGCGTTCAAGGAACACTGAGTTGCCCTGCTCACAGGCCCGGTCACATCGAGCCTCACCTGCCGCAAGGGCAGGAACCAGCCACCCGAATCCGCGTTGACGTAAACGTCAACCCAAAGCTATATGCGGCAGCGACCGTGATCGCGAAACCGCGGCATGGGCTTCGGCTGGATCGAAGCGCCGTTGCGAGACAGATGCAACCAGACAAGGAGAACAGCGTGAGCGTTCAGGAGATTGCCGAGAAGATCAAGTCGCGGGTGGCCAGCAGCGGGTTCGATCGTTCCGTGAAATTCGACACCGGCAGCGACGGCGTCATCGTCATCGACGGCGCGACTGTCTCGAACACCGATGCACCCACCGACTGCACCATCAAGCTCTCGCTCGACGATCTGGATTCGCTGATCGCTGGCGACCTGAACCCGACAATGGCGTTCATGACCGGCAAGATAAAGGTCGAAGGCGACATGACCGTCGCCATGGCGCTCAGCCAGCTGATCGGCTGAAGGCATCCAGCCGCCCAGGCGGCGGCACCCACCAATTGCGAAAAAACGCCGCCTTTTTCGGGCGGCGTTTTTGCATGAAATGCTGGCGGCTTCGTGTCAGGCCGCCGATATCAGCTCCTGCGCCTTCAGCTTGCGACCGGCCGCCTTCAGCGTGCCGTGCACGCCGTCAAGCGCGCCTTCCACCAGTTCCAGCGCCAGCAGGCGGTGCCGCTCATAGGGTCCTGGCATGGCAAGTGAACCGGTCTTCTCGGCCGAGAAGCCGAAGCGCGCGTAATAGGGCGCATCGCCGACCAAAAGGATAGCGGCATGGCCAAGACGCGCCGCTTCGGCGATGGCATGGCGCATCAGCGCCGAGCCGATGCCGGCATTCTTGAGCGACGGGTCGACGGCAAGCGGGCCAAGCAGCAGCGCGGCCGCACCGCCCTCGCCCAACCTGACATCCCACAGCCGCACGGTGCCGGTCACGCCGCCCGAAGCATCGCGGGCGACGAAGGCCAGCCCTTCCGAGGGCCGCCGGCCACGCCGCAGCTTCTCCGACGCCTTTTTCCTGCGCTTCGGCCCCATGGCCCGATCGAGCAACGCCTCGCGCGCCGCAACATCGGCGGCGGTTTCGGCGACCATCACAAAGGCCGGTGCGTGGCCCCCAATTTCAACTGGCATTTCCATTTCAAATGACATTTCCATTTCCGCAATCCCTGGCGAGCGGAGATCTGTTCCACAGGCGAGCCCGGGTGGACGACAGGCGCCCACCTAGGATGATCTGATCGGCTCTCTCAGCGCATTTTCAGGCGAAGTTGTGTCCGGTTCGCCGTCCGAAAATGCGCTGAGGAAGCGCCGTCAGATCACGTAGGATCGGAGAGGCTCGAAGCCGTTGAAGGCGACCGCCGAGTAGGTGGTCGTGTAGGCGCCGGTGCCTTCGATCAGCACCTCATCGCCGATCGTCAGCGACAAAGGCAGCGGATAGGGCGTCTTCTCGTACATCACGTCGGCCGAATCGCAGGTCGGGCCGGCGAGCACGCAAGGTGCTGTCTCCGTGCCGTCATGCGCGGTGACGATCGGGTAGCGGATCGCCTCGTCCATCGTCTCGGCCAGGCCGCCGAACTTGCCGATGTCGAGGAACACCCAGCGCACATTGTCGTTGGCCGCCTTCTTCGAGATCAGAACGACTTCCGACTTGATGACGCCGGCATTGCCGACCATGCCACGGCCCGGCTCGATGATGGTCTCGGGAAGCGCATTGCCGAAATGCTTGCGCAACGCCGAGAAGATCGCTTGGCCATAGGCCTGGGCGGCCGGCACGTCACGCAGATAGCGCGTCGGGAAACCACCGCCCATATTGACCATCTTCAGGACGATGCCTTCTTCGGCGAGCGTCGCGAACACCACCTTGGCGTCGGCCAGCGCACGGTCCCAGGCGGTCAGGTCGGTCTGCTGCGAGCCGACATGGAACGACACGCCATAGGCGTCGAGGCCGAGCCCCTTGGCATGGCGCAGCACGTCGACGGCCATCGCCGGCACGCAGCCGAACTTGCGCGACAGCGGCCATTCCGCGCCCTCGCCATCGGTCAGCACGCGGCAGAACACGCGCGAGCCTGGAGCGACGCGAGCGATCTTCTCGACCTCTTCGACGCAATCGACGGCGAACAGGCGGATGCCGAGCTGGTAGGCGCGTGCGATGTCACGCTCCTTCTTGATGGTGTTGCCGAAGGAGATGCGGTCCGCCGGCGCACCAGCGTCCATTGCCATCTCGACTTCGGCAACGGAAGCGGTGTCGAAGGACGACCCCATCGCAGCAAGCAGGCGCAGGATTTCCGGCGCCGGGTTTGCTTTCACCGCATAGTAGATCTTGGAATCAGGCAGCGCCTTCTCGAAGGCGCGGAAATTGTCGCGCACGACATCGAGGTCGACGACGAGGCAGGGGCCGGTCGGACGTCGGGTGGCGAGGAAGTCAAGAATGCGCTGGGTGGCCATCGGGGTCTCTCCATCAGCGCCTTTCGGCGCGCAATAAGGCTGCGGGACGCGGGCTGTCGGCCTCGCGAACTCGCGGTGGACAAAGGCGGGACGGAAATTCATGGAACCAGCCGGTGGAGACCCCGGAACCATGAAGCGCCGTCTCGCGGCGGTGAACCTTGGCCTTGCCCGGCCTCGGTTCGCTTTGTCTGCCTTGGCTTGGATGGGAGACCCGTCCGCACTGCCGGCAATGAAGGTGTGCCTCTTCAGTAACCCCGGTTTTTGGACAACCGGCAGAACACCAGAAAGGCCCGCACCGTCGTTGCTTCAAGGTGTCCTCGGGCTGGCGGTTGGCCGCTAGACCGACTGGAGGGGTTGGCTCCAGTTACCTTACCGATTTCCCTCACCATTCGAGGATCGGCGGACACCCACAGGCACGTGCGACTTTGGGCAAGCGCGATATAAGGGCGAAGGCTTTCACAATCAATAAAAATCGTATCGCAGGTTGTAAAATTTCTGGCGTCGAACAATGTTGCGGCAACCGTATCCGGATATCGAACGATGACAGGCACGCACGGCCCTCTCAACGCCTTTCTCGATCTTCGCCAGATGCCGGTGGCACATGCCGAGCTCGGCCCGCTGGCCGGCCTGCGGCTGGCCGTCAAGGACATCTACGACGTCGCCGGCTACCGCACCGGTTGCGGCAATTTGCAAAAATTCGCCGAAAGCTCCGCAGCCTCGCGCACCGCACCCGCCGTGCAGATGATCCTCGATGCCGGCGCACGCTTCGTCGGCAAGACGCAGACCGATGAGCTCGCCTTCGCGCTGTTCGGCCAGAATGCGCATTTCTCGTTTCCGGTGAACCCGGCGGCACCCGGCCGCGTCACAGGCGGCTCCTCATCGGGATCGGCGGCGGCGGTGGCGGGCAGGCTGGCCGATATCGCCATCGGCTCCGACACCGGCGGCTCGATCCGCGCCCCGGCCAGCTTTTGCGGACTGATCGGGCTGCGCACCACGCATGGCCGCATTTCGCTGGACGGCACGATGAAGCTGGCGCCGAGCCTCGACACGTTCGGCTGGTTCGCCGACGACATCGAGACCTACGAGACCGTCGGCAAGCTGCTGCTCGGCCGCGATCCGCACCAGCATGTGTTGGACCGGCCGCTGGCACTGGATTGGCTGGATGGATTGGTCGCCCGCCCGGCGCTTGCCGAATATGGTGAAATGAAGGGGCTGGCGGGCAAGGTCTTCGGCGCGCCGGCGACGCCGGGAGTGCGCTTCTCCTCATCTCCCGATGAACTCTACTGGTGCTTTCGCCGGCTGCAGGCCAGGGAGGCCTGGGCGGTGCATGGCGAATGGATCACCAGCGGCGAGCGCGACCTCGGCCCCGGCGTCGAGGAGCGTTTCGGCTTTGGCCGCGCCGTCGACGACAAGACAACCCAGGCCGAGAAGGTGCGACGTCTGACCTTTCGCGGCGAACTGAGCGCCCTGCTCGGCAAGAACGGCTTCCTTGTCCTGCCGACGGTGCCTGGTCCGGCGCCTTACGTGGACAGCACGCCGGAGCAGTTCCAGGCCTATCGCGAACGGGCGCTCCAACTTCTGTGCCTGGCCGGCCTGTCCGGTTTTCCACAGATCACATTGCCCGTCGGCTCGGTCGCCGGCGCCCCGTTCGGCCTGTCGCTGCTTGGCCCTTCCGGCAGCGACATTGCCCTGATACGGCTCGGCCGGAAACTTCTCGACGCGGCACGAAAGGCCTGACCATGGACACACTGACGCGCATGCGTGCCTTCATCGACGTGGTCGAGGCCGAGGGCTTTTCGGCGGCGGCGCGCAAGATCGGCCGCTCCAAGGCCCTGCTGTCGAAATATGTGCGCGAGCTGGAGGACGAACTCGGCGCTTTGCTGCTCAACCGCACCACGCGCCAGTTCTCGATGACAGAGGCCGGCCACACCTATTACCGGCGCGCCTCGGAGATCGTGCGCGAGGTCGACAGCCTGGCCGACGCGGTGCGTGAATCCTCCGGTGACGTGCGCGGCCGGATCAAGCTGTCGGCGCCGCGCACCTTCGCCGATGCGCCGATCGGCCAGTCGCTGATCGACTTCGCCAAGCAGCATCCCGACATCGTGCTCGACATCCAGCTCGACGACCGCTTCGTCGATCTGGTCGAGGAGGGCTTCGATCTTGCGGTGCGCATCTCGCGGCTGGAGAACTCGTCGCTGATCGCCAGGCGGCTGGCGCCGTTTTCGATAAAGCTCTGCGCCTCCCCCGAACTGATCGCCAAGCATGGCATGCCGACAAGGCCGCAGGATCTCAGCCGCATGCCTTGCATCGTCGACACCAATGGCCGCGGACTGAACAACTGGCCGTTCAAGGGCGACAATGGCGATCCGGTGAGCGTTTCGGTGTCCGGTCCGGTCGAGGTCAACAGCCCGATGACGGCGAGAGCCGCGGCCGTGGCGGGCCTCGGATTTACCGTCCTGCCGGATTTCATTGCCGCGCCCGACCTCGCGAGCGGCCGGCTGGTGGCGGTGATGGATGACCGCATCCTGTCGGGCGGCGGCATCTTCGCCGTCTACCCGCACCGCCGCTATCTGCCGGCGAAAGTCCGCGTCTTCGTCGACTTCCTGGTGCAGTGGTTCAGGACGCGCGAGGCTGGCTGACCGGCGTCGATAGTCTCGCGGTCCCAATTTCGCCCCCTTTCTGGTAACTCTCGGCAACTCTTCCGAGGCCTATGGAATCGCGACCGAGAATGCACCTGAAACGGCACGCAATCATGCTGGCTTCGGCCTTGGCGGCTAGCTTTGCCGCCACTGGACCGGCTTACGTGCATCCGCATGTCTTCGCCGAGGCCCGCCTCGATGTGATTCTCTCCCCGGATCACCAAAGCGTGAAGGCTCTGCGTCATCTCTGGCGCTTCGACGATCTGTTTTCCTCGACGGTAATGATGGAGTTCGACAAGAACTCCGACCTGAAGCTCGACGACAAGGAGCTGAAGGAAGTCGCCGACACCGTTCATGCCTCGCTGGCCGAGTTCAATTACTTCCAGCTCGTCACCGTTGACGGCAAGGACGTGGCGATGACGCCGCCCCCGCATCTGATGGCCAATTTCGACAACGATCAGCTGATCATCCTGTTCGAGTCCGAACCGAAGGTGCCGATCAAGCTCAACGGCAAGATCGATATCGGCGTCTACGATCCGACATTCTACACGGCGATCGACTTCACCGAGGACTCCAACATCACGGTTGAAGGCCTGCCCTCGAACTGCACCAGCAAGGTGGTCCGTCCGGACCCGGACGAGGCCATCAAGGAAAACCAGAAGACCCTCACCGATGCCTTTTTCAACGATCCGACGGGCACCGATATGAGCAAGATCTTCGCCACCAAGCTCGAACTGACCTGTCAGCCAGAAGGATGAAGCCGGTGACGAAACCGTCCCTGCGTTTGGCATTCGGCCTGTTGGCCCTCACTGTCGCCATGATGCATTTCGCCGACGCCGCTCATGCCCAGAGTTCGCTCGGCATCGGCGTCAATGACGGCATGGCGCCCACCACCGGCCCGTTCGCCCACATCCTGATGTGGATCAATCTCAGGCAGCAGGAATTCTACCGCGCGCTGGCGACGGCGATGAAGGCGATGCGCCAGGACGGCAGCAAGATCTGGGTACTCGTCGGCCTGTCCTTCGCCTACGGTATTTTCCATGCGGCCGGCCCCGGCCACGGCAAGGCGGTGATCTCGTCCTACATGGTGGCCAATGAGGTGGCGTTGCGGCGCGGCATCCTCTTGTCCTTCGTCTCGGCGCTGCTGCAGGGCCTGACCGCGGTCGCGGTGATGGGGGTCGCCTATTTCGTCCTGCGCGGCACCTCCGTCTCGATGACGGACGCAGCCTGGTTCATGGAGATCATGAGCTTTGTCTTCGTCACCCTGTTCGGCGCCTGGCTGCTGTGGCGCAAGCTCGGCCCTTCCATCCTCCGTCTGTTCGGAAGAGGCCCGGCCTACAGCCTGTCGGCGGCTCATGCCGGCCATTCTCACGGTGGTCATTCTCATGGGGGTCATTCGCACGGCGCGCATTCGCATGCCGGTCGCTCCCATGCAGCTCACAGCCATTCGGCGCATGCTCATTCGCACGCGCTACACGCGCATGACCATGTGCACGGCCCTTCGCACGATCATCACGATCATGCCGAACACGATCATGCTCATCACGATCACGCGGCGGGCGAAGTCTGCGACACCTGCGGCCATTCGCACGCACCCGATCCGGCGCTGCTGTCGGGCGATCGCTTCGACTGGCGCACGGCCTGGACGGCGGTGGCGGCGGTCGGCATCCGCCCCTGCTCCGGCGCGCTGATCGTGCTCAGCTTCGCCCTGCTCAACGGGCTCTGGCTCGGCGGTTTGCTGTCGGTGCTGGCGATGTCGCTGGGAACGGCGATCACCGTATCGGCACTGGCGACACTGGCGGTGACCGCCAAGAACTGGGCGGTCTATTTCGCCGGCGACGGCCGCATGGGCAACCGCATCCACTCGATCGTCGAGATCGGCGGCGCGGCGTTTGTGTTCCTGTTCGGACTGCTGCTGCTGTCGGCGAGTTTGGCGAGCGGCGGATAGGCCGGCGCCACGAGGCTCGGAGTTTAACCCGCGATCTTGCCGCCGAGCTCATCCTCGATATGAGCGCGGATGATCTCGTCAAAACTCTTCTCGGCGCTGAAGCCAAGCTCCCTTGAGCGCCTTGCCTCGAACCGCGTTGGCCAGCCCTGGACGATCGCCCAGATCGTCGCGTCCGGTTCCTCGCGGATCAGGCTTACCGCCTTCGGTCCGGCGATGCGTTCCAGTGCCTCGATCTGCTCGCCGACGGTGACGCCAACCCCGGGCATCGTCAGGTTGCGGCGTGGCCCGACGGCGCTGCTGTCGATCCCTGCCGCATGGATCAGGAAGTTGACCGCCGAGCGCGGGCTGGCGTGCGTGTGCACGACCGAGCGCGGCACCGGCAGGATCGCTTCGTGGCCGCTCACGGGCTCACGGATGATGCCGGAGAAGAAGCCGGAGGCCGCCTTGTTCGGCTTGCCCGGCCGCACGCAGATCGTCGGTAGCCTTATGCCGATACCGTCGAAGAACCCGCGCCTGGAATAGTCGGCCAGCAGCGCTTCGCTCATCTGCTTCTGGGTGCCGTAGGAGGTCAGCGGCGTCGGATGGAAGTCATCGGGAATGACATCCGGGAACGGCGCGCCGAACACCGCGATCGACGAGGTGAAGACGACGCGCGGCGCAAAGCCCGCCAGCCGGATGGCATCGAACAGGGCCCGCGTGCCATCGAGATTGACGCGGTAGCCGAGATCGAAATTGGCTTCCGCCTCGCCCGATACGATGCCCGCGAGATGAAAGACGACATCGGGACGCGATGCGACCAGGCGCTCAGCGGCACCCGCTTCGGCGAGATCGCCGGTGTGCAGCGTGACGCTGACGCCATCCAGGCTCGGGGCCTGCGGCGGCACGATATCGTGTAAATCGAGCGCGGTGATCTTGCGGCCGCGCAGCGTCCCGTCCTTGGCCAGCCGGGCGATGAGCTTGCGGCCGACCATACCAGCGGCGCCAGTGATCAGAATGCGCATATCGAAAATCCCTTGCCTATTTACCCTGGTTTTTGCGCTGGTTGCGGGCCCGCAGCCAGAACACCGAGAAGAACGCCAGCACGAAGACGACGCCGAAGGCGCCGGCCAGCACGGTCGAAAGGCTGCCGAGTGCCAGCATCACGGTCGGCAGATAGTAGGCGCCGATACCGAACAGAAGCATGATCCACACTGCAGCGATAAGAGCATTCCTGGTGTCACGATCCATCACGCCGCACCAGGACAGCGGGTGTTCATCAAGCTGGTTTTCAAGGTTTCGCAACTCCCGAGGCAGGACCAATCGACATCGATCGATCCGGTCCTAGTGATGGTGGTCGTGATAGGCAGCCGCTTCATGCTCGTGCCCGTGGTCATGTTCGTCGCCATCGTCGGCGCACTGGCCGAATTCCGGTTCCACGGTGGCATGGCTGATGCCGTGCTCGCTGGCAAGCCGCTTCTTGACGGCACTCACCGCCTGATGCGCATCGACGCCCTCGTCGAGACAGGCATGCAGCGTCGCCATATTGCTGGTCCCGTCGAGCGACCAGACATGCATGTGGTGCACTTCGCGCACCCCCTGGATCGTCGCCTCGATATCCCTAGCGATCAGATCTCGGTCGAGGCTTGGCGGCACGCCCTCGAGCAGCACATGGGCGGCTTCACGCATCAGCGACCACGCCGTGTAGAGGATCAGCAGCGAAACCAGGACCGACAGGATCGGGTCGATCGGCATCCAGCCGGTCGCCAGGATGACCAGCGCCGCCGCTATGGCCGCCGCCGAGCCGAGCAGGTCGCCAAGCACATGCAGGATGGCGCCGCGCATGTTCAGGCTCTCGCGGTCGCCGCCATGCAGCACGACGAACGAGCCGATGTTCACCAGCAGGCCGAGGATCGCCACCGCCAGCATCGGCCCGCCAAGCACCGGCGCCGGCGCCTGCAGGCGCCCCCAGGCTTCGTAGACGATCCATAGGGCGATGACGAAGATGGCGATGCCGTTGGTATAGGCCACCAGCGTCTTGACCCGCCCGAAGCCATAGGTGAGACGAACGGTCGCCGGGCGGCCAGCCAGATGGAAGGCATACCAGGCAAGGCCGAGCGCGATCGAGTCGGCGAGCATGTGGCCGGCATCGGCCAGCAGCGCCAGCGATCCGGTGAGGATGCCGCCAAGCGCTTCGGCGACCATGAAGCCGCCGGTCAGGCAGGCTGCGATCAGAACGCGTTTCTTGTCGGTCGAGCCGTGCACATGGCCAGGCCCATGATCGTGCCCAGTGTGATCATGCCCGCTGTGATCGTTTGTATGTGCCAATGGCGAACTCCTAAGCGCCGAATTCCACGCGACAATCCTCGAGCCGTCGCTTCTGCTGGCCGTCGCCACCGAAATTGGCCGGATCGAGCCACGCCTCATAGGCACTGCGCAGCGCCGGCCACTCCTTGTCGATGATCGAATACCACGCGGTGTCGCGGTTTTCACCCTTGACGATCAGATGCTGGCGGAAAATGCCTTCGAACTTGAAGCCGAACCGTTCGGCCGCCCGCTTCGAGGGCTCGTTGCGGTTGTTGCACTTCCATTCGTAGCGGCGGTAGCCGAGTTCGTCGAAGATGTATTTCATGAACAGGAACTGCGCTTCGGTTGCTCCCGGCTTGCGCGAGATGAGCGGCCCCCAATAGATGTTGCCGATCTCGATGACGCCGTAAGCCGGATCGATGCGCATCAGCGTCTGGCGCCCGGCGACCTTGCCGCTGGCCTTGTCGATGACGGTGAAGAACAGCGGATCCTCGCTGGCCTCGACCTTGTCCAGCCATGGCTGGAAGGCGGCGCGGGTCTCCGGCGGATAATCGGGCAACCAGGCGAAGCGGCCGTCGATGTCGGACACGGAGGATGCTTCATAGAGGCCGTCGCCGTGTTTTGCAGCACTCAGCGGTTCAAGCCGGACAGTGCTTCCGTCGATGGTCTTGCGTTCGGGCCGCGGGCGCGGTTGCCAATCCCTGAGATTTTCCGACACCGAAAGCTCCAATCCGTTTGACTTTTGCCAGCCGAAGCTCACAAAAACGCGACCCAACAGCAAGAACCACACGGACGGGAAAAATGCTCCACACGATTTCGGCCTTCGACCGCCTTGGCGAGGAAAACGCCTTTGCCGTGCTCGCGAGGGCCACAGCACTTGCCCAACAAGGCCGCGACATCGTCAATCTCGGCATCGGCCAGCCCGACTTCAAGACGCCGCAGCACATCGTCGAGGCGGCGATCAAGGCGCTGCGCGACGGCCATCACGGCTACACGCCGGCCAACGGCCTGCTGGCGACGCGCGAGGCGGTGGTGCGGCGCACGCTGAGCACCACCGGTGTCGAAGTATCGCCCGAAACGGTGATGATCCTGCCCGGCGGCAAGCCGACCATGTTCGCGGCGATCCTGATGTTCGGCGAACCTGGCGCCGAGATCCTCTATCCCGACCCCGGCTTCCCCATTTACCGTTCGATGATCGAGTTCACCGGTGCGGCCCCTATTCCGGTGCCGATGCGCGAGGAGAACGGCTTTGCCTTCTCCGCCGAGGAGACGCTGGCCCTGATCACCTCGAAGACCAGGCTGCTGATCCTCAACTCACCCGCCAATCCGACCGGTGGCGTCACGCCGCGTGCCGAGATCGAGAAACTGGTCAAGGGGTTGGAGGCGCATCCGCACGTCGCCATCCTTTCCGACGAGATCTACGACGTCATGACCTATGATGGCGAGACGCATTGCTCTCTGCTCGGCTTTCCCGAGATCCGCGACCGGCTGATCGTGCTCAATGGCTGGTCGAAAACCTGGGCGATGACCGGCTGGCGCATGGGCTGGTCGATCTGGCCGAATGGCGACAAGGGCGCCCATCTCTACGACAAGGTGCGCAAGCTGGCGGTCAACTGCTGGTCCTGCGTCAACGCGCCGAGCCAATTCGCCGGCATCGCCGCAATCGACGGCCCGCAGGACGATGTCGCCAATATGATGCGCGCCTTCGACCGCCGCCGGAAGATCGTCGTCGAGGGACTGAACGCCCTGCCTGACATCTCCTGCATCACGCCCAAGGGCGCGTTCTACGCTTTCCCCAACGTCTCGAAGACCGGCTGGAAGGCCAAGAAGCTCGCCTCGGCGCTGCTCGACGATGCCGGTGTGGCACTGATCGGCGGCCCCGATTTCGGCATTCTCGGCGAAGGCTATATCAGGCTCTCCTACGCCAATTCCGAGGAGAACATCTTGCGCGCGCTGGAACGGATCGGGGCGTTCCTGGCGAAGGAAGCTTGAAAGCGGCCCGCTGTCCTCTTCCGGACAATTTGCGGCTGTGGCATGACGGTGTCATGAGCCGTCCGGAGGCGCGCGGCCAAGACTGGGCGTGCATGTCGAGAACGGCTACGGTCCTCGGATCAGGATCGAAGTGGGGTGACATCGGATGTTCTATGCAATCCTTGCCTATCATGTGGAAGACGCAATCAAGGCGCTGACGCCGCAGGAAGATACGGCGCTGATGGCTGACTTGCTCAAGATCCATGAAGGGCTCTATGCCGACGGCAGCCTTGGCCCGTCGGCGCGGCTTGGCGCGACACAATCGGCCTGCACCTTGCGCGACGGCATGATCGTCGACGGCCCCTTCGCCGAAACCAAGGAACAGCTTCTCGGCCTCTATGTCGTCGACTGCCCGACGCGGGACGATGCCATCGCTATCGCGCGCGAGTTTCGTCGCGTCAATCCGACCGCCGTCTACGAGATCCGTCCTATCGCGCTCTATCTGCCCGGCGCAGAGCTACCGGGAGAATAAACTACCCGCGCCCGACAAACGGCATCTTGGTCGCCATGACGGTCATGAACAGCACGTTGGCCTCGAGCGGCAGGCTGGCCATGTGGACGACGGCGTCGGCGACGCGCTGAACGTCCATCACCGCTTCGGCTGATATCGAGCCGTTGGCCTGCGGCACGCCGACCGTCATCGGCTGCGCCATATCGGTCAGCGCATTGCCGATGTCGATCTGGCCGCAGGCGATGTCATAGGGCCGGCCGTCGAGCGCCAGCGTCTTGGTCAGCCCGGTGATGGCATGCTTGGTCGCCGTGTAGGGCACCGAGCCCGGGCGCGGCGCATAAGCCGACACCGAACCGTTGTTGATGATGCGGCCACCCATCGGCTTCTGCTTGCGCATGGCGCCAAAGGCGGCACGGGCACACAGGAACGAACCGGTGAGGTTGACGCCGACGATATCGTTCCACACTTCGACCGGTATCTCGTCGATCGGCGTCGATTTGTAGCCCATGCCGGCATTGTTGAAGAGCAGGTCGACACGGCCGAAGGCCGCCGCCACGGTCTCGAACAGATCGTCGACCTCGCCTGCCTTGCTGATATCGCAGGCTACCGCCAAGGCCTTGGCGTCGGTGCGGCCGGCCTCGGCGACCGCAGCGTCCAGCACCGACTTGCGGCGCCCGCAGAACACCGTGTTCCAGCCGGCCTTGAGCAGCGCCGTGGCGACACTCTTGCCGATGCCCGTGCCGGCCCCGGTGACGATGGCGGTTCTTTGCTCGGTCATGGCTGTTGTCCTCCGGCAGCGCTGCGCTTGCTCGACTGATTTTCGGGGTTTGGCTCGAAAAAGGAAGGCATCGCAAATGACGGCGGCGATGGCAAGCGTGTCCATCCGATCGGACCGACAAAAAGGGCGGCCATTGGCGACCGCCCCTGATCTGAACCGGGCTTGGGAGGAGGAAAAGCCGATCCGACTGTGTTGAATGATGCGCTTGCTGGGTTAACGAGAGGTTAACCCGGAAAGTGCCTCCTGTGCCGTTTTGGCCTACCAGCGCGGATTGGGTGATGTCCCTGCCTTGGCCGGCACCTTGGCCGCCGAAACCGTTGCCTCGACATGGTCGACCAGCGCGTCCGGCAGGCCGAGCCGGCCTGCAAGCAGGTCGAGATAGCCACGCTCGGCGCGGGTGTCGGGATCGATGGTCAGGCGCGACGCCGTGTAGAGTTCGAGCTTCTGCGCGTCGATCTTGGCGCCGGCCACCAGCGTGTCGAGGTCGAGCGGGCTTGCCAGCTCCGCCATCAGGAACTTTTCGGCATCGGAGTCTATGCCGGCCAGGCTGAGCTTGCCGGCGATCTTCTGGCGCTCTTCATCGTCGATATGGCCATCGGCCTTCGCCGCCGAGATCATCGCCCGTATCAGGGTCAGCGTGAATTCGTCCTCGCCTTGCGGCGCCTGCGACGGGTGGAAGGCGGTGTCCTTGGGCGGCGGCAGCAATTCCGGTTCGCCGGCCGCCGGTGCTTCGGCGGGTGCGTTGCCGGCCTTGTAGTTCTGGTAGGCCTTGTAGGCGAGACCGCCGATGGCAGCCAGTCCGCCAAGCTTCACCGCGGCGCCCGTTACGTTACGACCGGCACCAGTTCCAAGTAGCACGGCGGCCAGTGCGCCGGCGGCCAGCGGATTGTCCTTGGCCATCTGCACGGCCTGCCCCGCCTTGTCGCGAACGGTGCCGCTGGTGCCGGGGATTTGCGAGCCGAGCAGATCGTCGAGAAGCTTCTTGGGATCGAACATTCAGTGCCTCCAGGATTTGCCCGGCCGAACGGGCAGGTTTCGAACGTCGAAGACGTAAGTCCCGAAACTTGACATTGCAATGACAGCGGCCGCTTTGCAGCAGCTAGATGCCTGGATCAGGAGCCGATATGCGGCTCTCTGCCCCGCGCCTGCGCAAGCTCGACCTGGCGCTGGCGCTCGGCATAACGCTGGCGGTCCTCGTCCGAACGCGCATCGAAGCAATGCGGGCAGGAAATACCGGCGGCGAATTTGGGCGACGTCAGGTCGCCCGGCGTCAGCGGGTGGCGGCAGGCGCGGCACAGTTCCGCTTCGCCCTCGGCGAGGCCGTGCGACACCGAAACGCGCTCGTCGAAGACGAAGCACTCGCCTTGCCAGAGGCTCTGTTCAGCCGGAACCTCTTCAAGGTATTTGAGGATGCCGCCCTTGAGATGAAAGACATCCTCGAAGCCGAGCGATTTGACATAGGCGGTTGCCTTTTCGCAGCGTATGCCGCCGGTGCAGAACATCGCCACCTTGCGGCCTTCGAACTCCCCCCGGTGCGCCTCCACCCAGGCCGGGAACTCGCGAAAGCTTGCGGTGGCCGGGTCGATCGCACCCCTGAATGTGCCGATCGACACCTCGTAGGCGTTGCGCGTGTCGATGATGACAGTGCTGGGCTGCGAAATCAGCGCGTTCCAGTCGGCCGGCGCGACATAGGTGCCGGCACTTTTCGAAGGATCGATGTCGTCGACACCCATGGTAACGATCTCGCGCTTCAGCCGCACCTTCATGCGGTGGAACGGCATGTCCGCGGCTGCGCTGTACTTGACCTCGAGGCCAGCCAGCCCTTCGATGGCTTCAAGGTACAGGATCAGTTCGGCAATTGCCGTCTCGCTGCCGGCGACGGTGCCGTTGATGCCTTCATGCGCCAGAAGCAGCGTGCCCTTGATGCCGCGCCCGTAGCAGAAGGCGGCGAGCGGCGCGCGCAGTTCTTCGAAAGCGTCGAGCCGGGCAAACCGGTAGAGCGCTGCGACGCGGAAGGGTGGAAGTGATGTCATTGCCGAAGCCACTAAACGCTCACGAAAGCCGATTCAAGGCAGAGCAAGCATCCTGTTCGGAGGTCACTGGCGCAAATCTGCACCATAGGCGAATTTGTACCATAGCTGAGATCAGGGAGTCAAGAAAAAATTCCTATCCTGAAAAACTGTCGGCACAAAACTGCCGACACCGCCGAGCTGGCAGCCGCCTTTGTGAGCTAAGCCTGGCGAGCATGGGCGACGCGTGACATCGCGACACGGCCGGTTTCGTGGACAGGAAAACGGCCTTCTGCTAATCGGTTGAATTGTCCCACGCCACGGAGAGACACATGCCTAGCAAGACCGAAAAACTCCTGTCGCTCCTCAACGGCCAGCCCGTCATCCCGGTGCTGAAGATCTCTGATGTCGCCAATGCCGTGCCGCTGGCACGCGCGCTGGCACGCGGCGGCCTGCCGGCTATCGAGATCACGCTGAGGACCGCCGACGCGCTGGAAGCGATCCGACGGGTGGCCGGTGAAGTCGAGGACGCCATCGTCGGCGCCGGCACCATCCTCGATGCGGGCCAGTTCGAAGAGGCAGCCGCCGCAGGCTCTCGGTTCATCGTCAGCCCCGGCATCACCCGCGAGCTTCTGGCGGCAGCCGCCGGCAGCGATGTTCCGCTGCTGCCCGGCGCCATCACACCCGGCGAGATCATGGCCGCGCGGGAAGCCGGCTTGCGCTTCCTGAAATTCTTCCCGGCCGAGCAGTCGGGCGGCATCGCTTCGCTGAAGGCCTTCGCCTCACCGCTCGCCGATGTGAAATTCTGCCCGACCGGCGGCATCTCGGCCAAGAACGCGGCTGACTATCTAAGCCTGCCCAACGTGGTCTGCGTCGGCGGTTCTTGGGTGGCGCCCGACGACCTCGTCAAGGCCGGCAAGTGGGACGAGATCGAAGCCCTGGCGCGCGCGGCGAGCAAGCTTGCGAAATAAGGCTTCGGCCACGGCATGAAAATACCCGGCCGACTCGCGTCGACCGGGTTTGCCAAATCGGCTCCGAACCGGATCAGCTACAGACCCGAACCTTTTCAACCACCCTGTGGTGATGCTTCCAGCTTGTGACCACCTTGGTCCGGCAATGCTTCTTCATGTGCATATGGTCATGAGTCTTGACGACAATGGTCTCGGCCTGCGTAGGGGCGATGGCCGCCGAAGCGGTTGCCAATGCGATGACCGATGCCAATAGGATGTTCTTCATGGATCTCCCCGGGTTTGAACGAACCTATATTAACCCGGGGAATAGGCCGACCGTTCCGGCTTCACGAGAAGTTCAGCCGCGCGTGACCGTGCAGGCTGGCCCGGTTCGCTGAACAACAAAAAGCCGCGCTGGTTGCCCGGCGCGGCTTTGTCGATTGATTTGCCGTCACTTGGTCTGGAAGCGGGCCACCGACATGAACTTGACGGCGTTGCCGGTGAAGCGATTGGCATCGGCCACCTGGCTGCTCGGCTGGAAGCCGGCCGTGTAGACCTCGCTCGGCGGCGTGTGCACGATGCTGTAGGCGTAGCCCGGCGCCGTCGTCGCGCTTGAAACGGTGGCGACATGCTCGCCGCTGGTCAATGCCCAGCGGGCAGCCTGCGGTGCGGCTGCAACCACCATGGCCTTGGGGCCTGGCTTCAGGTCGCGGGCGGTGGCTCTCGATTCCTTGCGGGTCGTCTTGACGCCGGCGCCGATCGCGGCGGCCGGATCGGAACCGGCCGGACGGGCAACGACAGCATCGCGCGGCGATGCGGCGTTGGTGCCCGGATCGTTGAACGCCGAACGCGGCTCGGATCCGGACAAGGAAGCAAGCTGGTAATCGGCCGCACCGACCTGTGCATTGGCCTCGTCGAGCACGGCCTTGACCGCATCCGGCCTGGCCATCTCGGGCCGCGCCGTCGGCAGCACCGAGAACGCATCGGTCGCGGTCTTGCCTTGATCAGCCGTCTCGGCCAGCGCCATCAGCACATCCTTGCTGGGCGGCGCAGCCAGAGCGGCCGGCAGCGAATTGTCGGGACGCCATGTCGGCAACGGTATGTTGTTGACCGCGATCTGGGCCGGATTGGCCGAAGCCGTTGCATCGGCCATGCCGAAAGGAACGCTCGCCGGCGCATGCGCGGTCGCCACGGCCTGCTCGGTGGTGGCTGTCGCCTCCGCCATCGCAAAAGGAACGTTCTCAGGCTGCTGTGCGCCGACATCGGCTTTCGGCCGCGGTGCGAAATCCGGCAGCGGAATGCTTCGGGCCGGCAATGCCGCGATGATCGTCTCCGGCGTGTCCTCTTCCGGCTCCGGAGCCTGCTGCTCGGTCACCTGCGGAATCTCGGCGCGCCGCGCATTCTCCGGCGCCACGATGGCGATGCCCGGGAGGTTGCTGGTCTTGGCTGCCGCTGCCGGCTTCAGGTTTCTCGCCTTGGGCGGGGGGGCGGCCGAAGCGGTCTGCACATCGGCGCTGTCGTCGGCCTCGTCGTCGCCGCCGCCGCCAAAGAAAGCCGACAGGAAGCCACCTGACTTCTTGCTGCTGCCGCCAGCACTGGCCATTTCGATCGCCGGCGAGCCTGAACCCTTGCGCGCCTTGTAGGAGGCGAGCGCCTGCTCAAAGCCGGGCAGCGGCCTGCCGTCGCTCGGCACATGCAGCGTCTTGCCATTGGGGAACAGGCTGACCAGTTCCTGCCGGCTGATACCCGGCCAATGGCGCACATTGCCGACATCCATGTGGACGAACGGCGAACCGGATGACGGATAGTAGCCGACGCCGCCGCCCTGCATCTTGAGACCGATGTTACGCAGCTTCTTCAGCGGCACGCCGGGGATGTAAAAATCCATCGCCTTGCCGAGCATGTGCTGGCTCTTCTCGGCGACGCCCCTGCTGCGGCCGCGCAGCATCGAGTTCGTCGACGGCGAACGATAGCCGCAGACGACCTGGATGTAGTCCGTGGCACCTGCTTCCCGATACGCCTCCCAGACCAGATCCAGCAGACGCGGATCCATTTTGGTCGGCTCGTTGCGACGCCAGTCGCGCAAAATGATGTTGATCTTCCTGAGACCCTCGGGAACGTAGCGGCCGTTGCGCTTGTAGACGATCTCGGCCTTCTCATGGGTGTGGAGATGATACAGCTTCAGCGACCGTGTTTCGGCGCTGGCTCCGCTCGCAGCCGCGGCAACAAAACCAAAAGCGACAACCAACACTGCCAGCCACTTCGGCCAGACGCTCAAATGAT
The DNA here is from genome assembly GCF_040318635.1 of Mesorhizobium sp. M1066. Classification (NCBI taxonomy): domain Bacteria; kingdom Pseudomonadati; phylum Pseudomonadota; class Alphaproteobacteria; order Hyphomicrobiales; family Phyllobacteriaceae; genus Mesorhizobium; species Mesorhizobium sp. M1066. The sequence goes on from NZ_JAMYMR010000019.1 coordinate 84,818, forward strand.
GGTGCCGCCTGTTTGTGTGTCGTTCGATTCTGTTCAAATCAAAAGGCCTTGCAGGCTGCCGTTTGTCCCCGGATTTGTCCAAACGGATGTGGCATTAGCACACCCGAATATCGATCCTAATGGTTAATCATCGCTTATTGAAGCCGAAATGCGGTAACACCGTGGCGATATCCCGTCAAAAATTGTTCACAAGGTTTCTTGGTAAACCGCTGGTTTAGATCAGATTTTCGCCTTCGCCCCGAACACGATCTGTTACCGTTAGCCTTAATGCGTGAACAGAGCTGTCCATGACACAGCCACAATGCCGCTGAAACGGCGATACAAGGGCTGTTATGGCATTGCAAGCAGGCGCCGGCCTTGTGGCAAAGCCGGATTCCGGGCCGAAGCTCAGCCTGGCATCGCCCTAGGAGGCGAGTCGGTCCACGCGGCCTGTCTCCGGATCGATGCCGTGTTCCTTGAGCTTGCGATAGAGCGTCGAGCGACCGATCCCGAGTCGGCGGGCGACTTCGCTCATCTGTCCGTTGTAGTGATCGATGGCAAGCTTGATCATCTCGAGTTCGACATCGGCAAGTGCCCGCACATTGCCGCGCTCGTCGAGCGCCCGCAACGTGCCGAAGCGAGGCTGCAGCCTTGCCGGCGGATCGAACGCGATTGCCGGGCCGCCCTCGCCGGGAAAGGCTTCGTCATCGCGCCCCTCCAAAGACAGGGACGGCGACGACGCGTCGCCATCCAAATCGAGGTTGACGGTGCCTTCCACTTGCGCCCGTATCTGCGGGAAGTCCTCGGCGGCAAGCACATCGCCTTCACAAAGCACCGAGGCACGGAAGACGGCATTTTCCAGCTGCCGGATGTTTCCGGGCCAGTCATAGGCCTGCAGCACGGCGAGCGCTGCCGCCGAAATACCTTGCAGGCGACGGTGCGGGTCGGCCGGCGCCACCTTCTCCATGAAATGGGTGACCAGATACGGGATGTCGTCGCGGCGGTCGCGCAGCGGCGGCACGAAGATCGGGTAGACGTTCAGCCGGTAGAACAGATCCTCGCGGAACTTGCCGTCCTTGACCTGCTGCAGGAGGTTGCGGTGCGTCGCCGAAATCAGCCTGATGTCGACCCTGACGGTCGAGCGTCCACCGACCGGGTCGACCTCGCCGTCCTGGACCGCGCGCAACAGCTTGACCTGCACGTCGAGCGGCAGGTCGCCGATCTCGTCGAGGAACAGTGTGCCCGAATGCGCTTCGACGAACTTGCCCGTGTGCTTGTCGGTGGCGCCGGTGAACGAGCCCTTCTCATGGCCGAACAGGATCGATTCGACCAGATTGTCGGGGATGGCGCCGCAATTGACCGTGACGAAGGGTTTCGAACGGCGGTCGCCACTGCCCTGGATGGCGCGCGCCACCAGTTCCTTGCCGACGCCGGACTCGCCCTCGATCAGGATCGGGATGTTGGATGCCGCCGCTTTCTGGCCAAGGCGGATCACCCTGTCCATGGCCGGGCTGTGCGTGATCATGTCCTTGAAGGTCAGGAGGCCGCCGCGCCGGCGCGACGTGCGCTTGACCTCGCCCTCGACGGCCTCGACCTTGAGCGCATTGCCGATCGACGCCTGCAGCCTGTCGGGAGACGCCGGCTTGACGACGAAATCGAAGGCACCGTGACGCATCGCCGAAACCACGGTCTCGATGCCGCCCTGCGCGGTCTGCACGATGGTCGGCACGTTGATGTCGCGCTCGCGCATCGCCTTCAGCACGCCGATACCGTCGAGACCGGGCATGACCAGATCGAGGATGACCACCGACACCTCGCGGGCGCCGGGTCCATCGAGGATATCGAGAGCGGCCGCGCCGCCGTCGACGACGATTGCGCTGTAGCCGAACCGCGTCACCGCCGCTTCGAGCAGCCGGCGTTGCACCGGATCGTCATCGACTATGAGTATGGAACCTGTCATGACTGATACGACTATGCCCGCCCGAGGAATCCTGCCCTGTGGACCATCTTGGCACAGGGTTCTAAATAAGGTTTCAAAAAACCCGGTGAATGAATTCCTTAGGATTTGACCGGCTTCTCGTTTCCCCTTGAACCTTGGCCACGGAAGGTGTCGGCAATGCATAAGGATTCTGGCAACATGGTCTCTGCTCGGCGGCTTGCGGCGCCGGCGTCCGGTCAGGGCCCGGCCGAGCTGGGCGACCTGCCGGAATGGAACCTTGCCGACCTCTATGCCGGCATGGACGCGCCAGAACTGAAGCGCGACATCGCCAAGGCCGCCACTGATGCGACCAGCTTCGAGAACCGCTGGAAGGGCACGCTGGCCGCCGAGGCCGAGCGCGGCAGCGCCGGCAGGTTGGGCGAGGCGCTTGTCGCCTACGAGGCGCTGGAGGAACTGATCGGCCGCATCGTCTCCTATGCGGGTCTGGTTTATGCCGGAAACACCGCTGATCCCCAGCGCGCCAAGCTCTATGGCGACGTCCAGGAGAAGATGACCGACGCCAGCGCGCACCTTCTGTTCTTCGCGCTCGAACTCAACCTGATCGACGATGCGTCGATCGAAGGCGCGCTCGTCGGCGATCCCGCCTTCGGTCACTACCGGCCGTGGGTGCTCGATCTGCGCAAGGACAAGCCCTACCAGCTCGAGGATCGCGTCGAGCAGCTCTTCCACGAAAAGTCGATCACCGGACGCGGCGCCTGGAACCGCCTGTTCGACGAGACGATGACCGACCTTCGCTTCGACATCGACGGCGAGGAACTGACGCTGGAGCCGGCGCTGAACCGTTTGCAGGACGCCGACGGCGAGGTGCGCCGCCGGGCGTCCGAGGCGCTGGCCACGACCTTCCGCAAAAATTTGCGCACCTTCACGCTGATCACCAACACGCTGGCCAAGGACAAGGAAATATCCGACCGCTGGCGCGGCTTCGAGGACATCGCCGATTCACGCCATCTCGCCAACCGCGTCGAGCGCAGCGTGGTGGACGCCCTGGCTTCCGCCGTTCGCGATGCCTATCCGCGCCTGTCGCATCGCTATTACGCGATGAAGGCACGCTGGCTGGGCATGGAGGTGATGAACCACTGGGACCGCAACGCGCCGTTGCCGGATACGCCCCAGGCGATCATCGGCTGGGACGAGGCCAGGAACACGGTGCTGTCCGCCTATCAGCGCTTTTCGCCCGACATGGCCGAGATCGCGCGAACCTTCTTCGACCGCAACTGGATCGACGCGCCGGTGCGGCCCGGCAAGTCGCCTGGCGCCTTCGCGCATCCGACCGTGCCGTCGGCGCATCCCTATGTCCTGCTCAACTACATGGGCAAGCCGCGCGATGTGATGACGCTGGCGCACGAGCTTGGCCATGGGGTGCATCAGGTGCTGGCCGGCAGCCAGGGCGCACTGATGGCCTCGACGCCGCTGACGCTGGCCGAGACGGCATCGGTCTTCGGCGAGATGCTGACCTTCCGCTCGCTGCTCGACCAGACCACCGACCGGCGCGAGCGCAAGGCCATGCTCGCCCAGAAGGTCGAGGACATGATCAACACGGTCGTACGCCAGATCGCCTTCTATGAATTCGAGCGCAAGGTGCATGCCGAACGCAAGAACGGCGAACTGACCTCCGACAGGCTCGGTCAGTTCTGGCTCGAAGTGCAGGCCGAAAGTCTGGGTCCCGCTATCAAACTGCGCGAAGGCTACGAGGTGTTCTGGACCTACATCCCGCACTTCATCCATTCGCCCTTCTATGTCTATGCCTATGCTTTCGGTGACTGCCTGGTGAACTCGCTCTACGCGGTCTACCAGAACGCCGAGCGCGGCTTTCAGGACAAGTATTTCGAAATGCTGCGCGCCGGGGGCACCAAGCATCATTCCGAGCTTCTGGCGCCCTTCGGGCTCGACGCCACCGATCCCGCCTTCTGGCAGATCGGACTTGGCGTCATCAGTGGCCTGATCGACGAGCTGGAAGCGCTCGAGGCTTGAAACGCGTCCCTCAGGCGTCGCTCTAACAGTTTAGCCGGAATGCATGTTGGGACAGCTCTACTATCGCCCTAAATATCTGTTCTTGAAGTACTCTCCACCGAAGTTTTCCGATAGCTTTCCACAAGCTCTATGATAGCCTTCGTTCCAAGCTCAGCCGGAGCGCATGCGGATCGGCGAGGAGAAATCTCAGCCAACCGTGGCGCTCAGGCGAACGCGACAACGGCCGTTGGCCATGGGCAAGCAAAGCCGATCGCCGCAGCTCGAACCGAAGCCGGCTGTTCTGCTTACCGCGGAACCACCAAGAGTAGTCCTTCGCCGAAGGTCATGACCCACGGCAGACGGATCTGACTGGAGAGAGACAATGGGCACTTTTTTCTACGTGGTCCTGGCGTTCCTGATAGGCGTGTTGGTCGGTTGGTTCCTTTGGGGGCGCCTGCGCGGTGAACTCGACAGCTTGCGCGGCGACCTCGACCGTACACGCAGCGAACGCGACAGGCTTCGCACCGACAGCGACCGCCTGACCGGCGAACTCGATGCATGCGGCAAGACCCGCGCCGACCTCGAGCGCCGGCTGCGCGACGCGCCGGCCGCACCTGCCGCCGGAAGCAGCGCGGCAAAGCCGGCAAGCCAGGCGCCGGCGGCCCTGATGTCGACCCCCGCGCCGGCCAAATCCTCCGCCACAAAGCCCGCGCCGGTTAAACCGGCCGCCGCTGCGAAAGCGGTCTCTGCCAAGCCGGTCTCTGCCAAGGCGGTCTCTGCCAAGGCGGCGGCGAAACCCGCCGCCACCAAAGCCTCGGCTCCAGCCAAATCCGCGACGAGTAAGCCTGCAACAACAGCCAAGCCAGCAGCAACAGCAAAGCCAGCATCCGGCAAGCCCGACAATCTGCGCCGGCTGATCGGTATCGGTCCGGTCAACGAGAAGCTGCTCAAGGCGCAAGGCGTCACCAGCTTCGCCCAGATCGCGTCCTGGACAGCCGCCGATGTCAAACGGATCGAGGACGTCATGAATTTCGACGGCCGCATTGCGCGCGAACGCTGGATCGAGCAGGCCAAGCTGCTCGCCGCCGGCAACGAGAAGGAATTCGCCAAGCAGTTTCCAACAGCCGGAACCTCCAGCAACAGCTGATCGCCAGGCGAGTACTGAAGATTGCAAGCGGCGGCGCCATATCGGCGTCGCCGTTTGCTCTTGGTTCCTGAGTTGGCCCAAAGGTCGGCTTTGAGAGGCAGCGTGCCGTTCCCTCGATTGCGCGCGGGCGGCACCCCATATAGAGCGGTTGATGGCTTCATTGACCCCAGCATTCGGTGCCCATGTCCCTGCCCGCCGCAATTTTTCGCAATGACAAAAGCGCGCGCCAGCTCGTTTTCGACCGGCCGGCCGATATCATCGTGGCGCACGAAGCAGGGGATTTCGGGCCGGCTTTGGAAGCAGCACAAGCCGCGCATGATGCAGGCAAATGGCTTGCCGGCTATTTCTCGTATGAGGCGGGCTACCTGCTCGAACCCAAGCTCGTTCCCCTGCTGCCTAACGGACGCCGCTCCCCGCTCGTGTGCCTTGGGGTTTTCGATGCCCCGGTCGAAGAGGCGGTGCCGCCGCGCAACACCACGGCGACCAACGGCCCGATCTTCGACGCCCGTGCGACGTGGTCGCCCGAGGATTATGAAAAACGCTTCTCGCGGCTGCACCAGCACATCCGGCAAGGTGATTGCTACCAGGGCAATTTGACCTTTCCCGTGCATGCGCAGTGGTCGGGCGAGCCGCTGGCCGCCTTCAATGCATTGACGGAACGTCAGCCGGTGAAATACGGCGCGCTGATCGCGCTCGGTGAACCCATCGTGCTGTCGCGCTCGCCTGAGCTGTTCTTCGAGATCGACGCCGAGGGCATGATCGAGACGCATCCGATGAAGGGAACGGCGCCGCGCGGCGCCACCAAAGCCGAGGACGAACGGCAGAAGATCTTCCTGCGCAATGACGAGAAGAACCAGGCCGAAAACCGAATGATCGTCGATCTCCTGCGCAACGATATCTCGCTGATCAGCGAGGTGGGCACGCTGGACGTGCCGGCGCTGTTCCGCATCGAGACCTACCCGACCGTGCATCAGATGGTAAGCGACGTCAGGGCCAGACTGCTGCCGGGTCTCTCTATCCGCCAGATTTTCGCGGCGCTGTTTCCTTGCGGTTCGATCACCGGCGCGCCTAAGATCCGTGCCATGGAGATCCTGCGCGACCTGGAAGGCACGCCCCGCGATGCCTATTGCGGCGCCATAGGCTGGATCGCGCCCGGCGGCCCGATGCGCTTTTCCGTGGCGATCCGCACCATCTCGCTCTTTTCGGGCGGCGAGGCCGTCTACAATGTCGGAGGCGGCGTCGTCTTCGATTCGACGGCGCAGGAGGAGTATCAGGAGTGTCTGCTGAAAGCGCGCTTCGCGACGGGAACACCGCCGACTTTCAGTTGATCGAGACCATGCGCTGGGAACCCGGCTCGGGCTTCCTGCGCTTCGATCGTCATCTTGCGCGCCTCTACGGCTCGGCGGCGGAGCTCGGCTTCCGCTGTGATCCAGGCACGGTCGGCGAGGCGCTGAGCAGCGCGGTCAGCGGTTCCGGCGTTGCCATGCGCACGCGGCTCGTCCTGTCGCATGGTGGTGAGGTGGCGGCCTCGGCGCAGCCTTATGAACCGCTCGCCGCCGACAAGGTCTGGACGCTGCGGCTGGCGCGGACGAGGCTCGATTCGAACGACACGCTGCTGCGCCACAAGACCAGCCGACGACAGCTCTACACGCATGCCCGCGCCGAATATCTCGTCACCCAGGCCGACGAGGTGCTTATGGCCAACGAGCGCGGCGAGATCTGTGAAGGCACGATCACCAATGTCTTTGCCGATCTCGGCGACGGCGTGCTGGCCACACCCCGGCTCGACTGCGGCCTGCTGCCTGGCGTATTGCGCGCGCAGCTTCTGGATGAAGGCCGCGCCCGCGAAGCGATCTACAGCTTGGACGATCTGAAATCCGCCAAGTCCCTGTTCGTCGGCAATTCGCTGCGCGGACTGATCCCCGCAAGACTGACCTGAAACATGACGACTGTGCCCACTCACACACCCCCAGAGCATACGCCGCCCACCCACACGCCCTATGACGGCTCGTCGAAACTGTTCAGTATCGGGCTGAAGCCGCTCGACCCGGCGGACTGGATCGAGGTCGACGGCCATCTGCTGCCGTATCTCGCCGAAAAGCGCCGGCTCTATGCCGAAATCCCAGAGCGCGTTTTCGTCGAGGAAAACGGCACGCGGGACGCCCAGCAGGAAGTGCTCGACTTGCTCGCTGCGCATCTCCTGGAGAGGTTCCCCGAAACCCATCGGCTCGGCGGATCAGGCGTCGAGGTGGCGGGCGCGGCGAGCCGTCTGCCTGCTTCCCTTGCCGATGCGCCGCTGGCCAAGGCCTCACAGCTCGTCCAGGAAGACCTCATCCTGATGCGCAGCAGTGACAGCGGCTGGCGGCTGGTCGCCGGCTCGCTTTGCTTTCCCTCGTCCTGGTCGCTCCTGGAAAAATTCGGCAAGCCGCTGCAGGACATCCACGCGCCGGTGCCGGGTTTCGGCCCGGGCACGCGTCCGGCGGAACTCATCAACCGGATGTTCGATGGCCTCCAGGGGCAGGCCGTCGAGCGCTACAACTGGTCGATCCAGGCCGACAACGCGCTCTACCATCCGCTTTCCGACGTGCAGCGCATCGACCGCGCCACCAACAGGCCGTCGCGCTTCCCCGATGGCGACATCGACGCCCATGCCTTCATCCGCGTCGAGCGGCAAACCCTGCGTAAAATGCCTGTTTCACGCGATATCCTGTTCACCATCCGCATCCATCTCGACCCGCTCGCCATACTGGCGAAGCACCCGGATCGGGCGAAGCTCGCGGCGTCTTTCGCCGCCCAGCTCGACGCGCTCGATCTCGCGCAGCTCGACTACAAGGGCCTGACATCAGACCGCGATCGGCTGGTGACGGTCCTTAACCACATGGCCAACGCAGCGTAGCCGCTGGTTGGCGCTTTTCGCTGGTTTGTGACAATGATCTGTGATGTAGCGCATGGCCGCCGGGCAGAAATTCCCGGTTTTGCGCGTGTTTTCCCAGTTTCCTGGGTTTTGAAGGAGTGCTCGATAAAATGGCGAATGAAAACTGGCCCGTTTACGGTGAGATCAGCGGCCCCGTCGTGATGATCGGCTTCGGCTCGATCGGCCGGGGAACGCTGCCGCTGATCGAACGCCATTTCAAGTTCGACAAGTCGCGCATGACGGTCATCGACCCGCGCGACACCGACCGCAAGCTGCTCGACGAGCGCGGCATCGCCTTCGTCCAGGAAGCGGTGACCGAGAAGAACTACAAGAAACTCTTGACCCCGCTTCTGGCCAATGGCGGCGGCCAGGGTTTTTGCATCAACCTGTCGGTCGATACCGGCTCGGTGGACCTGATGCGGCTCTGCCGCAAGCTCGGTGTGCTCTACATCGACACCGTCGTCGAGCCGTGGCTCGGCTTCTATTTCGACGCCAAGGCGGACAACGCCAGCCGCACCAATTACGCGCTGCGCGAGTCGCTGCTCAAGGAAAAGCACGACAAGCCCGGCGGCGCCACGGCGGTCTCCACCTGCGGCGCCAATCCAGGCATGGTCTCGTGGTTCGTCAAGCAGGCGTTGGTCAATCTCGCCACCGATCTTGGCCTGGAGTTCTCGGAGCCCGCGCAGGACGACCGCGAGGGCTGGGCCAAGCTGATGAAGAAGGCCGGCGTCAAGGGCATCCACATCGCCGAACGCGACACCCAGCGCACCAAGAAGCCGAAGCCGATGAATGTGTTCTGGAACACATGGTCGGTCGAAGGCTTCATCTCCGAGGGCCTGCAGCCCGCTGAACTTGGCTGGGGCACACACGAGACATGGATGCCGAAGAACGCCAAGAAGCACAAGCATGGCTCTAAGGCAGCCATCTATCTGGAGCAGCCGGGCGCCAACACGCGCGTGCGCTCGTGGTGCCCGACGCCCGGCGCGCAATACGGCCTGCTGGTGACGCATAATGAGGCGATCTCGATCGCCGATTTCTTCACCGTGCGTTCGAAGAAGGGCAAGGTCCAGTACCGCCCGACCTGCCACTATGCTTATCATCCCTGCAACGACGCGATGCTGTCGCTTGACGAGATGTTCGGCGCCGCCGGCAAGCCTCAGCCGGTGCATCATGTGCTCGACGAGAACGAGTTGATCGACGGCGTCGACGAACTCGGCGTGCTGCTCTACGGCCACGACAAGAATGCCTACTGGTACGGCTCGCAGCTGTCGCTCGCCGAGGCGCGCAAGCTGGCGCCCTACCAGAACGCCACCGGCATGCAGGTCACCTCGGCGGTGCTCTCGGGCATGGTCTGGGCGCTGGAAAACCCCGAGGCCGGCATCGTCGAAGCCGACGAGATGGACTACAGGCGGTGCCTGAAAGTGCAGTCCCAGTATCTCGGACCGGTCAAGGGCTACTACACCGACTGGACGCCGCTCGATAACCGTCCCGGCCTGTTCCCGGAAGACCTCGACCGGAACGACCCGTGGCAGTTCCGCAACATCCTTGTGCGATAGCAGCACCGCCTACCTGCCTCACTGCCTTGCAATCGCCCGGAAATCGGGCGATTGAAGGGATGCGGACCACAGCGATACGTATTCATCTGGACGCACGTCGCTCTGGAAACTTGGATGCACGCCTCGTGCCTGTCGAAAATCGATTCCGATTTTCGGGCCGATGCGAGAGGAGAGGATTTTCACATGATCATTGCGCGCAAAATTCTTTCGATGAGCGTGGCGGGTGCCATTGCGACGATGCTCGCCGCCTGTGCGACCAGCGGCCCCGATGAACCGCCGATGGCAGCGGCGCCGAAAGGCGTCGAGGGCTCGTGGATCGACGCCAAGGGCACCGGCCTTTCGACCTTTGCCGGCGGCACCTTCACGACGGTCGCCACCGACACCGGCCAGAAGCTTGCCGACGGCAGCTATACGATGACAGGCGCCACATCGGTGCAGATCAACGGCACCTCGCTGATCCGCCAGACCGCGGTCAGCTTCAACTGCCTGATGGTATCGACAAGCCAGCTCAACTGCACGAGCTCCAGCGGTCAGAATTTCGTGCTGACAAGGCGCGTCTGAACCCACGACCATTCGTTTTCCAAGGACGGCGGCCGGTTGGCCGCCGTCCTTTTTTGTGCCGGCAAAGGGTCCCGGATTCCGCTTGCGTCATCCGGAACGCGATGGGAACATGGCCAAAGCGCCGGCTGTAATGTTCCAGTCAAACAAGAGCGCTAGTGGCCTCTGACCAGCTTTCCGGGAGACGAAGATGAAGAAGCTTGCCGCCATTGCAGCCCTGTCTGCCTCAGCCCTCGGCCTGTCGGCCGGCGCGTCCTTTGCCGACTACACGCTGAACATCCTGCATATCAACGACTGGCACAGCCGCATCGAAGGCAACAACAAATATGAATCGACCTGCTCGGCGGACGAGGAAACCAAGGGCGAGTGCATCGGCGGCGCGGGCCGGCTGATCACCGCGATCGCCCAGGAACGCAAGAAGCTGGAAGGCCAGAACGTGCTGCTGCTCAGCGCCGGCGACAATTTCCAGGGCTCGCTGTTCTACACGACCTATAAAGGCAAGGTCGAAGGCGAATTCCTCAACGACATGAAGTTCGATGCCATGGCGCTCGGCAACCATGAATTCGACGACGGCGAAGTGGCCTTGGCGCCGTTCCTCGACATGATCAAGTTCCCGGTGCTCGGCGCCAATGTGAAGGCCAACGCGCAATCCAAGCTCGGCGACCGTGTCAAGCCGTCTGTTGTCGTTGAGGTCGGCGGCCAGAAGATCGGCATCATCGGCGCGATCACCAACGACACGCCGGATCTCGCTTCCCCCGGACCCAATGTCGCAATAGAGGACGACGTCAAGTCGATCACCGCCGAAGTCCAGAAGCTCAAGGGCGAAGGCGTCAACAAGATCATCGCCGTGACCCATATCGGCTACAGGCGCGAGCGCGACGTCATTGCCAAGATCCCGGGCATCGATGTCGTCGTCGGCGGCCACAGCCATTCGCTGCTGTCGAACACCGATCCGGAGGCGGAAGGCCCCTACCCGACGATGGTCGACAATCCGGACGGCTACAAGGTGCCAGTGGTGCAGGCGGCGTCCTACTCGAAATATCTCGGCGAGTTCAAGGTGGTGTTCGACGACAATGGCGTCGTCAAATCGGCCAGCGGCGACCCGATCTATCTCGACAAGTCGATCACCCCCGACCCGGCCGTGCTCGCCCGCATCAAGGAGCTTGGGGCCCCGATCGAGGCGCTGAAGAACAAGGAAGTGGCGGAAACCACCGACGTCATCGACGGCAGTCGTGAGAGCTGCCGCACCCGAGAATGTGCGATGGGCAATCTCGTCTCCGACGCCGTCCTCGACCGCGTCAAGGGACAGGGCGTCGAAATCGTCATCTCCAATGGCGGCGGCCTGCGCGCCTCGATCGACAAGGGCACCGTCACCATGGGCGAGGTATTGACCGTGCTGCCGTTCCAGAACACGCTGGCGACCTTCCAGATTTCGGGCAAGGATCTGGTGGCTGGCCTCGAGGGCGGCCTCAGCCAGGTCGAGGACGGCGCCGGGCGCTTCCCCCAGGTCGCCGGCCTGAAATATTCCTTCGACAAATCCGTCGCGCCCAATGCTGGCCGCGTCAAGTCGGTGGAAGTCATGGAAGGCGGCGCCTGGACGCCGATCAAGCCGGACAAGGACTATCTGGTCGCAACCAACAACTATGTCCGCCAGGGCGGCGACGGCTACAAGATCTTCGCCGACAAGGCCAAGAATGCCTACGATTACGGCCCCGGCCTCGAACAGGTGGTTGCCGACTATCTCGGTGCCCACCGACCCTACACGCCGAAGCTCGACGGCCGCATCACCGAAATAGCCGCGACCGTCGCTGCGGCGCCTGCGGCCCCGGCTGCTGAGCCGGCAAAGCCAGCCGAAGCGGCCCCGGCAACGGCTGAAGCCGCCAAGCCCGCCGATGCGGCACCGGCAATGCCCGAATTGCCGGCCAACTCGGGCGACATTGCCAACACGCCCCCGGCCATATCGACAGAGGGAGCGCCACCCCCGCCAGCGCCACCGGCCGAGGCGGCAAAACCGGCTGAAGCAGCCCCCGCCCCGGCGGCACCGGCTCCCGCCGCCGAGCCGGCAAAGCCTGCGGAGGCCGCGCCGGCCGAAGCCAGCCATGTCATCGTTGCCGGCGACACCTACTGGGATCTGGCAAAGAAAGCCTATGGCGACGGCGCCAGGTGGAAGGTCATTTCGGGCGCCAACAAGGGCTATGAGCCGCGCCGGCTTCCGGTCGGCGCAACGCTGACCATCCCGCCGAAATAGCCTCGCTTATATGCCTGAATGACACCGCCCGCCCGAAAACCGGACGGGCGTCCTGTTTTCGGGCTAATGCATGTCGCCCAAAAGTGAACTCGGTTTTGGGAGAACGACATGCATGAAAACAAAGACTTAAAGCGGTCGTCTGAATCCATTCAGACAACCCGCTTTAAGGTGCGGCCAGACGTTGCATTGAAAGCGCGCGCAAGATGGTTAGGTTCGCGTCTTCCGGAGAACCCTTATGACGCTTCCCACCCCTGCCGAACCCAAGGCCGCAAAGGCGCTCGGCCCGTTGCCCGCTGGGCATCCGCCGGTCAAGGCGGGCAAGATCGGCGTCATGCTGGTCAATCTGGGCACGCCCGACGGCACCGATTTCAAGCCGATGTGGCGGTATCTGCGTGAATTCCTGTCCGACCCGCGCGTCATCGAGCTCAACAGGGCAATCTGGTATCCGATCCTCTATGGCCTTGTGCTCACCAGGCGGCCCAAGAAGTCGGGCGCCAACTACGCACGGATCTGGAACCGGGAAAAGAACGAGTCGCCGCTGCGCACCTATACCCGCGCCCAGGCCGAAAAGCTGGCTGAAGCCCTGAGCGACCTGCCTGATGTCGTCGTCGACTGGGCGATGCGCTACGGCAACCCTTCAACCGCCAGCATTGCCCAGCGTCTGGTCGACCAGGGCTGCGACCGCATTCTTTCCTTCCCGCTCTATCCGCAATATTCAGCGACGACCACGGCAACAGCCAACGACCAGCTGTTTCGCGCGCTGATGAAAATGCGCCGCGCACCGGCGGTCCGCAGCGTGCCGCCCTACTATGACGAACCGGTCTATATCGAAGCGCTGGCGCGCTCGATCGAACGGCATCTGGCGACGCTGGACTTCGAGCCGGAGGTGGTCATCACCTCCTATCACGGCATTCCAAAACCGTATTTCGAGAAGGGCGACCCCTATCATTGCCACTGCCAGAAGACGACGCGGCTGTTGCGTGAACGGCTCGGCTGGAGCGAGAAGAAACTGATCATCACCTTCCAGTCGCGCTTCGGCGCGCAGGAATGGCTGCAGCCCTACACTGACAAGACGGTGGAAAAACTCGCGCAGGACGGCGTCAAGTCGATCGCCATCGTCAATCCGGGCTTTTCCGTCGACTGCATCGAGACGCTGGACGAGATCGGCCGCGAGGCGGCCGAAACCTTCCACCATGCCGGCGGCAAGAATTTCGCCCATATCCCTTGCCTCAACGATAGCGCGGAAGGGATGGCGGTGATCGAGGCGATGGTGCGGCGCGAACTGTCCGGCTGGGTGTAGGAGAAATTCCAGGAAAAGTGTGAAACGGTTTTCCTGGGAAAAGCGCGTAGCGCTTTCCCTTGGGAATTTTGTCAACCAGAGAGTTAGAGCGGCTCGCCGCTCTAACTCCGGAACAACACAAGCTCCGGGCCGTTAAGGCGCGCCTTCCGGAGAATGCGATGCCCCGCAAACTCGACCTCAGAACTGGCCAGCCCATCTGGTCGGCCTATCGCGCGCCTGCGGTGCCGACGGACGGCCTGATCCGGGACGTCAAGACGGATGTGCTGATCGTCGGCATGGGCATCAGCGGCGCCATGATGGCCGAGGCGCTGACGGCCGATGGCCATCGGGTGATCTGCATCGACCGGCGCGGCCCGCTGAAGGGCTCGACGGCCGCAACCACCGCACTGGTGGCATTCGAAATAGACCAGCCTCTCTCCACGCTCTCGAAGATGGTCGGCAGAGCCTCGGCGTAGCAGGCCTGGCGACGCTCGCGGCTCGCCGTCTCCAATCTCGCCGGACGCATCGCCGAACTCGGCATCAACTGTGGCCTGAGTCGCATGCCATCACTCTATCTGGCCGGCACGATGCTTGGTCCGTCGGAACTGCGCGACGAGGCCGAGGCACGTCGGCTAGCCGGCATCGGCGCCATCTGCTTAACCCGACAACAGCTAGCCGAGAAATTCGGCATCGACCGCGAAGGCGCCATTCTCGGCCATGGCAACATCGCGCTCGACCCGCGCAAGCTGACGGCTGGGCTGCTGCTGAAATCCCTGGAGCGCAAGGCACGCTTCTATGCCCCCGTCGAAGCCACAATGATCGAGGACAGCGCCGAAGCTGTTGTCGTCGCGACCAGGGATGGCCCGACCATAACCGCACGACATGTTGTTCTGGCCACCGGCTACGAACTTGTCGACATCGTGCCGGCCGCGGCCCACCGGATCATCTCGACATGGGCGATTGCGACACGCCCGCAACCGCGAAAGCTCTGGCCGGACGCAGCATTCATCTGGGAAGCGTCGGAGCCGTATCTGTATATGCGCACGACGGTCGACGGCCGGGTCATATGCGGCGGCGAGGACGAGGATTTTATCGACGAAGCGCGGCGCGACGAGTTGATCGCCGATAAGAGCACACGCATCGCCGAGAAGCTCGGCCTGCTATTTCCGCATCTCGACACCAGACCGGATTTTGCCTGGACCGGCTCGTTCGGCACCACGACCACCGGCCTGCCTTATATCGGCGCCATTCCCCGCCACCCGCGCATCCATGCGGTGCTGGGCTATGGCGGCAACGGCATCACCTTCTCGCAGATCGCTTCCGAGATTGTCCCGGCTTCGATCAACGGCCTGGATGACACGGATGCAAGGCTGTTTGCCTTCAACCGCTGAGTGCAACCCTATAAACAATCCATCATCACCTGATTGTAACGCATGTGAAACACACTTAAGTCTTTGGTGAAGTCGGCTGCGCGAGAATGGCTTGAGCGGCCTTCGTCTGAGGGAGAGCCAAATGGATTTCAGTGGTTTCGATATTGCGGTTGGTGCACTTGCCCTTCTGGTATTGGTGCTGCTGATCAAAGGCATCAGGACAATCCCGCAAGGCTACAACTATACGGTGGAGCGCTTTGGCCGTTACACCAAGACACTGAGCCCGGGTCTCAATTTCATTTACCCGTTCATCGACCGCATCGGCGCCAAGATGAACATGATGGAGCAGGTGCTCGACGTTCCGAGTCAGGAAATCATCACCCGGGACAACGCCATCGTCGGTGTCGACGGCATCGCCTTTTTCCAGATCCTCAATGCGGCGCAGGCCGCCTATCAGGTTTCCGGACTGCAGAACGCCATCCTCAATCTGACAATGACCAACATCCGTACCGTCATGGGTTCGATGGACCTCGATGAACTCCTGTCGAACCGCGACGCCATCAACGAGCGCCTGCTGCGCGTCGTCGATGAGGCAGCCCATCCGTGGGGCATCAAGATCACCCGCGTCGAAATCAAGGACATCAACCCGCCGGCCAACCTTATCGAATCGATGGGCCGGCAAATGACGGCGGAACGCAACAAGCGCGCGCAGATCCTTGCCGCCGAAGGCCTCAAGCAGTCGCAGATCCTCGAGGCCGAGGGCCGCAAGGAAGCCGCCTTCCGCGATGCCGAGGCGCGCGAACGTTCGGCCGAGGCGGAAGCCCGCGCCACCCAGGTAGTGTCGGAAGCGATCTCCAAAGGCGATGTGCAGGCGCTGAACTATTTCGTAGCGCTGAAATACACTGAAGCGCTTGGCAGGATCGGCACGGCCACCAACAGCAAGATCGTGCTGATGCCCTTCGAGGCGTCGTCGCTGATCGGTTCGCTCGGCGGTATTGGCGAGATCGCCAAGGAAGTCTTCCGCAGCGAAGGCACGACTGGCTCGCAAAGGCAGGCCGCGCGCCCGCCGGTCGTTCGCCCAACCGACAACTGAGGTCGAAACCAATGATCGACCGCATCGTTTCCGAACTCGGCCCGTGGAACTGGATGGTACTCGGTTTCGTCCTGCTGGTGATGGAAATCATCGCGCCGGGTATCTTCATGCTGTGGATCGGCATCGCCGCGCTGATCATCGGCGCTGTGTCGCTGCTGATCTGGGACGCCGGCTTCTGGACCTGGCAGGTCCAGGTCCTCGCCTTCCTGGCGCTGTCGCTGGTCTCGGCCTATGTCGGCAAGAAGCTGGTCGGCAGCCGCAATGACCCGACCGACCAGCCGCTGCTCAACCGGCGTGGCGCGCAAATGGTCGGCAGGATGGCGACACTTGCCGAACCGATCCGGGATGGACGCGGCCGCATCAAGCTGGGCGATACGCTGTGGCGTGTCTCCGGGCCGGATTTGCCGGCCGGCACGCAAGTGCGCGTGACGGGTGCGGCCGATACGGATCTGGAACTGACCGTCGAGGCGGTCTGAACGAGCGGCGTTAAGAGTGTCGAGATCCGGGTCAGGCCGGCATCACCTGAATATCGACGCGCCTTAGGCCGCGCCGATACGCAGCAGGTCATGCAGGTGGATGAGGCCGACTGGTTTCCGGCCCTCCACCACCATCAGGCTGGTGATGGCTGAATTGTTGATCGTTTGCAGCGCCGTTGCCACCAGCGTGTCCGGCGTCGCGGTCTTCGGGCCTTTTGTCATCACCTGATCCACCGTCATCGCCAGCAGATTGCTGCCGATGTGACGGCGGATGTCGCCATCGGTGATGATGCCGACCAGCGCGCCGTCGGCGTCGGTGATAGCGACGCAGCCAAACCCCTTGCGCGACAGTTCCAGGATCGCGTCCTGCATGCCGGTGCCCGCGACCACCAGCGGCAGCCTGTCGCCGACATGCATGATCTCGCGGATCTGCGTCAGGTTGGCGCCGAGCTGGCCGCCCGGGTGAAAGGTGCGGAAATGATCCGGCGTGAAGCCGCGTGCTTCGAGCAGCGCGATCGCCAGCGCGTCGCCCATCACCAGTTGCAGCAGCGTCGATGTCGTTGGCGCCAGGCCGTGCGGGCAGGCTTCCGGAGCGCGCGGCAAAAGCAGCACCACGTCCGCCGCCCGCGCCAGCGCCGATGTCTCTCCGGCGGTGATGGCGATCAGCGGAATGGAAAAGCGCCTGGAATAGGCGACGATGCCCATCAGTTCCTTGCTCTCGCCCGACCACGACATGGCGATGATGGCGTCGTCCCTGGCGATCATGCCGAGATCGCCGTGGTTGGCTTCTGCGGGATGGACAAAGAAAGCCGGCGTGCCGGTCGAGGCCAGCGTCGCGGCGATCTTCGAACCGATATGGCCGCTTTTGCCGACACCGGTGACGATGAGCCGGCCTTCAATCCCAGAGATCATCTCGACCGCCTGCGCGAAAGGCGCGGCCAATCCGTTCTCCAAGGCCTCGGCAAGGGCTGCAACCCCAGCCTGTTCTGTCGCCACCGTCCTCAGCGCCGAAGCGATCGAGGCTTGCCTGTCCGAAGGCTTCTTATCCAGGGATCCCGCATGCATGGCTGATGCGATTAGCGCTTTGCCGGCGCGCTGTCCAACAGAAATGGCCCAAGGCATGTTGCCCGAACGTGTGCGGTGGTTTTTTGACGACGGCAGGGGCGAAAACCAAAAGCTTGACGCACGCGGTATGAATCCCTTTGGAAATCAGCGCTTCAGGTGGTTGACCGGCCGCCGCCTCAACCCTCCGTTAACCATCCCCATTTACGGTTCGGTAAGTATGGCGCGCGTGCGCCGCGCAAGCAGTGGTGGCGATGTCCGGGGCCCAGCCAGAAAATTCGACAGGACGAAAGGGCAAGGCGGTCTGCGCCTTGCTGCTGGCAACCAGCATGTTTGCCTTGCTGCGCCCGACTGCGCTCCATGCCCAGGAAACCGAACTGCGCGGCGAGGTTTCGGAATCGGCGATCCTGTCCGACCAGCAGCGCAAGGCGAGACAGCTGGCCCTGGCAGCGCAGGGTCAACAGCCGGCCAATGCAGCGCAGGACAATGCGCCGGCCCGCACCTATCTGCCGGCCAGCGCCGGTGCCGTGCCTGACGACGCCGACACCGGCGACGCCAACGCGACCGGCAGCCTCTTCGACCCGCCCGCAGCCACTGACGACATGTCCGCCGACACTGCGGCGCCGCCCAAGCCTCGCCGCCGCTCATCGACCGCCAGGCAGAATGCGGCTGACCAGGCCAAGGACAAGGCTGCCGACAAATCGAAAAAGAAGAAGAAATCGACGGCCGGCGCCTCCGACATCACCGCTTCCACGACCGCCTCCAAGACGGACGCCACCGATGGTGCGGACACCGATGAGGACACGGCCAACCGCCGCGCTCTCACCATCGACAGCGCCGACAGGCAGAAGCTCGACCCAGGCGCGGAGCGCACGGACGCCATCGAAGGCCAGAAGAAGAAACCGGAGGATGATCCGTTTGCCGCCACCGGCGTCAAATGGGGTTCCTTCGTCATCCGGCCGACGATCGAACAGGGCCTGACCGCCACATCGAACGGCGATTCGAGCAGTGCCGGCAAGTCGGCGCTGCTGTCCGAGACGGCGCTGCGCTTTTCAGCCGCCTCCGACTGGCGCGAGAACTCAGCCACGATCGACGGCTATGGCCTGTTTCGCGAGACCGTCTCGGGTTACCCGGTTCACGACGAGCAAGGGCGCATCGAAGGCCAGCTCAATGTCGACCTCGACAATGAGTTGCGCGCCATCGCCAAGCTCGGCTACGAGGCCGTGCCGGAATCAGCATCATCGCCGGACGCCATCGCGGGCGTCAGCAAGCAGCCGCTACGGCAGACCATCGATGGCAGCCTCGCCCTCGAAAAGCATCTCGGCAAGATGCAGTACACGTTGACCGGCGCGGTCTCGCACGACTTCTACGGCGACGCCAAGCTCTCGGACGGCACCTCGCTGTTGCAGAAGGATCAGGACTCCACGCTCTACACGGCGACGTTGCGCACCGGCTACGAGATCTCCCCTGCCCTGACCCCTTTCACCGAAATCGAGGTCGGCCGCCGGACTTATGATCAACGCATCGACAATGAAGGCTTCGAGCGCTCGTCGACGCGGCTCGGCGCCCGCGCTGGCCTTGCACTCGACATGGGTGAGAAGCTGTCGGGCGAATTCTCGGCCGGCTGGCTCAGGGAAGCGATCGACGACAAAAACCTTGATGCGATCTCCGGTGCCACCGTCAACGCCGACCTCAAATGGTCACCCGAGCGCGGCACCACGATCGGCCTGACCGGGCGGACCACCGTCGAGCCCACGACCACATCGGGCGAAAGCGGCGACATCCTCTATTCCGGTCGCCTGACCGGCGAGCGCCAGATTCGCGCCAACCTCACCGCCAATGCGGCTCTGGGCCTCGACTGGCGTGATTACATCGGCATCGACGGCCATGACAGGGTGTTGAGCGCCGAGGCCGGACTGACCTGGTGGCTGAACCGCTACGCCGGCCTGACCACAAGAGTGAGGACCGAGAAGCTGACCAGCAATCTGCCGGGCCGGGACTACACCGCCAACAGCATCTTCCTCGGCGTGAAGGTGCAGCGCTGAACCGCCGCACCAACGACATCCGGCCGCTCGCTAGAATACCTTAAAACGCAGCGCCGCGGCGCTCAGATGGCTTCAGCTCGTCGAGAAGCGTGCGGATGACGCCAGCCATGTTCTCGTTCATGTCGCTGCGCCACAGCGCGAAGGCGACGTTGGCCTCGACGAAGCCTTCCGGCGATCCGCAGTCGAACGTGCGGCCTCGATAGTGGTAGCCGTAGAAAGGCTGCTGCTTTTCCAGCTTCAGCATGGCGTCGGTGAGCTGGATCTCGTTGCCGGCGCCTTTTTCCTGGCCTTCAAGGATCTTGAATATCTCCGGCTGCAGGATGTAGCGGCCGTTGATGTAAAGGTTGGACGGCGCGGTGCCGGCCTTCGGCTTTTCCACCATCTCGGTGATGCGGAAACCGTGATGCGTGTCCTCGCCGCGGCCGACGATGCCGTATTTGTGGGCTTCGGCGGGAGCGCATTCCTGCACCGCGATGATGTTGTTGCCGGTCTCCTCGTAGAGCTCGACCATTGCCTTCGTGCAGCTCTTCTCCGACTGCATGATCATGTCGGGCAGCAAAAGCGCGAAGGGCTCGTCGCCGACGAGCTCGCGGGCGCACCAGACGGCGTGACCAAGTCCCATCGGTACCTGCTGGCGTGTGAAACTGGTCTGCCCCGGCGCCGGCTGCAGCCGTTGCAGGCGGGCGAGCTGGTCGTCTTTGCCGCGCTGGGCCAGCGTGTCATAGAGTTCGAACTGGATGTCGAAATGGTCCTCGATGACGGCCTTGTTGCGGCCGGTGACGAAGATGAAATGCTCGATGCCGGCCTCGCGCGCCTCATCCACCACATACTGGATCACCGGCCGGTCGACGACGGTCAGCATTTCCTTGGGGACAGCCTTGGTGGCCGGGAGAAACCGTGTGCCGAGACCAGCGACCGGGAAGACTGCCTTGCGAACTCTCTTCATGCTTTCAATTATCCGTTTGAGGGCCAGCTCCGCAATCCCCGTTCCAAGACATTTTCACGCCGGAATTGGGGACTACTGGGCAACTGAGAGGAATGTCCACCGGTAAAGCTTCGAAGCGTCTTTTCGTTCCCGGTGGCGTCTATGGTAAACTAATTCCTAACCTGGTTCGGCGATGAATGGTCTTTCCTGAGACAGAGAAGGAGGAAAAGATGTCCGTTCGCAATGCCGCAAAACGTTTTACCAGCGTCATAGCGGCAGCCAGCCTATCGCTCGCTCTGCTGATGCCTGGCCCTGCCTTCGCCGATGCCGGTTTCCGGCAGTGGGTCGCCGGCTTCCGCGCCACCGCCGTGCAGAGCGGCGTTTCCGGCGCCCTCTACGACCAGGCCTTCAGGAACATCAGGGATATCGACCCGGTGGTGCTGGAAAAGGCGCGTACGCAGCCTGAATTCACGGCCCCTGCCTGGGACTATTTCGACAACCGCGTCCATGACCAGTCGGTCGCCGTCGGCCAGCAGATGGCCAGGAAATGGAAGCCGTGGCTGGACCGGATCGAGGCCAGGTTCGGTGTCAACCGCTACATCCTGCTGGCCATCTGGTCGATGGAATCGAACTATGGCGAGATCCTCAAGCGCGACGACATCATGCGCAACGTCGTGCGCTCGCTGGCGACCTTGGCCTATGCCGATCCGAAGCGGGCGAAATTCGCCCGCACTCAGCTGGTCGCCGCGCTGAAGATCCTGCAGACCGGCGACATCGACGAAAGCCATCTGAGCGGATCCTGGGCCGGCGCCATGGGCCACACCCAGTTCATCCCGACCAGCTATCTGCACTATGCCGTGGACATGGACGGCAATGGCAAGCGCGACATCTGGAATTCGATCCCCGATGCGCTGGCGACATCAGCCAATTTGCTGAAGAAGAATGGCTGGCAGGCCAGCAAGACCTGGGGCTATGAGGTCGCCTTGCCGGCCGGCAAACTTCCCGGCGGTTCCAAGACGCTGTCGCAGTGGCAGGCGCTTGGCGTCGTCAGGGCCAATGGTAAGCCGTTCAAGAACGGCTCCGACAAAGCGACGCTGAAAGTACCGGACGGCCGCAGCGGGCCGGCCTTCCTGATGATCAAGAATTTCACGGTCATCAAAGCCTACAACAACGCCGACAAATATGCGCTTGCCGTCGGCCTTCTTGCCGACGAAATCGCCGGCTCCAGCGGTCTCGTGCAGGACTGGAAGCGGCCTTTCACCAAGCTCACTTTCGAGGAAAGGCAGGAGCTGCAGCAGCGGCTTTCCCAACATGGCCTTTATGACGGCAAGTTCGACGGCAAGATCGGCGACGGCTCGAAATCAGCCATCTTGGCCTTCCAGGCCAAGGCCGGCTTGACCCAGGACGGTTACCCGAGCATGGAAGTGCTGAAGTGGCTCCGGCAGAAATAGAGCCGCCTGCGGTGCCGCGCGGCCTTTCGGCCGCGCAAAGGACGCTGTAGCAATCTGGTTGGCGCGGCATTTGTCGAGAACCCGATGCGGTTTTTCGGCAGGACCGCGCCAAGGGATGGAGGAAAACGATTGGCTTCGGCTGCGCGCATCGCAGGGCTTGTTCGTCGCATGCCGGTGCTCATTCTGGCCGCCATCGTGCTCACCGTCGGTGTGGCTGGCGCCTTTCATGCGCCGGCGATGGCGCAGGAGCAGCAAAACCGCAGCTGGTCGCTGCGCGACCTTCTGTTCCCACGCCGCAGTGAGCGGATCGAGCCGCCGCAGGACATCCAGAAGCCGAGGCCCAGGCCCAAGGCGAAAAAACCCCGTGCCCCGCGCCCGCCCGCAGAACCGGAAATCCCGGTGGTCGACAAGGCACCGGACGCCCGCACCGTACTGGTGGTCGGCGACTTCATGGCGGCCGGCCTCGCCGAAGGCCTCGACACCGCCTTTGCCGAGAATGCCGGCGTCAGGATCGTCGTTCGCAGCAATGGCTCGTCCGGCTTCGTACGCGATGATTTCTACAACTGGCCCGAACAGATCAAATCGCTGATCGAGACCGAAAAACCTGCCGCCGTGATCGTCATGCTGGGTTCCAACGACCGCCAGCAGATGAAGGTCGGTGACGTGCGCGAGCAGCCCCGCTCTGAAACCTGGACCAAGGAATATGAGCGTCGCACCGACGCGCTTGGCAAAGCCATCGCCACAGCCAAGGTGCCTTTCCTGTGGGTCGGCATGCCGGCGTTCCGGGTGCCGAAGATGACCTCCGACATGCTGGCCTTCAACGACATCTACCATCAGGCCGCTGAAAGCCATGGCGGTGAATTCGTCGACGTCTGGGACGGCTTCGTCGATGAGAACGGTGCTTTCGTCACCAGCGGCCCCGACATCAACGGTCAGCCGATGCGGCTGCGCGCCGATGACGGCATCAACGTCTCGAGGGCGGGCAAGCGCAAGCTCGCCTTCTACACCGAAAAACCGCTGCTGAAGATCCTCGGCCTGACCGCGCCTGGAAGCGTGGTTACGCCGTCCGCTCCGGCGGGCGCCCCTGTCGAGGCGCCTGCGCCGGCCGCGGCACCCATCGTCATCGACCGCACCGCGCCGATGCTGCTCAGCGATCCGGCACTCGACGGTGGCTCCGAACTGCTGGGCGCGGCCCCGCCGGCGAAAGCAAATCCGGACCTGCCCGGTGAAAAGCTTGTGGTCGAGGGCAAGGCACCGATTGCATCGCCCGGCCGCGCGGACGATTTCTCATGGCCGCCGAAAGCCGCGGCCGACACCACAACCGCGATCAATCGTTAGTATCGCTGCGCAGCGGCTCCGAGGCCGTTTCGAAACTCGCTCCTGCGAGTCATATGATGGTGTTTTCGAGAACCGGAGCGGAGCGTACATTTGAGTACGCGAGCACCGGAAGCGCAGTAAACGCCTTCAGATGGCCGCAGGAGTAGAGTTTCGAAACGGACTCAGCGCGGGAGAACGCTCGACCCCATTAGCGCCTCGTCGATCGAGCGTGCCGCCTGGCGGCCCTCGCGGATTGCCCAGACGACCAGCGACTGGCCACGACGCACGTCGCCGGCCGCATAGAGCCTGTCGACGCTGGTCCTGTAGTCGCGGTCATTGGCCTCGACATTCCTGGAACGGCGGCTGTCGGTGGTGATCTTCATCTCACCCTCCAGTTCCTTCGCCACCCCGGCCGCGGCCGGCCCGGCAAAGCCGATGGCGATGAAAGCGAGATCGGCACGAATGACGAATTCGGTACCGGCGATCGGCTTGCGCTTGTCGTCGACCTCGCAGCACTTGACGCCGGTCAGCTGGCCTTCCTCGCCGATGAATTCGAGCGTCGCCACCTGGAATTCGCGCTCCGCGCCTTCGGCCTGCGAAGACGAGGTGCGCATCTTGGTCGCCCAGTAAGGCCAGACCGAAAGCTTGTCTTCCTTTTCCGGCGGCTGCGGGCGGATGTCGAGCTGAGTGACGCGCACGGCGCCCTGACGGAAGGCCGTGCCGACACAGTCGGACGCGGTATCGCCGCCGCCGACGACGACGACATGCTGGCCGCCGGCGATGATCGGATGCGACGGCCACGCCACCGACTGGATCGGTTCGCCGCCGACCCGCCTGTTCTGCTGCACCAGATAGGGCATCGCGTCATGCACGCCGCCGAGATCGTCGCCGGGAATGCCGGCCGCGCGCGGCGTTTCCGAGCCGCCGCAATAGAGCACGGCATCATGTTCGGCGAGCAGCTCGGCAACCGGCTTGTCGACGCCGACATTGACGCCGCAATGGAATGTCACGCCCTCACCCTGCATCTGCTCGATGCGCCGGTCGATATAGTGCTTCTCGATCTTGAAGTCGGGAATGCCGTAGCGCATCAGCCCGCCGGGCCGGCTTTCGCGCTCGTAGACATGGACATCGTGTCCGGCGCGGCCAAGCTGCTGGGCCGCCGCCATGCCGGCAGGGCCGGAGCCGATGACGGCGACGCGCTTGCCGGTTTTCTTCTCCGGTGGATAGGGCCTGATGTGGCCGGTTTCATAGGCCTTGTCGGCGATCGCCTGCTCGACCGTCTTGATGGCGACGGGAATGTCCTCCAGGTTCAGCGTGCAGGCTTCCTCGCAGGGCGCGGGGCAGATGCGGCCGGTGAACTCCGGGAAATTGTTGGTCGAATGCAGGTTGCGGATCGCGTTGTCCCAGTCGCCATTGTAGACGAGATCGTTCCAGTCCGGAATCTGGTTGTGGATCGGGCAGCCGGTCGGCCCGTGGCAGAACGGAATGCCGCAATCCATGCAGCGCGCGGCCTGTTTCTCGACCTCCTTGTCAGACATCGGCAGCGTGAACTCGCGGAAATGCCGGATGCGGTCGGAGGCCGGCTGGTACTTGTGCACCTGCCGGTCGATTTCGAGAAAGCCTGTTACCTTGCCCATAGTCCAGTTCCTGCTGTCCAGATGGTGCGGTTTTCGCCGCACCCGTTAACCCCTTGAGGCAGCCATGGCAACCTTGCGCCGGAGGTCAAACTGTCGATGAAGATGGGCCGGGAAGCCTGGGCTCCCCGGCAATTGCAAGCCTATTCCGCCGCGACGCCCATGCGCATGCGTTCCATCTCGATCAGGGCACGGCGATATTCGACCGGCATGATCTTGCGGAACTTCGGCCGGAAAATCGTCCAGTCGTCGAGAATCTCGCGGCCACGTACCGACCCGGTGTAATGCACATGGTTGGAAATCAGCTGGTAAAGCCGCTCCTCGTCATGGCTGGTCATGTCGCCGGAGACGTCGACGCGGCCCTTGTGATCGAGGTCGCCGCCATGGTGCAGCAGCCTTTCCATCAGATCGTCTTCTTCCGGAACCGGCTCCAGCTCGACCATCGCCATGTTGCAGCGCTCGGCGAAATCACCCGCCTCGTCGAGCACATAGGCGACGCCGCCAGACATGCCGGCGGCGAAGTTGCGGCCGGTCTGGCCGATGACGACGACGATGCCGCCCGTCATGTACTCGCAGCCATGGTCGCCGACGCCTTCGACGACGGCGGCGACGCCCGAATTGCGCACGGCGAAACGCTCGCCGGCGACACCGGCGAAATAGGCCTCGCCCTCGGTCGCGCCATAGAGCACGGTATTGCCGACGATGATGGATTCGGCCGCGACGATCTTGGCCTCTTCGGGCGGCCGGATGATGATGCGTCCGCCCGAGAGGCCCTTGCCGACATAGTCGTTGCCGGCGCCGACGAGCTCGAACGAGATGCCGCGCGCCAGGAAGGCGCCGAAGGACTGGCCGGCGGTGCCGGTCAGCTTCACCTGGATCGTGTCCTCGCGCAGGCCTTTGTGCTTGAAGCGCTTGGCCACTTCACCCGACAGCATGGCGCCCGTCGAGCGGTCGACATTGCGGATGTCGACCTCGATCCTGACCGGCTGCTTACTTTCGAGCGCCGGCTTTGCCAGCTCGATCAGCTTGCGGTCGAGCACGTCGTCGATCGGGTGCTTCTGCCGCTCGGTCCAATGCACGGCCTCATGCGGCGCATCCGGCTTGAAGAACATCTTCGAGAAATCGAGCCCTCGCGCCTTCCAGTGCACGATCAGGTCGCGCTTTTCCAGAAGATCGGTGTCGCCGATGATCTGGTCGAGATGGGTGTAGCCCATCTCGGCGAGCAGCTCCCTCACCTCTTCCGCCACGTAGAAGAAGAAGTTGATGACATGCTCGGGCGTGCCCTTGAAGCGCTTGCGCAGCACCGGATCCTGAGTCGCGACGCCGACCGGGCAGGTGTTGAGATGGCACTTGCGCATCATGATGCAGCCGGCCGCGATCAACGGCGCGGTCGAGAAGCCGAATTCATCGGCGCCGAGCAGCGCGCCGATGATCACGTCGCGCCCCGTGCGCAAACCGCCATCGACCTGCAGCGCAACGCGCGACCGCAGACCGTTCAGCACCAGCGTCTGGTGCGTCTCGGCAAGGCCCATTTCCCAAGGGCTGCCGGCATGCTTGAGCGAGGTCAGCGGCGAGGCGCCAGTGCCGCCATCATAGCCCGAAATGGTGATGTGGTCGGCGCGTGCCTTGGCAACGCCCGCCGCAACCGTGCCGACACCGACCTCCGACACCAGCTTGACCGACACGTCGGCCGCCGGATTGACGTTCTTCAGATCGTAGATCAGCTGTGCCAGATCCTCGATCGAATAAATGTCGTGATGCGGCGGCGGCGAGATCAGGCCGACGCCCGGCGTCGAATGCCGGACCTTGGCGATGGTCGCGTCGACCTTGTGGCCGGGCAGCTGGCCGCCCTCGCCGGGCTTGGCACCCTGCGCCACCTTGATCTGCATCATGTCGGAATTGACGAGGTATTCGGCCGTGACGCCGAAACGACCCGAGGCGATCTGCTTGATCGCCGAGCGTTCCGGGTTCTTGCCGCCGCCAGGCAGCGGCAGATAGCGGTCGGCCTCTTCGCCACCCTCGCCGGTGTTCGACTTGCCGCCGATCTGGTTCATCGCGCGCGCCAGCGTCGTGTGCGCTTCGCGCGAGATCGAACCGAACGACATCGCCCCGGTCGAGAACCGCTTGACGATATCGGCCGCCGACATGACGTCGTCGAGCGCGACCTTCTTGCGGCCGGTTTCTCCGGCCAGCTTGATCTTGAACAGGCCGCGAATGGTCTGCGCGCGGGCCGTCTCGCTGTCGATCTGGGCGGAATAGTCCTTGAACGTTTCCCATGATCCCTGGCGAACGGCGTGCTGCAAGGTGGCGACCGCGTCGGGCGACCACATATGCGCCTCGCCGCGCATACGGTACATATATTCGCCGCCGACCTCGAGACTGTTGCGCAGCACCGGGTCGTTGCCGAAACCGTCATTATGGCGGCTGAGCGTCTCGGCCGCGATCTCGTCCAGCCCGACGCCTTCGATCAGCGTCGCGGTGCCGGTGAAATATTGCTGCACGAAATCGGTCTTCAGCCCGATGGCGTCGAAAATCTGCGCGCCGCAATAGGACTGGTAGGTCGAGATGCCCATCTTGGACATCACCTTGAGGATGCCCTTGCCGATCGACTTGATGTAGCGCGAAACGACTTCGTAGGCGTCCACTTCCTTCGGCAGTTCGCCGCGCTTGTGCATGTCGAGCAGCGTGTCGAAGGCAAGGTACGGGTTGATCGCCTCGGCGCCATAGCCGGCAAGGCAGCAGAAATGATGCACTTCGCGCGGCTCGCCGGATTCGACGACGAGGCCGACCGAGGTGCGCAGCCCCTTGCGGATGAGGTGATGATGGACCGCAGCCGTAGCCAGCAGCGCCGGGATGGCGATGCGGTCCGGCCCGACCTGGCGGTCGGACAGGATGATGATGTTGTAGCCGCCGGCGACCGCCGCCTCCGCCCGCTCGCACAGGCGGTCGATGGCGCCCTGCATGCCCGCGGCCCCTTCGGCCGAGCCATAGGTGATGTCGATCGTTTTGGTGTCGAAGCGGTCCTCGGTGTGGCCGATGGAGCGGATCTTTTCGAGATCGCCATTGGTCAGGATCGGCTGGCGCACCTCGAGCCGCTTGCGGCGCGAATTGCCGACCAGGTCGAAGATGTTGGGCCGGGGCCCGATGAAGGACACCAGGCTCATCACCAGTTCCTCGCGGATCGGGTCGATCGGCGGATTGGTGACCTGGGCGAAGTTCTGCTTGAAATAGGTGTAGAGCAGCTTCGACTTGTCCGACATCGCCGAGATCGGCGTGTCGGTGCCCATCGAGCCCACCGCCTCCTGGCCTGTTGTCGCCATCGGCGACATCAAAAGCTTGGTGTCTTCCTGGCTGTAGCCGAACGCCTGCTGGCGATCGAGCAGGCTGACATCCTTGCGCAGCGCGCGCGGCTCGACCGGCTTCAAATCTTCGAGGATGAGCTGTGTGTTGGCGAGCCAGGTCTTGTAGGGATGCTTGGTCGCGATCTCCGACTTGAGCTCCTCGTCGGAGACGATACGCCCCTTCTCCAGGTCGATCAGCAGCATCCGGCCTGGCTGTAGCCGCCACTTCTTGACGATCTTCTCCTCGGGCACCGGCAGCACGCCGGCTTCCGAGGCCATGATGACGCGGTCGTCGTCGGTGACGATGTAGCGTGCCGGGCGCAGGCCATTGCGGTCGAGCGTGGCGCCGATCTGGCGTCCATCGGTGAAGACCACCGCCGCCGGCCCGTCCCACGGCTCCATCAGTGCCGCATGGTATTCGTAGAAGGCTTTGCGATCGGCATCCATCAGCTTGTTGCCGGCCCAGGCTTCCGGGATCAGCATCATCATGGCATGGCTGAGCCTGTACCCGCCCTGGAACAGGAACTCGAGCGCATTGTCGAAGCAGGCGGTGTCGGACTGGCCGTCATAGGAAATCGGCCACAGCTTCGAGATGTTGTTGCCGAACAGTTCGGAATCGACCGACGCCTGGCGCGCAGCCATCCAGTTGTTGTTGCCGCGCACGGTGTTGATCTCGCCATTGTGGGCGACCATGCGGTAGGGATGCGCCAGCTTCCAAGACGGGAAGGTGTTGGTCGAGAAGCGCTGGTGGACGAGGATCAGCGCGGTCTCGAAGCGCGGATCGATCAGGTCCTTGTAATAGGCGCCGACCTGGTAGGCCAGGAACATGCCCTTGTAGACGATGGTGCGCGCCGACAGCGACACGCAATAGGCGCCGATGTCCTTGTTGTCGTTCTCGGCGTAGATGCGGCCCGATATCACCTTGCGCAGCAGATAGAGCCTGGCCTCGTATTCCTCGTCATCGGTAATGTCTGGCGTGCGGCCGATGAATATCTGCCGATGGAACGGCTCGGATGCCACGATATCAGGCGCCTTCGACAGCGACGAATTGTCGACAGGCACGTCACGGAAACCGATGAGCGGAAGCCCCTCGGATTGCGCCGATTCGGCAATGATGTCCTCGATATGGGCGCGAAGGGCCACGTCCTGCGGCATGAACCAGTGTCCAACGCCGTACTGGCCGGCCGGCGGCAGGTCGATGCCCTGGGCCGCCATCTCCTCACGGAAGAATTGGTCGGGAAGCTGCACCAGCACGCCGGCGCCATCGCCGACCAGCGGATCGGCGCCAACGGCGCCGCGATGCGTCAGGTTTTCGAGCACGGCCAGCCCGTCCTTGACGATCTGATGCGACTTCACGCCCTTCATATTGACGATGAAGCCGACGCCGCAGGCGTCATGCTCGTTGCGAGGATCGTAAAGGCCCTGGGCGGAAAGGCCGTTGACGGTTCGGCCAATATCGGTCCGGGACATGGTTTTGACGGTTGCCGCTTTCGTCTGCGCGGCCTGGCCGTTCGTCGCAGAGTGCGTCATGTCCGTCATCTCCTGTCCTCCATTCCCAGCCATTCAGGCGCTGGTTTGCCTCGGCAAGCGCTTGGCTCACCCTGATCCTTGTGGCACGTCTTGCGAAATCCTTGCCGAACCAGGCAGCTTTCCGCATGGATCGCATCTGGTAATCGTACAGGCCAGAGTCTGGCTGTCCACCTGTAGCTCGCGGCAACAGCCGGAGAGGCCCAAATGATACGCCAATCCAGCTCGTTTTGTGCGACAAAATAAGACAGCACTACTGTCCTAAATTTTTATTGCAGAAATCTGGGACGCACACAAGACCGATTCACAAAAAACCTGGGCTTTCCGCGACAGAAAATGTCGTGAAGTTGAGGAAAAACGTAAACTTCAGTCTTCGACCTGGGCTTTGTCGGTTGGCTGGCTTTACCATTTTTCCGGCGCCTGGCCCCTTGCGGTCCGCTCGCGAAACCGGTCAACTTCAGGCTGATTTCCCCAAAGCCCCGATCTCCCAAGACATAGGCAGATGCATGTTCTTCGCTTCCGACAATTGGGCAGGCGCCCATCCCAATATTGCCGCCGGCCTGTCGGCCAATGCCGGCGGCTTTTCCACCGCCTATGGCGACGGTGCGCTCGACCGGGCAGTCTACCAGCGCTTCAGTGAGATTTTCGAACGCGAGGTCGCGGTGTTCTTCGTCGCCACCGGCACGGCCGCCAACTCGCTGGCGCTCACCGCTTACAACAAGCCGGGCGGCATTTCCTTTGCTCATCGCGAATCGCATGTCATCGAGGACGAATGCGGCGCGCCGGTGTATTTTTCCGGCGGCTCTCGCCTGCATGAGATCGATGGCGCGCTGGGCAAGATCGATCCGCACAATCTGGAAAGGACCATCGGCCGTTTCGCACCGGAAATCGTCCATTGGGGACGACCGATGGCCGTTTCGATCACCCAGTCGACCGAGGTCGGCACCATCTACGGCCTGGATGAGATCGAGACGATCTCCGCGATCGCCAAACAATATTCGGTGCCCCTGCACATGGATGGCGCCCGCTTTGCCAATGCGCTGGTCGCACTCGACACGACACCGGCCGAAATGACCTGGAAACGCGGCGTCGACATCCTCTCCTTCGGCGGCACCAAGAACGGCTGCTGGTGCGCCGAGGCGGTCGTGCTGTTCGATCTTGATCGTGCCAGGGAATTGGCCTTCCTGCGCAAGCGCGCCGCCCAGCTGTTTTCGAAATCGCGCTTCGTCGCGGCGCAGTTCGAGGCCTATTTCAAGGATGGACTGTGGCTGGACACCGCCCGCCACGCCAACGCTATGGCCGCACGCCTTGCCGCCGCGATCGAGGATTCGGCCACGGCCAAGCTGGCATGGCTGCCGCAGGCGAACGAGGTTTTCGCGGTGATCAAGAAAGCCGAGGCCGAGGGGCTGCAGGCCGCGGGGGCCGCCTTCTACGACTGGCACAAGCCGCATGGCTTTGACGGCCACATCGGCGAGGACGAGTTGCTCTACCGCTTCGTCACCAGCTTTGCGACGACAGCCGATGAAGTCGACCGTTTTGGCCAGCTGATCGCCTGATAACGGATATCCCGGACAACAAAAAAGCGGGGGGGTTTGGGGGCGCGGGGGGCAGGGGGGGGGGCGTGGTTTTTTTGAGGCGGGGGGGGGGGGGTGGG